>NZ_CAJPGZ010000005.1:0-418070 GCF_905339865.1 Burkholderia sp. BCC1993 | reverse complement strand
CGACATCGAGGTGGCGCTGAAGTCGAACACGCTCGTGCAGGCATCGTCGAGCCAGGATCCGTGGGCGATGGCGCAGCAGGCCGTGAACGTCGGCTACGGGATCATGAACGGCCAGAAGCCGGCGAATCCAATGATCCTGATCGAGCCGACGCTCGTCACGCGTGACAACGTGAAGGCTTACAAAGGCTGGAGCAGCCAGCGCTGATCGCGCGACGCGACCCGCGATTCCTGGCGGTGCCGGGCGGTGCCGGGCGCGCCGCCGCGCGCGACACCGGCCCTGCCCGTCCGTTCACCCCAACCGCCGCACCGCCGCGCGACACGCCGCGGTACATGGTTTCGACACAACGACGACGTTCCCCCGCCGGGCCGTATTCGGCAAAGCGCTGACCGACTTCATTCGTGATGACGCGCGGCACTGGCGCAGCGTCGTCGCCGGTTCATGCTGGAACGTGGCGCGCGTCGGCGCGCGGCTCGGCGTGCCGACCGCCGCGTGCCGACCGCCTTCGCCGACACGGTCGGCCGCGAAAATCAGGCGGCACCGGAAAACGCCAGGCGGAGCATGCGCGCCGCCCGGTCACGCACCACGCTTCCCGCCGTTACCGCGCGCCTGCAGCAGTTGCAGGCTCTCATCGACACTCAGTTCGGACATCGCATCGTCGCGCAGCGTATCGTCGGTCGCACGACGCAGCGCATGCAACGCGTGCTCCTTGAGCCGCACGATCGCGAACTGCAGCCCGCGTGCCGCGCATTCGGCGGCGAACGTGCGCAACGACTCGATCGTCGTGCCGTCGACGTCCGGCGTTTCCTCGAGACTCAGCATCACGGTATGCGTATCGGGCGCGGCCTTCATCAGCGCGCGCACGCGATTGAGCATCCGGTCGGCGTTCGCGAAGAACAGCTGCGCCTCGGGCCGCACGATCAGCACACCGGGGACCGGCTTCGCATCGTCGTGATTCGCGACGTCGACGAAGTCGTGCCCGTCGCGCAGCCGGCCGAGTACGCTCACGTTCGGCTCCGACAACTTGCGCAGCGTCAGCAGCAGGCTCACGCCGATGGCCGCGAGCAGCCCGTGCAGCACGCCGAGCACGAGCACCGCGAGCAGCGCGGCGATCACGACGAGCCGGTCGCGATGCCAGACCCAATACGGCCGGAACACCGACGGATGCAGCGAGTGGCTGACCGCGAAGATCACGATCGCCGCGAGCACGGGCTCCGGCGTGCGCGCGAGTTGCGGCAGCAGCAGCCACACGATCAGCGCGACCACGCCGGCCGCCCACAGGCCCGCGAAACGCGACTGCGCGCCGGCCGCCTCGTTCGCGGACGTCGCCGAATAGCCCGCGCCGACCGGCATTCCGTGCAGCAGCCCCGACACGAGGTTCGCGCAGCCGATCGCGACCAGGTCGCGGTTCGCCGACACGCTGTCGCCGTGCTTCAGCGCGAAGTTGCGAATCGATCCGTACGACTCCGCATACAGGATCAGCATCAGCGCGAAGGCGAGCTCGACCGTCTGCATCCATGCGTTCCGGTCGAGATGCGGCAGCCCGAATTCGAGATGCCGGAAATCGATGTGTCCGACGATCGCGATCCCGTAGTGCTGCCAGTCGAGCACATAGCCGGCCGCGATCGACAGCACGATCACGACGAGCGTCGCAGGCACGCGCGAGCGCCGCCCGAGCACGAACAGCAGCGCGAGCGCGGTCGCGCCGAGCGCGACGCTCGCGAGGTTTGCATGCGGTGCACCGGTGACGAGGTCGAGTGCGACGCGCGGCGCATCGCTGTGCTGCACGGAGATCGCGAGAATCTTCGGCAGCTGCTTGATGACGATCGTCAGCGCCAGGCCGAACGTGAAACCGCGCAGGACCGGACGCGCGACGAAATCCGACATGCCCCCGAGCCGCGCGACGCCCGCCAGGATGAACAGCACGCCGGTCATCGCGACGAGCGCGGCCGCGAGCGCGAGCTGCGCGGCAAGCGCCATCCCCGACTCGGCCAGCACGGTCGCGGCGAGCACGGCCGCTGACGACGACGTCGACGACACGATCGCAAAGCGACTGCTGCCGGTCAGCGCATAGACGACGAGCCCCGACAGCAGCGCGATCAGACCGGCCTGCGGCGGCAGGTTGGCGAGACCCGCGTACGCAACCGCCTCGGGAATCAGCAACCCGGCGATCGACAGGCCGGCCAGCGCATCGAGGCCGATGCGCTGCGTGGGCGGCGGCGGCGCCGCATCGAGTGCAGCAAAATGCTCGGGATGCTGCAAGCCGGCATCCGGACGGGTCGGGGCGGTCGTCATGAGGCAGTAGGCGCCGGGTGCGGGTCAGGGTTTGACAGCGATGACACCCGACCAGCCGGGCAGATAGCGCGCGTCCTGCTCGTGTGCGCGGCGCAGCGAGATGTCGAGCGCCTTCGCGAAGTTCTTGCGGATCTGGTCGAGCGTCACGTGCTGGCGCAGGTAGTCGGCCCACAGGAATTCGCTGAACGGCGTCGCATCCTTCGCGTAGCCGCCGGCCGTGCGCAGTTCGCCCGCGAGGCTTCGGTACGGATCGTCCTCGAGCCCCGTCAGCGCCTTCGGCAGATGTGCGTAGTCGCGACGCGAGCCGTCCACGCCGAACGGATGCACCCACTGGTTGTGTTCCATCATCCGCCAGAAGATCGTGTCGTCGAGCCAGGACAGATCCTTCAGCAGCATCGCATTCACGCGCGCCTCCCCTTCCTCGATCAGCGCGAGGCCGAGATGGTGATGGTCGGTGATGTAGTGCAGCCCGCCCGGGCCGAGGACGGCCGGAAACCAGTGCGACTCGATCGCGGCCTTGCGGGCACGCTTGTCGAGCGCCTTCCAGTGCTTGCGCTTCGCTTTCACTTCGCGATAGCCGACCGTCATTTGCGTCGGACGCAGTGCGTCGAGCCGGACGGGAATGAGATGAACGTCGTTGCCGAGTGCCATGGTCGTACCCCATGTTGCGAATTTCCGGCAACGATACTCCTGATCGTGCGAGCCGTTAATACGTCGCGACCTCGATGCGCGTGCGCTTGACCATCCCTGACAACCGGTCGCGCCCGCACGCGACGCTATGCACGCAGGTCGTCGCGTTCGAGACGATGGCGAACGTAAGGCATGCCGTCGTGAACGACGCTCACGCGCCGCATCCCGAGCTTGCGCGCGACGTTCAGCGAACCCGAGTTCGCCTCCGCGATATCGGCGATCACGCGCGGCAGCCGCACGGTGTCGAACGCGTGACGCACGACGGCCGCGGCGGCCTCGCACGCGATCCCGCGCCCCCACGCCGCGCGCACGAGCCGCCAGCCGATCTCGACGTCGCGCGCGCCGCCCACATAATCGGGAATCAGCAGGATCCAGCCGATGAACGCGTCGGGCGCGGCCTTCTCGAAGATCGACCAGTAACCGAGGCCCGGCGGATAGGCGCGCGTGATCCGGTGCGTGACGAAGCGGCGATGTTCGTCGGGGTCGTGCCACGGGCCCGCGATGTAGCGCGTGACCTCGGGATCGCAATCCATCTCGATGCTCGCGTCGAGGTCGGCCAGCACGCGCGGGCGCAGCCACAGCCGCGCGGTCTCCAGGACGGGCAGCGCGGCAACGGACGGTTCGGTCATCTGGACTCCTGATTCGGTGGCGATGCGCATCGCGTGCATTACATGACTGATACAAAAAGCCTTCCGGAATGATACAGACGACTGTCGCTCGTCACGCGCACGTTCATTTCCGTTTTCTCAACAGTTCATTTCGTAGGGATTATTCCCGATTCGCGGTTATCGCGCCCCCACGACCCTCCCCGGCGTCGTCTACCAGCTCGGCAACCTGCTCGCGTCGGGCAACGCGACGATGCAGGCATCGCTCGCGGTCTCCCAGGGCAACAACTACAGTTTCGCGCCGGCGCTCGTGGCCGGCATAGTCGCCATCGTGATCGCCGTGCTGATCCTGTTCAGCCGCGAACGGCGCGGCATCGACATGACGCAATCGGTCAATACGCGTACCACCGTCGGCTGAAGCCGCGTATTGCCGCGGCGCACCATCGCGCGTGCCCCGTCCCGCCTGGGCCGCGCGACATGCTTTCCGCATCCGCACATCGAACTAGAGGAATTTGTCCAGATTCCGCGCTTGCCCGCGCCGCACGCGTTTTTTTATCTTAATAAAAACGGCTGTTTGAATCAGATAATCAAATCACCTGTTCGCGGCCGGGCAACCGGCATTGGGAGGCGGGACATGGCAGTAAGTCAGGAGGGGCGAGCGTCCGCGGGACGACCGTCCGGGACGCGGTCATCCGGCAATCGGCAGACCGGCGGGACGAAAGCGCGCATTCTCGATGCGGCCGAGGACCTGTTCATCGAACATGGCTTCGAAGCGATGTCGATGCGGCAGATCACGTCGCGTGCGACGGTGAACCTCGCCGCGGTCAACTACCACTTCGGCAGCAAGGAAGCGCTGATCCACGCGATGCTGTCGCGTCGGCTCGACCAGCTCAACCTGGAACGCCTCGGCATCCTCGACCGCTTCGATGCGCAGCTCGGTGCGCACATCACCTGCGAGCACGTACTCGGCGCGATGTTCATTCCCGCGCTGAAGGCGTCGCGCGACCCCGAGCGCGGCGGCCCCGCGTTCCTCCGGCTGATCGGCCGCGCGTACACCGATCCGTCGCCGTTCGTGCGCAACTTCCTGACCGCGCACTACGCGAGCGTCGCCGGCCGCTTCTTCGATGCGTTCCAGCGCGCGCTGCCGCATCTGCCGCGCACCGAGCTCGGCTGGCGGCTGCACTTCGCGATCGGCGCGCTGTCCGGCGCGCTGGCCGGTGCCGAAACCGAAAGCCTGATCGACGAATTCTCGCAAGGCCGCACGATGAACGACGTGCAGATGATCGCGCGGCTGTCCTCGCTGATCGTCGCCGCGCTGAAGGCGCCGATGCCCGACAGCGCGCAGTTGTCGATCTTCGCGGCCGTGCTCGACGATGCGGGTGCGAGCGAAGCGTTCGGGCTGTCGTCGAGTACGGCTGCTGCCGATACGGCGACGGCGCCTTCGGCGAGCTGATCGCACCAGGCCGCGCAGGCGGCGTTTCACGATATGGGCGGCCCGGGCCGGCGTTGATGCGCTGGCCCGGGCCGAACGAATGTCATGCGGCGGGAGCCACGGCAGGCTTGCTTTCGTCGACGAAAAACATGGGGTACGAGTAAGCGCTGAAGTGCTAATTCTCGCCGACCGCGAAGCATGGGGTGAGAGTAAGTGCTGAAGCGCTAACTCTCACCGACCGCGAAGCATGGGGTGAGAGCAAGCGCTAAAGCGCTAACTCTCACCGACCGCGAAGCATGGGGTGAGAGTAAGCGCTAAAGCGCTAACTCTCGCCGACACCGGAGACACATCATGGCCTCATCCGCAGCAACCGCAGCGGCCCAGCTCCCGCCGAACAGCGACGGCATCTGGTACGCGTCGTATCCGCCCGGCGTGCCGCACGAGATCGACGTCACGCAATACGCATCGCTCGTGCAGTTCTTCGACGAATGCACGACGCGCTTCGCCGAGCGGGTCGCCTACGTGAGCGCCGGCGCATCGATGACCTACCGCACGCTCGCGCAGAAAGTCGATGCGTTCGCGTCGTATCTGCAAAGCACCGGCGTGAAGCCGGGCGACCGCGTCGCGATCATGCTGCCGAACACGTTCCAGTACCCGGTTGCGCTATTCGGCACGCTGAAGGCCGGCGCGATCGTCGTCAACGTCAATCCGCTCTATACCGCGCGCGAACTCGCGCACCAGTTGAAGGACAGCGGCGCGCAGACGATCGTCGTGTTCGAGAACTTCGCGCGCACGCTGCAGGACGCACTGCCGGAAACGCAGGTGAAGAACATCATCGTCACCGCGCTCGGCGACCTGCTCGCCGACGGTTTCAATGCGAAGGGACGCCTGATCAATTTCGTGCTGAAGCACGTGAAGAAGCTCGTGCCGGCCTACAACCTGCCGCAGGCGATCCGGCTGCGCTCCGCCCTCGCGCTCGGCGCACGCGGCAAACCGCAGCCGGTGCAGACGACCCGCGACGATCTCGCGTTCCTGCAGTACACCGGCGGTACGACCGGCGTCGCGAAAGGCGCGATGCTCACGCACGGCAACCTGATCGCGAACCTGCTGCAAGCGAAGGCGTGGATCGCCGACCAGGTGTCCGGCGACGTCGAGACCGTGCTGACGCCGCTGCCGCTCTATCACATCTATTCGCTGACGGTGAACGCGTTCATCTTCATGGGGCTCGGCGGACGCAACATCCTGATCGCGAACCCGCGCGACATGAACATGGTGATGAAGATCATCCGCAACGAAACGTTCACCGGGATCACCGGGATCAACACGCTGTACAACGCGTTCCTCGACAACGAGGAATTCTGCAAGCGCGACTTCTCGAACCTCAAGCTCGCGATGGCGGGCGGCATGGCGATGCAGCGCGCGGTCGCGGAGCGCTTTCAGCAAGTCACGGGCCGGCCGGTCGTCGAAGGCTACGGGCTCACCGAATGCTCGCCGATCGTCACGATGAATCCGGTGAACCTGAGCGACATGGCCGGGTTCAGCGGCTCGATCGGCCTGCCCGCCCCGTCGACACTCGTGCGCTTTCGTCGCGAGGACGGCACCTGGGCCGCCGTCGGCGAGCCGGGCGAGCTGTGCGTGCACGGTCCGCAGGTGATGCGCGGCTACTGGCAGCGGCCCGACGAAACCGCGAAGGTGATCGACGCCGACGGCTGGCTCGGCACCGGCGACATCGGCGTGATGGACGAGCGCGGCTTCATCCGCCTCATCGACCGCAAGAAGGACATGATCCTCGTGTCGGGTTTCAACGTGTATCCGAACGAGATCGAGGAAGTGCTGGTCATGCATCCGGGCATCAGCGAAGCCGCTGCGATCGGCATCCCGGACGAAGTACAGGGCGAACGGATCAAGGTCTTCGTCGTGCGCCGCGACCCGACGCTGACGGTCGACGACGTGCTCGCGCACTGCCGCAAGAACCTGACCGGCTACAAGATGCCGAAATTCGTCGAGTTCCGCGACGCACTGCCGCAGACGAACGTCGGCAAGATCCTGCGCCGCGCGCTGCGTGACGAGGAACTCGCCAGGATCAAGGCCGCGAAGCAAGGCTGAACGATCCAACGCGCCGGGAGACGCTGTCGATGAACGAAGGAACAAAGCGCCGCGCGCGGTACGCCGCCGCGGCACTCGCGTGCGTGCTGTCGCTCGCGCAAGCCGGCCTGCACGCCCAGGAAACCGCCGATGCCGCGAGCGCGGTACAGGAGGCCGCACTGCCGGCGGAGCTGGCGAAGGTCACGCGCGAGCCGGTCGCGCAACAGGCGCGCTGGCTGCGCTCGGCCGCCCAGCGCGGCACGCTCGCGCAACTCGACGACGCGACGCTCACGGTGCTGTTCAAGGCACTCGATCCGCTCGCCGTACCGCTCTATATCCGCAATGGTCCCAACGGCTATCCGTCATACCAGTTCACGCTGGTGCGTCAGGAACGCATCAGCGGGAAATGGTCCGACACGCCGGACCGCATGCTCGTGAAGACGACCCGCGAGCCGTTGCGCGTTTATGCGAAATGGCTGCCGGGCGGCTCGCATGCGGGACAGGAGACGATCTACGACACGACACGGCGCAAGGACGAGATGTACGGCCATCTCGGCGGCCTGCTCGGCAAGATTCCGTTGTGGACGGCGCTCGACGGCGCACTCGCGCGTGCGCAGTCGAATCACCAGGTGAAGGATCTCGGCACCGAGTTCATCACGAACCTGTACCTGACCGAAGGACGGAAATACCAGGAAGCCGGCGTGCAGCGGCCGACCCAGGTGGAAGCGAAGACGATCGGCGGAGTGCGCGTCGTCGCGCTCACCTACGAGACGCCGACCGGCCGGCCGCAGTTCTACGCGAAAAAGGAAATCCTCGGGCTCGACCTGCACGCGCCCTACTTCAGGACCATCGAGTCCTATGACAACGACGGCAGGATCTTCGAACGGATCGTCATCGAGAAAATCGCGCCGGCGACGCTCGACGAATCCGCGTTCGACCCGAAGAACCCGGACTACGCGTTCTGATCGTCACCGGCGCCGGCGCTACGCACGTCGCGCTCAATCATCATCGTCGTCGTGATGATGCTTGCGCCAATGCTTGTAATAGTGCTTGCGCCATTTCCGGTAGCCGTCGTCATCCTCGTCGCCGTAGTAGCCGTATCCGTAACCCGGATAAGCGACCACCGCAGGCTGCGGCGCCACATAGACCGGTGCCGGCTCGACATAGACCGGTGCGACCGGCACGCCGATGCCCACCGACAGGTCGACACGCCCCGCCATTGCACTGCCGGAAGCGAGCAACGCCACACTTCCGATCCACACCGCCAATCCCCTCTTGTTCATGTTCCCCTTCCCGGATCCGCCGGCCTGCCCGGCATGCGCGTGGAATGTAATCCCGCCGCGCGCCGCCAGGTGCTACGCCATTGCGAGATTCGTAACGCGACGTAACGAAACGGCACTAGCCATTTGACCGAATCGCGAAAATGCACGGGAACGTCTATAGTGGGTTACGGTTCGACACAATCACGGCTGCGCGCTGGTGGAACGAACAGGGTAAAATCCCGCCAAACACTTGGTGGGCGACCACGCCACACACACACGCACAACATATTCTCTGACGCAGGCTCCTGCCGCACCTCAATGGCCAATCCCGCAGAATCCCATCCGCAAAACGACTTCATCAATTCGGCGCGCAAGGAACGTAAGCGTGTTGAAATCTATCTCGTCAACGGCATTCGTCTGACGGGATGTATCGAGTCGTTCGACCAGTACCTGGTGATGCTGCGCACCCCCGTGGGTCTGCAAGGCATCTACAAGCGTGCGATTTCCACGATCCAGCTCGATACGGGCGGCTCGCGCCCGGGCGGCGGCGGTCCCCGCGGCCCGCGGCCCGGCGGTCGGCCGGGCGGCCGCGAAGGCGGCGGCCACAGCCCGTACGGCTCGCACGGCGGCCCCCGCGAATCGCGTGGCGACGGCGGCGGCTACGGCTCGCGCGAGCCGCGTGAAGGTTACGGTTCCCGTGAACCGCGCGAGGGTTATGGCGCGCCGCGCGAGCCCCGCGAAGGCTATGGCGCACCGCGCGAAAGCTACGGCGCACCGCGCGATGCCGGCGACGCATCGGGCAACACGTCGCCGTCCGACGCACGCGGCGGCAACGGGCCGGTGATCGTCACGCGCCGCCGGCGCATCGTGCCGGACGGCCAGTAAAACAAAAGGGCAAGCCAAGCGGCTTGCCCTTTTTTCTGGCGCGTCGGCGCGGCATGTCGCCGCACCGGCCGTGCCGTGATCGCTCAGTGTGCCGTCGTCGGCAAACCTGCGTCGGCCTCCCGCTGCAGCGAACGCACCTGCTGCTGCAATGCGCGCAGTTGCGACTGAAGCGCCGCCTGTTGCGCCTGCAGCGCCGCCGTTTCGTTGCGGACGCTCTTCTGACGATCCGCGACCGCCGCCTGCTGCTCGCGGGCGATCGAGATGTCGGCCTGCAGACGCCGCGCGCGCTCCTGCGCGACTTCGATCTGCCGGTCCGTCTGCACCTTCTGCGATTCCAGCTTCGCCGCACGCAGCTCGTTGACGGACAGCCGTTCCGCCTGACGCGAGAAATCGCGATAGATCGCTTCCGCCCGCGATTCGTCGTAAGTCTTGATCACGCGCCAGAACGCCTTCTGCTGGAACAGCGCGACGAAATAGGAACCGTCCTTCACGCTGAACAGCTGGCTCGCGCCGTAGCTGCCGTTATAGCTGGTGCGCATTTCCGTCAGCGAATGCGCCTGGATCTGGCGCTGCAGTTCGTCAACCGTGCTCTGCCCCGTCGTCTCGCCTGCCTGCGGCTGTATCGAGGTTTGAACCTGCTGATCGATCACCGGAATCGCCGCCACCGGTGCCGACGCCTGCTGTACCGCCGGCGATGCATTGCCCGCCAATCCCTGCGCGAACGCGCCCTGCGTGCCTCCCATCATCGCGAGCAACACCCACGCCCGCCCCCACCCCGTCATATGGCTCATGAATTTTGATTCCTGCCCGTGTCGTTGTAATTCAGCGCGATTTTATCGCATTAATTATTCGCTTTCGCGGGTCTCGGGCTCTTCGTCGAAGATCTGATATTTGCGCATCTTTTCCCACAGTACCTTCCGGCTGATGCCGAGCTGTTGCGCCGTATCCTGGCGTCGCCAGCCGTTTGCGTCGAGGGCCGCGATCACGCGGCTGCGCTCGTTCATGTCCCACTTGCTGCGGTCGACGAAGACCTCCGCCGCGCTCTCCACCGGCACCGGCTGCGCCGCATTGCGCGCATGCGCGACCAGCCGCTGCAGTCGCGCGGCATCCCAGCCGCCCGTTTGCCGCACCGTCACGCCAACGCGCTCCGCAAGGTTGCGCAGTTCGCGCACATTGCCGGGGAAATAGCTGTCCGCGACCGCATCCGCGAGCCAGTAAGGCAGGTCGGACAGTTGCGCGAGCCGTTCGTCGCCCACCACCTCCGCAACGAACGACTTGAACAGCGCGATCTTGTCGACCGCGCCCCGCTCTTCCAGCGACGGAATGCTCAGTTCGATCACCGCGAGCCGGTAATAAAGATCCGCGCGGAACAGGCCTTCCTTCACGAGCTGCGGCAGCTTCTTGTTGCTGGCCGCGACGAGACGGAAATCGACCTTGATCGGCGTCGTCGCGCCGACCCGCAGCACGGCGCCGTCCTCGAGCACGCGCAACAGCTTGACCTGCTGATACAACGGCAGATCGCCGACTTCGTCGAGGAACAGCGTGCCGCCCGCCGCCTGCTCGAAATAGCCTTTATGCGCAACCACCGCGCCGGTAAACGAGCCTTTTGCGTGCCCGAAGAACAGCGATTCGAACAGGCCGTCCGGAATCGCACCGCAGTTGACCGGCACGAATTCGCCGTCGCGGTAGCGCGAATGCTTTTCGTGGAGCAATTGTGCGATGCGTTCCTTGCCGACGCCGGTTTCGCCGTGCAGCAGCACGTTGGTGTCGCAGTCGGCGAACGTATCGACCTCGTGCAGCAGCGCCTGCATCGACTCCGAGTGCGCGACGAGTTCGGACGGCCGCAGCGTATCGGCCGCATGCGCGCGCAGCTGTGTGACGAGCTTGCCGATCATCCCGCGCAGCTCGGCGCACGTGAAGTCGAGCGGCAGGATGTGCGAATAGTCGGGCGGATACTGCGACGCGTCGTGGTCGCGCGCCGCGCCGACCCAGACGACCGGCATGCCGATGTTGGCCTGCCAGTCGCGCAGGAACGCCGCGCCGGTTTCGATCATCGTCACGCTGATGATCGCGAGCGATGGCCGCAATGCGGCGCGCTCCGGCGAGATTTCCGCATTGTCGGCGCGGATCACTTCGACGTCGAAGCTCGCCATGCAGCGGGCAACGCGGTCGACAATGTCCGCCTTGCCTTCCCAGACGTACAGGTCGAGTTCTGCGATTGCGGAGGGGGTTCTCATCGGGTGGTCTTGCTTCTCTAATTACTGACAGTTTGCGCAGCGCCGCAGGTCAGCGACATCTGATGCACCGTGGCGGCACCGAGCTGGACGCCAAGCAGATCCAGCAGCGGACCGATAATACCGTCCAGCGCGCTCAAAAGCGGGCTCAGAACCGTGGTCAAGACCGACAGCAGCGACGAAAGAAAATCCGGGGTGATCGTGACCGAGAACAGTCCGAACAGCACCTTAACGGTCGGCGTGATCGTGGCCGACTTCAGGCCAGCCAATGCGTTATTCACGGCAGAACCCAATGCATTCGTGTTGGTCGTCCAGTAGTACGATGGATCGCTTCCGCCCCGCCCGTAGAATGTATTGGTCGCGCTGTTTCCGGCCAGATTCACCGATACGTTCGAGACGGTCGCGGCAACCTCGACCGCACCGCCCAGGACCAGCACGTCGACTACCTGGGCCGGCGTCGAGCAGCTGTAGGTCGCCGGCAGGTTGAGCAGGTTACCGCTGAGCGGCGGCTGTCCGATACAGAGATTCGCGACGCTCGGCTGCGCGCTGATCGTGGCCGAATTCGGCATGGTCAGGCAATTGGTCGACAGCAGCGTCGCACTTCCGGCACCGAGCTGCACGTAAAGCGGAAGGTACACGTTCGCGGACACCACGACCGGCAGCGGGTTCACACCAAGATTGACGACGAGATAGAGGCCGATTTGCGCATTCGTCGCGACCGTGCGCCACGCGCCAGTCGCATCCTTTCCTCCCTCGCCGACCGCGATGGTCGGCGGACTGATGACCTGCGCCTGCAGCTGTACGATCGATACGGAATTGCCGTTCGGCAGTGTCAGCGGCACATTGGCACCGATCACGATGCCAGGCTTGCCGCTCTGTGCGATCTGCGCCGTCGCCATCACGAGATCGAGCACATTCACGGTTGCGTCGGCCGCCGCCTGCGTATTCGCGAGACCGAGCTTCAGCAGCGACGTGCCACTCTGCCCGGTCAGGCTCGCGACGTTGATGTTGGAATTGCTGAGCAGGCTCAGGCTGAGGATGTCGTTCAACGCGCCTGTGGCACTCGACTGCACGGTGGCGCCGAGCGTAGAGGTCTTCCCGACGGCCGCCACCATCGCCTTGAGCAGCGTGCCGACCGATGCCTGCGCATTGACCAGCCCGCCCATCGTTCCGTTGCCGACCGACAGCGACTGCAGTGCGACGGCGATATCACCCAGCTTGACGTTCGCGCACGCGAGCCCCTGGTAGGACGCGAGATTGAGCGTCAGCGGCGTACCGCTCTGTCCTTGCAGCAGCGCGCCCAGCAGCGCATTCACAAGGCCGGGATTGCCAGTTGGGACTCCCGAGCAGCCGACTCCGCCGACGGCGGCCAGCGTCGCGCCGATCGAAAACGTGTCGATATTGGTCGCCTTCGCGGTCGACGTGGCGGTGACGGTGCGCGTCGGTCCGAAGAAGAAATACGGCATCACCTTGGAAATCGTGACCCGGACCGCATTAAGCTGGGTAAGCTTGGGGATCGACGTCTTTGACGTATAGAACGTGCTCGACGTCCCGGTAGCCGTCGGTGCCCAGTAACCGCAATCGGCCGACAGCGTTGTGGCGCCGCCGACGGAAAAGCCGTTCTTCGATGCGTTGTTCGTCGCCACGCTCGTCACGTTTGCACACGTGTCGTCCAGCCGCTGGACCGCGGCGAGTGCCGCAAGATCGGCGACGCGCTGCATGTCACGACGTGCCAGAAACACGTTGCCGATGTCGACCGAACCGAGAATCACCATCGCCAGTAATATCCATACGGACGCCATGACGACGACGGCGCCGCGCTGGCGGCGCGGTGCGGCATGACCCCGTGCGGTCAGGCGATGGGACGAATGGCGAGCCGCGATCATTGTCGCCTCGCTCAATACGATTGCGCGGACTGCTGTCCACCAGATCCGCCGTTGCCGTTCGTGTTGACCGGTGACCCCATCGACTCCGGAATCTTGTGCTTGAACGAATCGAGGTAGCGTTGGTAGCTCAGGGACGCGGTATCGCCAAGCATCGGCAACGCCGGTCCGGCTGCCCGATTGTCTCGCTGCAGCGCAAGCAGCGCGTCGGTCGAGTGGCCGATTTCCGACGCGGGCGACATCGATTCCTCGCAATGTGCTGCCGTTGCAGCGCCCATCAACACAATCACTGCGATACCGCGGTGCAGCCGTGCCACGCGGCGATTGAAGCGTTTGTCGTTCGTCATGTCCCTTCCCCCCGAATGCTTTGTCATTGTGCAAACCGCTGCAACAGCGGCGCCGTGGGATCGAATCCCTGAATGTTTGCGACTGGCGACGGCCGACGTGCGACATCGGCGCCAGACACGTTGATCACGCTGCCCGAACCGACAGGCGTCACCGCCGCGACCGATGACGACGCCGCGCGGCGCCATGCACGCGCTGCCGTCGCGATTTTCGTCGCGTCGCCGCGGATGTCGTTGCGAATCTCGGCCGACAGCTTCTGCTGCGCCATGAGCCGCTGTGCATCGTGCGTACGGCCGGATGCGAGCAGGTAGAGCATCAGGTTGCTGATGATCTTCGGATTGCTCTGGTCGAGTTCGGCTGCCTTCATCAGCGGGATGCGCGCACCGTCGATATCGCCGCAGCGCAATTTCGCGTAGGCGAGATCCGACAGCGTCACGGCATCGGTCGGTGCCAGCACCGTCGCCTGCGACAATGCCTGCGCGGCGCGCGGGAAATCACCTGCCGCACCGGCGATCAGCCCCAGTCCGCGATACCCGCGTGCTGCCAGCGGCGTATTGAGCAGTTGCGTATACACGGCCGTGCTCGCGGCCGGCTGGTCGGTCATGCGCAACGCATCGGCACGCAGCAGGATGGTCTGTGGTGACGCACCGTATTGCTTCTCGTACGCGTCGATATGCGCCAGCGATGCGTAATACAGTCCTTGCGACTGCATCCGCTCGATCAGGCCCAGATACATGCCGGGCGTATCGGGCGCCGCCTGTTTCTGGGCCGCGGCGTCCATCAATGCCGCACGCTCCGCCTGCGGACCGACGCCGTACCCGCTTTCCTTGAACGCCGAACACGCGCAAAGCAGGCTCGCCATCGCCACCACGCCGGCCACTTTCGCGACTTCATCGATGCGTTTCATCTTCCGTCCTTCCCCTTCCCTGCGTCAGTGCTGCGCCCGGCTCAGCGCACGCAATACCGAAATCATCCCCGGCCCGGCCGTCACGATCAGCAGCGCGGGTAGAAGCGTCACGATCATCACGCCCGTCATCTTCACCGTCAGCCGGCCGATACGCTCGCGCAGCATTGCACGACGCGCCTCGCGCAAGCGTTCGCCGAACTGCTTGAGCGGCTCCTGGACTGCGCCGCCGTGCTTGTCGACCTGGATCAGCAATCGCACGATGGCGCGTAGATCCTCGTTTTCAAAGCCCGTCGACAACCGCTGCAACGACTGCTCGCGCGTGCGCCCCGCCGCGAACTGCCGCTGGGCGATCTCCATTTCCGACGAGAGCACCGGCATCATGCTCTTGAAGTCGTTCGTGACGACCTGGATACTCTGATCGAGCGACAGGCCGACCCCTTGAAGCAGACGCAGCATGTCGACCAGCAACGGCAGTTCGTCGATCACCGATTGTCGACGCTTCGCGGCACGGCGCCGCAGGTAGAGCTTCGGCACCATGAATCCGACGATGAACGAAATGCCCACGCCGAACCACCACTGCGTGCCACTCACATGCGGCCCAACCACGCCGATGTAGGCAAACGGAATGAGAATCGAGCAGGCGATCCGCGCACTCAGGAACAAGCCGCGCGTACGCGTATCGACAAAACCGCATTGCTCGAGCAGCAGCCGATCTTCTTCGGCAACGACAAGCCGACCGATACCGGTATCCAGCCAGCGCATCCCGAGCGTCGACAGGCGCGCCTGCACCTGCGCGAATCGCAACGGTCGACCGGCTGCCTGCCGCACATCCGAATCTTTCAGCAACGGCTCGTGCGTATCCTGCGCTGCCCGCCCGCTTGCGGCCGCCAGCGTGGCGAGCCGCCGCTCGAGCGCGTCGGTCAGTGTCCGGCCGCTGCGCGATTGCGCTTTCGCACTACGGATCGCGAGCAGCGCCAGCATCAGGATGCCCAGCGCGCCAAGCACCAGTGCGAGCGAACCAAGTTGATTGGCTGTCATGCCGTCACCTGAGTTTGGCCATGTGGTAAAGCCAGATCCCGCCCGCAACCTGCAGCATGAAGGCGAGGACCAGCAACTGGCGACCGGTGTAGTCGTTCCACATCGACTGGAGATAGAGCGGATTGGTCGCAATGACGAAGCTGCCGATCGCAATCGGCAGCATGACGAGCACCCATGCAGACAGCCGCGTTTCCGACGACATTGCCTCCAGTTCGCGCTCGGCCTGTTCGAGGTCGCGCATGAACGTCGACATCCGGTCGAGCATGATGTCCGCGCGACCGCCGTACCGTACCGACAGACGCAGCACCGACCCGACCAGTTCGAACTCCTTGGTGTGGTACACACTCGCGATATGCATCATCGCGCGATCGATCTCGACACCCGTACGCAGCATCCGGGACACGTGGTCCAGGCAACCGCGCAACGGCGCCTCGGTCGTCTGCAGCGCGGCCTGGAACGCAGCCGGCACGCTATTGCCCAGCGTCACGAGCCGCACGATCCCGTCCAGAAACGACGGCAGCTGACGAACGATCATCAGGCGCCGCCGATGAATGCGCGACACCAGCCAGAATGCGAGCACCGCCGCACCGCAGACGAGCGCAGCGATGCCGCCAAGCCATCCACCCCGGTCGCCTGCCGCGAGCGCGGCCACGGTCAGCGCCAGCACCGCAAGCAACGCCTTGCCGAGCGCCCCCTCAATTCCCGCGCGGCTTGCCACGTTGCCGAAATATTCGGTCGCGACCGCCCGCCAGCGGCCCCATTGCGAAGCCGGAACACCGGGTGATACGCGTGTCGCGGCAGGCGCTGCCGCTGCGGCAGACGCCGCCCGGGTATCCCGCAGCGGCACACCCCCCGCTCGCGCACCGGGTTCGATCCGGCTGTCGATGAAGCGCTGGACGTCGGCGCGATCGCGTTTCATCTCCCCGTGTCGCCACAGCATCAGCGCGGCGGCCGCCATCAGAAGCGCCATTGCGAGCACGCTATACATTGAAACCCCCGCCTCCGCGGCCGAACCCTCCGCCGAAACCGCCGCCACCATTCCCGCCGAAGCCGCCCTGCAGCGTCTGACGGAAGCGAGCAAGCTTCGGCGAATGCGGATGAATGCCGAGCGATTCCCAGTTGTCGACCTCTTCGCCATCGGGCGTCACGCGCGCCTCATAGCGATACAGTTCCTGCGTCGCGATGATGTTGTCCGACAGTCCGGTGACCTCGGTAATCGACAGGATCCGGCGCCGCCCGTTCGACAGACGGCCGATCTGCACGATGAAGTCGATCGCGTTCGCGATCTGCCGACGCAGGCTCGATTCCGTACCCTGGAACCCGGCAAAACCGGCCAGCATCTCGAGACGATAGAGACACTCGCGCGGCGAACTCGCGTGCACCGTCCCCATCGAGCCGTCGTGGCCCGTGTTCATCGCCTGCAGCATCTCGAGCACCTCGCCGCCGCGCACTTCGCCGACGATGATCCGGTCCGGGCGCATCCGCAACGTATTGCGCAGCAAATCGCGAATCGACACGACGCCGGTCCCGTCGAAACCACCGGGCCGGCTTTCGAGGCGTACGACATGCGGGTGATTCAGCGACAGTTCGGCCGTATCCTCGATCGTCACGACACGCTCCGGCTCGGGGATATGGAACGCGAGCGCATTAAGCAGCGAAGTCTTGCCTGAGCTCGTACCGCCCGACACGAGGATGTTGCAGCGTGCCTCGACCGCCGCCTCGAGCAGCGCCCCGATCTCCGCATTGAACGTGCCGTTGCCAAGCAGATCGGCCGGCTTGAGCGGATCCTTGCGGAATTTCCGGATCGACACGATCGGCCCGTCGATCGACAGCGGCTCGATCACCACATTGACACGCCCACCATCCGGCAGCCGCGCATCGACCATCGGATTCGATTCGTCGAGGCGGCGGCCGATCGGCGCAAGGATGCGTCGCACGATACGCAGCAGGTGCGCGTTGTCGGTAAAGCGAATCGGCAGCTTGACCAGAATCCCGTGGCGCGATACGTAGATGTCGTTGTAGCCGTTGATCAGGATGTCCTCGACATGCGGATCGGCGAGCAGATCCTCGATCGGCCCGAACCCGGCAAGCTCCTTGGTCAACGCCTCTGCAATCGTCCTGACCTCGTTCTCGTTGAGCGGAATGCGCCGCAAACGCACGAAGCTGTCGATTTCCAGATCGACAAACTGGTTGATCGCCTGGCGCGACCAACGACCGAATTCGGCCCCCAGTTCCTCGATGCGCGTCAGCAAGTGTTCGTGCGCGGCATTCTTGATGTCATGGAACTGCTGCGACTGGGAGAACGGCGCGGCGCCGTCGGCAAATTGAATGTCGTGTGCCATCGCTTACGAACGCTTGGACGAAGGTTGAATGAAACGCTTGAGCACGGACAGCCCCGAAGCGGCGGTCTTTCCGGCCGCCACCGTGCCTGTCAGTCGCTCCGCGAGCGGCTCGAGCGCACGCACATAGGGGTCGCGCTCGGCCATGTCGACGATGAGCCGCCCCTGGTTCGCCGCCTGCCCGATCGACACGCGCCGCGCAGGCAGGGTCGTCAGCAACGCGATGCCGAGCCGGTCCGCGATCTGGGCCGGCGTCAGGCTCAGCGCTGCGTCGTACTGATTGACGACGAGACGCACCTTGCCGAGGTCGACTCCCGCATCGCGTAGCCCTTCGAGCAGATCGACCGCGGAGACGATCGACGCGACGCCCTGGTCGCAGACGAGCCACGCCTCGTCGGCAACCGCCGCGATCTGCGCGACGAACTCGAGGTTGGTAAAACCGCCCAGATCGACGATCTGCTGATCGAAGAATGCGCGCAACCGGTTCAGCAGGCCGACACACGCGGCGTACGACACGTCACGCAAATCGGCGAGATTCGACGACAGCGTCGTCAGTGCGACGCCACTCGCGTGTCGTGCGAGAGCCGTGTTGACGAACGTCCGGTCGATGCGGCGCAGGTTGCGGACGGCCTCGACAAAGTGAAATTCGCAACGCGTATTGAGGAACAGCACGCTATCGCCCGCCGGCAGGCCGAGGTCGACGAGCGCGGTTTGACGGGCATGCGGCGTGGCGACACCGAACGCGGACGCGTCGCCTGCGACCTTGCCGGCCGCCCCGCGCTTGTGCAGCCATACGGCCAGGTTCGATGCGAGCGTACTCACGCCCATCCCGGGGCGCGCGCCGAGCAGCGCGACCAACTTGCCGTGGCGATTGGCAGATTCCGCGCCGGCATGATCGAGCAGCCCGCGCGTGATACGCAACGCGTCTTCCGCGCTGCCGGACACGTCGATGAAATCGCGCACGCCGGCCCGCAGCGCAGCAAGTGCGCTTTCCGGTTCAGCCAGCATACCGAGCGCAACGACCGGCAAGCTTGGATGCGCGAGACGCACCGCCGCCGCGGCAGCACTTGCCTCGGCTTGGGCGCGGGAAAAATCGATGAAGACGATCGCGGGGTTGAGCCCCGAGATGCGCTGGGCCAGTGCGCCGGGCTCCAGCGACACCGCCTCCACCGTACCGGCCGAGACGAGCGTGCCCCCCAGCCAGCGGAGATGCTCGTCATGGTGCGATGCGCATACAAAATAGTCAGTCACTGCGGGCTCAGCCAATGAATGGGTTCTCGCGTTCACGTTGAATATCCCCGAATCCATATCGCGCGACACCGCGCCGTGCAGTCATTTCGAAAATCCCGGCGCGGCATCGGGTGACGCAATGCCGCCAAGATACGAGCGCCAGACCGGCCCGTCACGCTGCTCGGACAACTCGCCCGGCGTCGCCGGCAGCGGCGCGCCCTTCGCGATCGGCGCCACTAGATGCGGCGTCACGATGATCACCAGTTCCTTGTCGTTCTGCTGGTAATTCAGCGACTTGAAGAAAGCACCGATGATCGGCAGATCGCCCAGGACCGGCACCTTGCTGATATTCGACATCGTTTCGCGGTCGATCAGGCCGCCGATCACGAAGCTTTCGCCATCGCCCAGTTCGACAGTCGTGTCCGCGCGCCGGGTCGTGATGGCCGGCACCGACACGCTGTTGATCGTTACGCCGTGCTGAAAGTCGAGCTGGCTCGACTCGGGTGCGACCTTCAGCGCAATCCGGTGCTGGCTCAGCACGGTCGGCGTCAGCGTCAGACCGACGCCGTACTGCTTCCAGTCGATCGCCGTCGAGCCCAGTGCCTGCGGCACCGGTACCGGAATTTCGCCGCCCGCGAGGAAACTCGCGCTCTGCCCCGACAACGCCACCAGCGTCGGTTGCGCAAGCACGCGGGCCAGGTTGTTCGCTTCGAGAATCGAAATATTGCCGAAGATGCCGCGGCCGGCGGAATTCACGACCAGGTTGAACGCCGACGCGATCGGAATGCCGGCCGTCGCCTGAAAACCCGACGTCGCGCCGCCCGTCACCGACTGAAGACCACCCGGCGAAAATGCCCCGAACGCGAACCCGTTGCTCTGCTTGAAGAAGTTCAGCCCTGCTTCCTTCAGCACTGAGCGACTGAATTCGACGACGCGCACGTCGACCTGCACGACGCTCCGGTTACCGACCGTCGATGCGTCGATCACTGCGCCGTCCTTGCCGCCTATCCGCTTGCCGACGGCCACGGCGCGTTCATGCGCATCGAGCGACGTCGCGGAGCCCGACAAGACCGCGGCTCCGCCGTATGCCTTGACCTTCGGCCCCGAGCCTTCAAGTACTGCCTGAGCAGCCGCATCGACGACATTGACGTTCCACACAGTCGGTTCGTCACGGCCCCGTTCCCACAACAGCACGTTCGTCGAACCCGGTGCCTTCGCAACCAGCAGCACCGATCCGGCATGGCTCCCCTTCATGACCAGCACGTCGACGATGGACGGATCGCCAACCGCGATCCGTTGCAGCGTGCGGCCGGCAGCAACCTGACGTTGCGAGCCGACCGCAAGGTCAATCGACCCGTTTGTGCCGGCAGCCTCCGTCAGGACGGCAAAGGTCATGGCCCAAATAGCAATCGCGTATGCAATCAGTTTGTTTGTCATTGTGTCGGAGGCCGTCGCGCGGCCCTCTCTTCCGTTGCTGCTGTCGATGATCGTACGTTGATGTCAATAGGCGACCGTTTCGGCACGCCCGCCACGAATGACTTCGATGCTGCTGCCGCCTCCCCGGGCCATGACAGCAGGCGCGCGCGAGGCAACCGGCGCACGGGGCATACCGCGTATACGTCCGCCCGACAGGTCATCCAGCCATACGCCGCTCGCGGCTTGCGCAGACGGCGTCGCGTCCCCGACTGCCGTACGAACCGCAACCGTCTGTGTCGCGATATCGGTGTCGCGCGGATTACGCAGCGCGAGCGTCAAACGGCCGCTTGCTTCGGCAAGCGTGAGCGCATCGACCTGTGCCGTCGGCACGGCGAGCACCGCGGTCCGGACCGCGCCGCTCGGCCCGCCGCCGCCGTCCCGATCCGAGGTCGCGTCGCCAAACGAAAGCACGCGGACCTTCGACAACAGCAGGCGTGCCTGCGTACCGGGAATCTCCGAGATCGCCTGCGCGCCGCCTGAGCCGTCGCGCCGCAGGTTCAGGAACACATCGACAAAGTTGCCGGGCCGCAACCGGTTGCCGACCGCGTTCGTCTCGTCGACCTTGACGGCGACCGCGCGCTCACCGGGCGCCACCTGGTCGGCCAATCCGGAGGTCAACCCGCCTTCGAGCACCGGTGCTGCAGCGAGAATGTCGTTCGCAGGCACGCGACCGACGAGGGGCGCCGGATCGCTGAATCCGCCCATCGGCATCAACGGAGCCTGCGCGAGCTTCAATGCATCGGCGGGAATCGGCTGGCCGGCCGGCAGCAGGCGGCCCGCCACGACGATCGGCACCGACTGCGCCGCTGCAGCCGGCGCGGCCACGACTGGCGAGTGGGCCGGCGCGCGACCAAGCGTCCAAGCATAGATCCCGAGCAGAACAGCGATTGCGATCAGCAGCCCGGCGATGATCTTCGTCAAGTTGTTGGCCATGGTGAATGTCGGTGCCGTAGATTGATGTAGTTATGTTCGAGCGCGGACACAGCCGTGTGTATGTGACCCGCTATGCGTACTGCCCGGCTCATAGGATGGTGGCCGGATTGATCTGGACCGTGGCCGTGCCCGTAAGCTGTGTCGGCGTGACGAGACCCAGAAACGGCAGGGACGGAACCAGTGGATGGGCCTGGTACGGATAGGTCACCGTGACCGTCACGCAATACATCGTCGGGTCGTAGCTGCATGTTCCCGATACCGGCGCCGGGATCTGGACGTTGGTCAGCCACGAAGTGAGACCGACAGCCGTCGCCTTTGCCGCACTCGCCCGGTCCGTCAGTGCCTTCGTACCCGACCCGTTGGCCTCGTAGACGTAGTTCAGTGCCGAACGCGCCCCTTCGGTCGCGGCAAGCGTCAGGCTCTGCTGAACCGCAAAGATCAGCCCGAACGTCACGATCGCGTACAGAATCAGGAAAAACAGCGGAAACACCAGCGCGAACTCGACGGCAGTCGCCCCTCGCTCCCGCAAGCGCGCCCCCGGTCGATATTGTCGTTTCATCGCCCGCTCCAGGTTACGACCAGATAGGCCAGCCAAATTGCCGCGGGAACAACGAGACACGCCGCGTACGGTGTCGAGCGACGCCCGCCGAGCGCCATTGCCGGCAGTCCGCGCACCCATAACGCCCCAAGCGGCGTATGCGTCAGCAACATCAGTCCAAGGACGTGCAATCCGGCGGCAAGGCTGGCAATAACCCACAGCCAAAGCAATATCGGCAAGCCGCACCACGCACCGAGAACCGCGAATACCTTGACGTCCGCCGCACCCATGACGCGCATCGCAAAAAGCGGGAAGAAACCGACCAAACCGACCAGCATGCCGATCAATGCCTGCTCGGTTGAAATACCAAACGGATTTGCGTTTATCAGTGAACTAACGAGTGCAGCAATGCCTCCGCAGATGACAAGCGAATTCCGAACGAGTCGAAATCGAATATCACCGGCAGCAACAAGGACGGCCCAGGCAAAAAAAAAGCTGGTGCTGATGAGATATGCCATATCGCGATCGACTGCGCATGCCCATGTAACAGCGAGCGAGCCGCAATCGCGGCTCGCTCGCCCCCAACGAACTGCAAGGGTCAGGGCAACGAACTGGCGATCGTGGAGAACAGAGCCGAGATCTTCGTGCCGATGGTCGTCACGCTGGCAATGATCAAGGCTGCAATCAGACCCGCAATCAGCCCGTACTCGATTGCGGTAACCCCGTCTTCTTCCTTGAGGAAGCGCTTGATGAGTGCTTTCATTTTTTAATTCCTCGTGCCTGTATGTACGTTTTTTGGCCTTTTATACGTTGTAGTTCCCGTATATCTGGCCCTTGCCCCGCGTCGTTCGCCACAACTAAGTAACGACAACCGGGTGCGCTTTCTTTATATGTCACCCCGAGGGGCATGTATCACAATTTGATGCAAGTTAACATTCGCGATAGTGACCCTCCCCGAACGTTGTGTACCGAGCTGTACATTTCCTTACACCTGCTCCGGATTCTATATCCGATCCTATTTAACTTCCAACCTCTTTCAAGGCCGGATCGAAAAAACTTTCCGTAAGCACAGCGTATTTGTACGGCGTTTCGGTACGACTTACACATAGGACTTACGATAGGTTAGATGTGCACACCTAATCCACCAGTAAAACAGCCGGACTGCCCGCCAGGCCTGCACGCCCGCCCACGTTACGCCGCACGCGTAACGCCAATGTTGTGACGTTACGTTACGAAGCGGCCGAAACCGTTCTCGCTCGACCGTTCTTAAACAGATTCAACAATCTTTCAGTTTGCCTAAATCCCTTTTCCGACAAGGAATTGCCCCGTTTAAAACCAATCGTCGAACCGTCGGCCATCGAAATGGCACGACAGTTGCAGAGTAATCCTCGCATCACTCAACACAACATCAGCTTCAATGCGAGGACGAAATGGACATTCAGGTTATCCCTCATGGCACGCTCCGGACGACTATGATCGCGGCCACCGTGGCAGCCATGCTTTCCCTCTCCGCGTGCGGCGGCTCCGGTTCCATCAGCAAGGGGCTCAGCGGCGGCTCCAGCTCGGGCGGTGGCGACTCGATCTCCACGTCGGGCGGCAGCACCTCGGGCGGCACGTCCGGTTCGACAAGCGGCAGCACGTCGGGCGGCACCAGCGGCTCGACCAGTGGCAGCACGAGCGGCTCGACGAGCGGCAGCACCAGCGGCACGACGAGCGGAACGTCCAGCGGTACGAGCGGCACCTCCGGTGTGTCGTCGAACGCAGTGGGTAAGGTCCTCGCAAGCGGCAGCAATCTCGTCACCGATCTCGGCGGCACCGTGTCAAACCTCGGCGGCGTCGTCGCGAGCCAGTCGTTGCCCGGCGTCAACCCGGCCACGACGCAGGCCGCGGGCGGCATCATCCAGAACGTCGGCGGCGCGGTCACTGCACTCGGCAATGGCCTCGGCAACGGCCTCGGCCAGCTCGGCGCAACGAAAGACCCGGTCGGCGTCACGGTCGCCAGCACCGGCGGCGTGGTGAACCAGCTCGGCGGCGCAGTCACGCAGACCGGCAACCTGGTGACGAGCCTCGGCAGCGGCCCGCTGTCGCCACTCGCCCCCGTCACCGGCGCCGTCGGCGGCCTCGTGACGCAGGTCGGCAACGCGGTTTCGAACGGCGGCACCACGCTGTCCAACGTGCTGTCGACCGGCCCGATCCAGCAGGTCACGCAGACGGTCAGCTCGGCGATCACGCCGATCACGACGATGGTCGGTCAGACGACGCAGACGATCGGGACGGCCACCGGCCTCGGCGCCCCGGTCAACACTCTGCTCGGCACGATCGGCAACGGCCTGAACCAGGGCGGCGCGCTGATTGCGTCGACGGGCGGCAACCCCGTCACGACCGGCCTCGGCGGCACCGTCTCGTCGACCGGCAATACCGTAAAGGCCGTCGGCGGCCTGCTCACGGGCGGCACCGGCGGCGCGACCAACCCGCTCGCGCCGCTCACGGGCCTCCTCACGACCGTCACCGGCACGCTCGGCGGCGCAACGGGCGGCACGAGCGGTGGCCCGCTCGCTCCGGTCACCGGTCTCGTCTCCACCGTCACCGGCGCACTCGGTGGCGCAGCCGGCGGCACGAGCGGCGGTCCGCTCGCTCCGGTCACCGGCCTCGTCTCCACCGTCACCGGTGCACTCGGCGGCGCAACGGGTGGCACGAGCGGCGGTCCGCTCGCTCCGGTCACCGGTCTCGTCTCCACCGTCACCGGTGCACTCGGCGGCGCAACGGGTAGCACGAGCGGCGGCCCGCTCGCTCCGGTCACCGGTCTCGTCTCCACCGTCACCGGTGCACTCGGCGGCGCAACGGGTGGCACGAGCGGTGGCCCGCTCACCCCGGTCACGGGCCTGGTCTCCACGGTTACCGGCGCGCTCGGCAGCGCAACGGGCGGCGCAGGCGGCAGCAACCCGCTCGCTCCCGTGACGGGCGCGGTGTCCGCGGTCACCAGCACGGCCGGCGTACCGGCGCTGAGCGGCACCACGGGCGCCGTCACGAATTCGGGCTCGGGCTCGAACCCGCTCGCGCCTGTCACGTCGCTGCTCGGCGGCCTGCTCGGCGGCACGCACGGCAAGTAATCCGACATCCATTCATCGACAAGACAGCGAGGAGTCCATCATGTCCCAGCAACGTTCCATCACGACGGTCACCCTGCGCCAGTGGCGCGTGCCCCTCACCGCCTTCGCCACGGCGTGCCTGCTGGCTGCCTGCGGCGGCAACGGCGTCAGCACGCCGCCGACCAGCAGCAACACCGGCAGCACCAGCGGCGCCAGCGGTACCAGTGGCACGAGCGGCACCAGCGGCTCGTCCACCGGCACCAAGGGCACGGTCAGCACGATCGGCCAGACCGCGACCGACCTCGGCAGCACGATCGGCAACGTCAGCGTGCCTGGCCTCGGCGACGGCGTGACGAAGGGTGTCGGCAGCACCGTCTCGAGCACCGGCACGATCATCAACGCGGCTGCCGATGCGTTGAGCAACGGGCTGGGACAGACGGGCTCGATCAAGGATCCCGTCGGCACGACGGTCGCCGGCCTCGGGAATGTCGTCGGCGCGACGAGCAACACCGTGTCCGGGCTGAGTTCGACGGTCAAGGCGCTCGGCACGGGTCAGCTCGCGCCGCTCGCTCCTGTCACGACGCCGGTCGGAACCGTGCTCGACACCGTTGCCAACGGCCTCTCGGCAGCCGGCACGACGATCGGTTCGACACTGTCGTCGGGTGCCGTGCAGCAGGTTACGCAACCGCTCAGCTCGGCGATCACGCCGCTGGTGATCACCGCAGGCCAGGTCACGCAACAGGTCGGCACGACCACCGGCCTCGGGCAACCCGTGTCGGGCCTGCTCGGTCAGGTCGGCGGTGCAATCAGCTCGGCGGGCACGAAGGTCGCAAGCACTTCTAACCAGCCGCTCGTCGGCGACGTCGGCCAGCTCGTCACTGCGGTCGGCAACACCGTGACCAACGCGGGCGGCCTCGTGAACCCGAACGGTCCGAACGGCGCGGCACCGATCCCCGGTCTGCTCACCGGCCTCGTCGGCGGTTCGACGGCTACGGTCCAGAACGGCACGTCGTCGGGTTCCGGCTCGACGAACCCACTCGGCGGCCTGCTGTCGGGCCTCGGCTCGACGCCGCTCGGTCCGCTCACGGGTGCGGTCGGCGGCGCAACGGGCAGCTCGGGCAGCAATCCGCTCGCGCCCGTCACGGGCCTCGTGTCGACGGTCACGGGCACGCTGGGCGGCGCAACGGGTGGTGCAGGCGGGGCAAACCCTCTCGCGCCCGTCACCGGTTTGCTGAATACTGTCACCGGAGCAGTCGGCGGTGCAGCAGGAACCGGGGGTTCGTCGAGCCCGCTCGCACCGGTCACGTCGCTGGTCGGCAGCGTGACGGGCGCAGCATCGTCGGGCAGCTCGGCGGGTCTGCTGGCACCGGTCACGGGACTGCTGGGCACGCTGGGTAGCGTCGGCAAGTAAGGAGGACGATCGCGCCTTTGCAGCCGGAGCAGGAGGCGCGGCCGTACCAATACAACCGGCGATGCGGCACGCGGCGCGCGACACCCTGGTGTCGCGCGCCCGCATTAGAAAGAAGATGAAAAGCAAGGCCTACGAGGAAGAACAATGAAATCCAGACTCGACAGATGGATGATGCTGCTCGCCATCGCGGCAGCAGGCACGGCACATGCACAAACACGCGCGGCAGGTAACCCGCTCGATTCCCTCCCCCAGATCAACGCACCGCAGAAAGGCCCGAGCGTCACCGTGCAGGTCGCGCCGCAGGCACCGCAACTGCAGGAACTGCTGTCACGGCACCTGACGCCGACGACGTTCCAGGTCGAAGGCGTGAAGTCGGTGCCGTTCGACGAAATCTCGCGTCGCTTCACACCCCTCGTCGGCAAGGACATCACGATCGGCGAACTGATCGAAACCGCCAACGGCGTGACCAAGCTGTACCAGGATCGCGGCTACGCGCTGTCGTTCGCGTTCATTCCCGCGCAGACGTTCGAGAACGGCGTCGTGCGCGTCACGGTCGTCGAAGGCTATGTGTCGGACGTCAAGGTGACCGGCAAGCCCGGCGCGATGGAATCGAAGATCCGCGCGATCGCCGCGCACATCACGGCCGATCGCCCGCTGCGCCGCGCGACGTTCGAACGCTACGTGAACACGTTCGGCCTCCTGCCCGGCGTGTCGGTGAAGGCCAATGTGCCGCCGCCGCAGACGACCGACGGCGCAACGACGCTCGAACTGGCCGTCGACCGCAAGGCATTCAACATCAGCACCGGCATCGATTTCAATCACCCGGGCGTCCAGGGTCTCATCACCGCAACGGAGAACGGCCTCACGTCGTTCGGCGAGCAATTGAGCATTTCCGCGCTGGTGCCGCCCGGACGCGACAAGCAGACCTACGTCGCATTCAGCGGCGCCGTGCCGGTCGGCAGCAGCGGCCTGGTCACGCGCCTCGACGCCAGCACGTATCGCGGCAAGCCGACCGACAACCCGGGCCTGCCGTCGACCGTCGAGCGCACCGTCAAGAACGAGAAGCTCGGTCTTTCGGCATCCTATCCGTTGCTGCTGAACAACCAGCGCAGCCTGCTCGGCACCGTGTCGGGCTATGCGTCGCACAACGAAGACCGCTACCAGAACAAGATCACCGGCAACAGCATCGATACACGCTCGCAGGTCCGCGTGCTGCAGATGCAGCTCGACTACACGAGCGTATCGGCCAAGCAGGTACAGAAGCTGAGCGTGAACGTCGCGAAGGGCTTCAACATTCTCGGCGCGTCGAAATCGCAGGACATCACGATCGGCTCGAACACGACGTCAGTGGACAGCCCGATCTCGCTGACGTTCGTGCGCACCGGCGCGACCTTCACGCAGACCAACGAATGGCCGTTCAAGATCGGCACGTCGGTCTCGCTGACCGGCCAGTACAGCCCCGACTCGCTGCCGACGTCGGAGCAGATCTCGTTCGGTTCGACACGCTATGCGCTCGGCTACCAGCCCGGCGAAACGTCGGGCGACTCGGGCTGGGGGATGTCGCTGGAGGTCAACCGCGGATTCACGCCGGGCTGGACGTACATGAAATCGATCACGCCGTACATCGCGTACGACATGGCGCGCGTGTACCTGCATACCGGCACGCCGTCGCCGAGCCGCCTGTCGTCGGTCGGTATCGGCGTGCGGTTTACCGACAGCCGCTACTACAGTCTCGACCTGAATATCGCGAAGCCGGTCGGCGATGCACCGGTTGAAAGCGCGTCGCGCAGCCCGCGCGTGAATGCCGCGTTCTCGTATCAGCTCAACTGATCGGTCACCAGACAGCCTGCGTCTCGCGGGCCGTTTGGATTAGAACCCCCTCTATCAAACGCAGCGTGCGGTTTCACGTATTCTGGCAAAGCTCGCAACATGCCACCGTCCCATGCAGACGGTCGTGCGGGCGCATCGAACACGACATGAAACAAGGAGGAAGACGATGATTCAACTGACCCGTCCGTTGCGTGCACTGGCCGTCGCAAGTGCCCTGCTCGCTTGCGCCGCCCCCACCTTCGCCCAAGCCGACAGCCCCGTCGGCATGTGGCAGACGATCGACGACAGCACGCATCAGCCGAAGGCGCTCGTGCAGATCGCCGACGACGGCGAAGGCTCGCTGTCGGGCAAGGTCGTCAAGGGCCTCGGCGCCAGCGACACGCCCGATCGCCGCTGCACCGCATGCACGGACGAGCGCAAGGATCAGCTCATCAAGGGCATGACGATCGTCAAGGCGATGAAGAAGGACGGCGATCACTGGGACGGCGGCAACATTCTCGACCCGGAGAACGGCAAGGTCTACAAGTGCAAGATGTCGCTCGAAGACGGCGGCCAGAAGCTCGTCGTGCGCGGCTACATCGGCGTATCGCTGCTCGGCCGGTCGCAGACCTGGGTTCGCGCACAATGACGCGACGCGCGTCGACACGCGCAATGCGATAAAAAAATCGGCCTGCGACGACGTCGTCAGGCCGATTTTGTTTTGACGTCGACGTGCATGAAACCGATCGACATCACGCTGCGCGCTTCAGCGCATCCGCCGCGTATCGGCGCGGTGCGCGATAGACCGGCGCCACGGCACTGCGCACCGCGGCCGCCTTCGATTGCGCGTGCTTGCGCATCCGCGTGGCCAGCTGGTCGCACAGATTCGCGCCCGCGTCGCCATACAACGTGTGCATCACCTGCCGCAGCGTACCGGTCTCGTGCCAGACCTTGAAACGGCGGTGGCAGGTTTGGTACGAAGGGAAACGACGCGGCATCGCGGACCAGGTTGCGCCGCTATAGATGATCCACAGCACGCCGTTCAGGACGGCACGTGTGTTGGCCAATGGTCGGCCGCGCAACTCGGTGCGCGGCTGCATTTCGGGCAAAAACGGCGCGACGCAGCGCCATTCGTGGTCGGTCAGATCGCGATACGGTGTCATGGATATCTCCAGCCTTGGGAACCATGACACAACGATATCGGCTGACCTCAACCGTGAACATAAGACGAGTCCGAAAATACCCGGAGATTGCGGGAATTTGACCGGAATTGACCTTTGAAGCCCGCCGCTCGTCGGCAACCGCGATCAGGTCAGCGAAGTATCGACGATACGACGTGGCGTTTCGAGGTATTCCTTCGACTGCATCTCGACGATCCGCGACACCGTGCGCGTGAACTCGTTCGCCATCGGCCCTTCGACGTACAGCTGCTCCGCCGGCACCGCCGCGGACATCAGCAGCTTGACCTTGTGGTCGTACAGCACGTCGATGAGCCAGGTGAAGCGCCGCGCCTCGGACGCCATCCGCGGCGACATCTGCGGCACTTCCGACAGCACGATCGCGTGGAAGCGGCTGGCAAGCTCGAGATAGTCGTTCTGTGAGCGCGGGCCGCCGCACAGCGTCGCGAAGTCGAACCAGACGACCCCGTCGGCCTTGCGCAGCGCCTTCAACTCGCGCTTCTCGATATGCAGGATCGGGCTTTCGTCCGGCACCGCGGCGAGCTTCGCGAACGCATGACGCAGTTCGCGATCGGCGTCCGCGCCGAGCGGCGTGTGATACATCTGCACCTGCGCCAGCGTGCGCTGGCGATAGTCGACGCCCGCGTCGACGTTCAGCACGTCGAGCTTTTGCTTGATCAGCGCGATCGCCGGCAGCATGCGGTCGCGATGCAGGCCATCGGGATACAGATCGTCGGGATCGTAGTTGGACGTCATCACGAACTGCACGCCGTTGTTGAAGAGGCGATCGAGCAGCCGGTACAGGATCATCGCGTCCGCGATGTCCGACACGTGGAATTCGTCGAAACAGATCAGCCGGTAGCGCTTCGCGATGCGCCGCGCGAGCTCGTCGAGCGGATCGGCCTGCCCTTTCAACTCCTCGAGTTCGCGGTGCACTTCACGCATGAATTCGTGGAAATGCAGGCGCGTCTTGCGCTGCACGGGCACCACCGCGTAGAAGCTGTCCATCAGGAAGCTCTTGCCGCGGCCGACGCCGCCCCACATGTAGACGCCGCGCGGCAGGTCCGGATGATTGATGAGCTTCTTGAATGCGTTCGAGCGGCGCGCCTTGTACTCGACCCACTCGTCGAAACATTGCTGCAGGCGGTCGACGGCCGCGCGCTGGGCGGGATCGGACTGATAGCCGCGCGTGGTCAGTTCGCGCGTGTAGTATTCGGTGACGTTCATCGGGCAAACCGGAAAGAACGAAGGCGAGCGGGAAACCCCCGCCCGCCTTCGTCATGAGACGGCTGCGCCGGCCGAGGGCCGGCCGGCGCTAGACCGCGCTCAGCTGTTCAGCGAGCGCTTGTCGACGGCGAGCGCCGCTTCGCGCATCACTTCCGACATCGACGGGTGCGGATGGCAGATGCGGGCGATGTCTTCCGACGCCGCCTTGAATTCCATCGCCACCACGGCTTCCGCGATCAGGTCCGACGCGTTCGCGGCGATCACGTGCACGCCGAGCAGTTCGTCGGTCTTCGCGTCCGCGATCATCTTCACGAAACCGTCCGGCGCGTTCATGCCGAGCGCGCGGCCGTTGATCGAGAACGGGAACTTGCCCGACTTGATCTCGCGGCCTTCGGCCTTCAGCTGCTGTTCCGTCTTGCCGACCCATGCGATTTCCGGGTACGTGTAGATCACCCACGGAATGCAGTTGTAGTCGACGTGCGGCTTCTGGCCGTCGATCACTTCCGCGACCAGCACGCCTTCGTCTTCCGCCTTGTGCGCGAGCATCGGGCCGCGCACCACGTCGCCGATCGCGTAGACGTTCGGCACCGCGGTACGGCAGTGGTCGTCCACGTCGATGAAGCCACGCTCGTTCGCCTTCAGGCCGATTGCCTCGAGGCCGAGGTTGTCGGTGTTCGGCACGCGGCCGACCGACACGATCAGGCGGTCGGCGTCGAGCGTCTGCGCGTTGCCGTCCTTGTCCGTGTAAGCGATCGACACGCCGTTCTCGCTCGTCTTCACGTCACCGATCTTCACGCCGAGATGGATGTCGAGGCCCTGCTTCTTGAACAGCTTGGCCGCTTCCTTCGCGAGCGCTTCGTCGGCTGCGCCGAGGAACGCCGGCAGCGCTTCGAGCACCGTCACTTCGGCGCCCAGGCGACGCCACACCGAGCCGAGCTCGAGGCCGATCACGCCTGCGCCGATCACGGCGAGCTTCTTCGGCACCGCGTCGAACGTCAGCGCACCTTCGTTGTCCGACACGATCTTGTTGTCGACCGGAACGTTCGGCAGGTGACGTGCCTTCGAGCCCGTCGCGATGATCACGTTCTTCGCGGTGACGACTTCGGTTTCACCCTCGCCGCTCACTTCGATCTGCACGCCGGCATCGGTCTTGCCGGTGAACTTGCCATGGCCCTTCAGCCAGGTAATCTTGTTCTTCTTGAACAGGAACTCGATCCCGCTCGTCATCTTCTCGACGATCGCATCCTTGCGGCCGATCATCTTCGCGATGTCGATCTTCACGCCGTCGACCGTGATGCCGTGGTCGGCCAGATGATGCGACGTGTTCTCGAACTCTTCCGACGAAGCGAGCAGCGCCTTCGACGGAATGCAGCCGACGTTCAGGCAGGTGCCGCCGAGCTTCAGCGCGCCGGCCGGGTTCTTCCACTTCTCGATACACGCAACGGTCTTGCCGAGCTGCGCGGCGCGAATCGCGGCGATGTAGCCGCCGGGGCCGGCGCCGATCACGACGACGTCAAATTCCTTGGACATGACAATCCTTTCTACTTGTACGCCCGCAGGTTCGCGCGTGAGCGCGAACCTGCGGAACGGGTCAATGCAGTGAGACTCGGCTTACAGGTCGAGCAGCAGGCGTGCCGGATCTTCCAGCGCGTCCTTCATCGCGACGAGCGACAGGACGGCTTCGCGGCCGTCGATGATCCGGTGGTCGTACGACAGTGCCAGGTAGTTGATCGGACGGATCACGATCTGGCCGTTTTCGACAACCGGGCGCTCCTTCGTCGCGTGCACGCCGAGGATGGCCGATTGCGGCGGGTTGATGATCGGGGTCGACAGCATCGAGCCGAACACGCCGCCGTTCGAGATCGAGAACGTACCGCCCGTCATTTCCTCGATCGACAGCTTGCCGTCCTTCGCCTTCTGGCCGAATTCGGCGATCTTCTTCTCGATCTCGGCGAGGCTCAGCTGATCCGCGTTGCGCAGGATCGGCACGACCAGGCCGCGCGGCGAACCGACCGCGATACCGATGTCGAAGTAGCCGTGGTAGACGATGTCGTTGCCGTCGATCGACGCGTTCACCAGCGGGAACTTCTTCAGCGCGTGCACGGCCGCCTTCACGAAGAACGACATGAAGCCGAGCTTCACGCCATGTTCCTTCTCGAACTTGTCCTTGTACTTGTTGCGCAGTTCCATGACCGGAGCCATGTTCACTTCGTTGAACGTCGTCAGGATCGCGTTGGTCTGCTGCGACTCGAGCAGGCGCTCGGCGATACGCGCACGCAGGCGCGACATCGGCACGCGCTGTTCCGGGCGATCGTTCAGCCACGTCGCTGCCGATGCCGGCACCTTCACGTCCGGCAGCGCCGGCTTCGCAGCAGCGGCCTTCGCCGGTGCGGCGGCCGGAGCAGCCTTCGGTGCGCTGCCTGCGGCCAGCGCGTCGCCCTTCGTGACGCGGCCGTCGCGGCCCGAACCTGCGACGTCGCCTGCCGACAGGCCCTTCTCGGCCAGCAGCTTCGCTGCGGCCGGCGATGCGGCGGCCGAGCTCGATGCGACTGCGGCAGCCGGCTGTGCTGCCGGTGCGGCTGCAGCAGGCGCTGCTGCCGGCTTCACTTCGGCGGCGCCTGCCGCTGCTTCGGCAGCACCTGCCTTCGCTTCGGTGTCGATCGTCGCGATGATCTGGTCGGCAACGACCGTGTCACCGTCGTTCTGCAGCACTTGCGCGAGCACGCCCGCGGCCGGTGCCGGCACTTCGAGCACGACCTTGTCGGTCTCGAGTTCGATCAGGATTTCGTCCTGCGCGACTGCTTCGCCCGGCTTCTTCTTCCACTGCAGCATGGTCGCTTCCGAAACCGACTCCGAAAGCTGGGGGACTTTGACTTCTACGATAGCCATGTGATTTTCCTGGATGCTTAATCTGGGGTATGACGAGGTTCGTGCGATTCCTTCGGCCGGTGCGGCGCGCGACGCGCCCGGCAGGCCAAAAGAGACGGGAAAGCGCAGTGCGCCTTCCCGTTTCGCTTGACGTCGGTTATTTCGCGATCGATGCGCTCTTCAGGCGGCCGAATGCACCTTCGATGAGGGCCTTCTGCTGCTCGTAGTGCTTCGCGTAGTAGCCAACCGCCGGCGAGGCCGAAGCCGGACGGCCGCTGTATGCCAGCTTCTGCCCTTCCTTCATGCCTTCCTTCAGGTGGTGCTCGACGTAGAACCAGGGGCCCTGGTTCTGCGGCTCGTCCTGCACCCAGACCACTTCAGTCGCGTTCTCGTACTTCTTCATTTCGGCTTCGAACTGCTTGTGCGCGAACGGATACAGTTGCTCGATACGGATGATCGCGACGTCGTTCGCCTTCGCTTCGCGGCGATGCGCGACGAGGTCGTAGTACACGCGGCCCGAGCAAGCCAGCACGCGCTTGACCTTCTTCGCGTCGATGCCGCCGTCGGTTTCGCCCAGCACCGGCTGGAACGAACCCTTCGCGAGTTCCGACAGGTCCGACACCGCTTCCTTGTGGCGCAGCAGCGACTTCGGCGTGGCGACGATCAGCGGCTTGCGGAACAGGCGGATCATCTGGCGACGCAGCAGGTGGAAAATCTGCGCCGGCGTCGTCGGCTGGACGACCTGCATGTTGTGATCGGCACACAGTTGCAGGAAACGCTCGATACGGGTCGACGAGTGTTCCGGACCCTGGCCTTCGTAGCCGTGCGGCAGCAGCATCGTGAGACCCGACACGCGGCCCCACTTCACTTCGCCCGACGAGATGAACTGGTCGATCACGACCTGCGCGCCGTTGACGAAGTCGCCGAACTGGGCTTCCCACAGCACGAGCGTATTCGGCTCGGCGGTCGAGTAACCGTATTCGAAGCCCAGCACAGCTTCTTCCGACAGCACCGAGTCGATCACCGTGAACTTCGCCTGACCGTCGGCGATGTTCTGCAGCGGCACGTACGTGCCGTCGTTCCAGCGCTCGCGGTTCTGGTCGTGCAGCACCGCGTGACGGTGCGTGAACGTGCCGCGGCCCGAGTCCTGGCCCGTCAGGCGCACCGAGTAGCCCGATGCGACGAGCGACGCGAACGCGAGGTGTTCGCCCATGCCCCAGTCGAGCGGCTGGTCGCCGCGCGCCATGTTGCGGCGGTCGTTGATCACGCGCTCGACGAGCGGGTGAACCTTGAAGTTTTCCGGGACCGTCGTGATGCGTTCGCCGAGGCGCTTCAGTTCGGCGAGCGGCACGGCCGTATCGGCTGCGTCCGTCCACTTGCGGTTCAGGAACGGAACCCAGTCGACCGCGTACTTGCTCTTGTAGTTCGACAGGACCGGATCGACGGTGTGGTGACCGTCGTCCATCGCCTTGCGGTATGCCTTCACGTAGTTGTCGGCGTCTTCCGCGGTGATCACGCCCTGCTGCACGAGCTTCTCGGCATACAGCGCACGGGTGCCCGGGTGCTGCGCGATCTTCTTGTACATCAGCGGCTGCGTGACCGCCGGCGTGTCCTGCTCGTTGTGACCCAGCTTGCGGAAGCAGACGATGTCGATCACGACATCCTTGTGGAACTGCATCCGGTAATCGATCGCGATCTGCGTCGCGAGGATCACGGCTTCCGGATCGTCGCCGTTCACGTGCAGCACCGGCGCCTCGATCATCTTGACGACGTCGGTACAGTACAGCGTCGAACGCGCGTCGCGCGGGTCGGACGTGGTGAAGCCGATCTGGTTGTTGATGACGATGTGCAGCGTGCCGTGCGTGCCGTAACCGCGCGTCTGCGCGAGGTTCAGCGTTTCCATCACGACGCCCTGGCCAGCGAAGGCCGCGTCGCCGTGGATCTGCACCGGCAGCACTTGCAGGCCGTCTTCGTCGCCGCGACGGTCCATCCGCGCCTTCGCGGAACCTTCGACCACCGGGTTCACGATTTCGAGGTGCGACGGGTTGAACGCGAGCGACAGGTGGACCGGGCCGCCTTCCGTCGACACGTCCGACGAGAAGCCCTTGTGGTACTTCACGTCGCCTGCCGGCAGGTCATCGACGTGCTTGCCTTCGAATTCGGCGAACAGGTCGGCCGGCATCTTGCCCAGCGTGTTGACCAGCACGTTCAGACGGCCACGGTGGGCCATGCCGATGATGATTTCCTGCACGCCGCGCTTGCCCGCGTGCTGGACGACTTCGTCCATCGCCGCGATGAAGCTTTCGCCGCCTTCGAGCGAGAAGCGCTTCTGGCCGACGTACTTGGTGTGCAGGTAACGCTCGAGGCCTTCAGCGGCCGTCAGGCGATTCAGGATGTGCTTCTTCTCGTCCGTCGAGAAGTTCGGCGTCGCACGGGTCGACTCCAGGCGCTCCTGCCACCAGCGCTTCTGTTCCGGGTCGCTGATGTACATGTACTCGGCGCCGATCGTGCCGCAGTACGTGTCACGCAGGCCCTTGACGATGTCGCGCAGCGAAGCCTGGTCGAAACCGAAATACAGGTTGCTTGCACTGTACGTCTGGTCGAGATCGCCTTCGGAGAAGTCGTAGAACGCGGGTTCGAGTTCGGGAATGGCGGGACGTTCGCGACGCTTCAGGGGATCGAGATTGGCCCATTGCGAGCCAAGGAAGCGATAAGCGCTGATGAGGGACTGCACGTGCACTTGCTTGCGCGCTGCAGCAAGGTTGGTGCTGCTTTCGCGCGGGATGAAGGCATTGGCCTTCGCACGCTCGGCGAACGATTCGACGATCGGGAAATGAGCGACGTCATTGGCATTCGAGCCGTCCGTTGCAGGCACGTTCTGCAGCGCGTCGAAATACTCTCGCCAGTTCTCCGGCACCGATGCCGGATTGTTGAGGTATGCATCGTACAGTTCTTCAACGTACGAAGCATTGCCGCCGAACAGATAGGAGTTCAGCTGAAACTGCTTCATTACATCTGACATTTTACGCTCACCTTTCTTCGAGCTTCTCGAGAAATAGCGGGTTACTCAACCTTCCGCGACACGGCCTGACCGTTTAGCGGATTGCGAATCAAGTCTTGCTTGGAAGGACCTAAAACTTGCGTGCGCGCAGCATATCACAGAACCGTTACCGAAGTTCACGACGAAATGTGCCCGAAAGCACCGCGCGACGGGGTTTTGCCGGATTGCCACGACCCGCGGGAACAGTGTTTTGCAGCCCGCCCGATTGCGCATCGCGCAGATGCAAAAAAGGCTGCCCGAAGGCAGCCTTTTCCATCATGCACGGGAACGATCGAACTTAGTCGACCGCGCCTTCGCGGCTCGCGCGGCGACGCTCGTGCTCCTTCAGGAAGCGCTTGCGCAGGCGGATCGACTGCGGCGTCACTTCCACGAGTTCGTCGTCGTCGATGAATTCGACCGCGTATTCGAGGGACATCTGGACCGGCGGCACGAGGCGCACGGCTTCGTCGGTGCCCGACGCGCGCACGTTGGTCAGTTGCTTGCCCTTGATCGGGTTCACGACGAGGTCGTTGTCGCGGCTGTGGATGCCGATGATCATGCCCTCATACAGCGCGTCGCCCGGCTTCACGAACATGCGACCGCGATCCTGCAGCTTCCACAGTGCGTAGGCCACCGCGGCGCCGTCGTCCTGCGAGATCAACACGCCGTTGCGGCGCTCGAAGACCGAGCCGTCCTTGACCGGTGCGTACGAGTCGAAGATATGGCTCATCAGGCCCGTGCCGCGCGTGAGCGTCAGGAATTCGCTCTGGAAGCCGATCAGGCCACGTGCCGAGATCTTGTATTCCAGGCGCGTGCGGCCGCGGCCGTCCGATGCCATGTCGAGCATTTCGCCCTTGCGGCGACCGAGCTCTTCCATCACGCCGCCCTGGTGTTCGTCTTCGACGTCGACCGTCAGCAGCTCGTACGGCTCGTGCCGCACGCCGTCGATTTCCTGCATCACGACGCGCGGACGCGACACGGCCAGCTCATACCCTTCACGGCGCATGTTCTCGACGAGAATCGTCAGGTGCAGTTCACCGCGGCCCGACACTTCGAACACCGTTTCGTCGCCCGTGTCCTTCACGCGCAGCGCGACGTTGTGGTTCAGTTCCTTCATCAGGCGGTCGCGGATCTGGCGGCTCGTCACGAACTTGCCTTCGCGACCGGCCAGCGGCGACGAGTTGACGAGGAAGTTCATCGTCAGCGTCGGTTCGTCGACGGTGATCATCGGCAGCGCTTCCGGCGTATCGACCGCGCAGATCGTTGCGCCGATGCCGACGTCTTCAATACCGTTGATCAGCACGATGTCGCCCGCTTCGGCCGATTCGACCTGCACGCGCTCGAGGCCCGTGAACGACAGCACCTGGTTGATCTTGCGGTTCAGCACGTCGCCTTCCGGGCCGAAGCGCATCGCGACCGGCTGACCCGGTTTGATGCGGCCGCGCGTGATGCGACCGACGCCGATCCGGCCGACGTACGTCGAATAGTCGAGCGACGTGATCTGCAGCTGCAGCGGCGCTTCCGGATCAGCCGGGCGGACCGGCACGTGCTCGAGGACTGCTTCGAACAGCGGGCGCATGTCGCCTTCGCGCGCCGCCGGGTCGAGCGACGCATAGCCGTTCAGGCCCGATGCGTAGACGATCGGGAAGTCGAGCTGCTCTTCGGTTGCGCCGAGCTTGTCGAACAGGTCGAAGGTCTGGTTGATGACCCAGTCGATCCGCGCGCCCGGACGGTCGATCTTGTTGACGATGACGATCGGCTTCAGGCCGAGCGCGAGCGCCTTCTTCGTGACGAAGCGCGTCTGCGGCATCGGGCCTTCGACGGCGTCGACGAGCAGCAGCACCGAGTCGACCATCGACAGCACGCGCTCGACCTCGCCACCGAAGTCCGCGTGCCCCGGCGTGTCGACGATGTTGATGTGCGTGCCTTCGTATTCGACAGCGCAGTTCTTCGCGAGAATCGTGATCCCGCGCTCTTTTTCGATGTCGTTCGAGTCCATCACTCGCTCGGCAATCTGCTGGTTCTCGCGGAAGGTGCCGGACTGGCGGAGCAGTTGGTCGACGAGCGTCGTCTTGCCGTGGTCGACGTGAGCGATGATGGCGATATTGCGAAGGGCGCGGGTCATATAAACCTGGAAATCGTTGAACGCGCAAACGCGCACGCTCGTCAGTCACCGGGACACGTGCGCGCGCGTTGCAGCTTGGAAACCGCAAATTATAGCACGCGAGAATGTCGAAAGCCGGACCGTGTGTTGCAACGCGACAGATGATGCGCGCCGCCCTCGCCTCGCACAGGGCGATTCCGCCTGCCGACACGACGCCCAAGAACGAAGACCCTGACGCCCGCAAGGGAATTTCCGGCCACGCAGCGCCCGCCCGCCCGTTCGATTAATATTTGCCGCGGCAAGCAAATAGCGCCTATACTGCTGCCTAGTCAACTATTGCAGCTTCAGGGTTTTATGTCGGATTCTCCTTCCCAATCGCCCGTTTCGCCGCTGTCCTCGTATCAGATGAACGACAGCGTCGGTTATCTGATGTCGCGCGTGAAGTCGGTGATGACCAACCTCGTCACGCAGCGCACGCAGGAAGAGCTCGGCATTACGGGCACGCAGGCGAGCATGCTGTTCATGATCGCCGTCGGAAAGTGCTCGACGGCCGCCGAGCTCGCGCGGGAATACGGGATCGACGCGAGTGCAGTCACGCGCCTGCTCGATCGCGTCGAGAAACGCGGCCTGCTGTCCCGCGTGCGCAGCATCGAGGATCGGCGGGTCGTACGCCTCGAGCTGACCGATGAAGGCCGCGCGCTCGCCGAGCGTCTGCCGCCGGTGTTCCGCAGCGTGCTCGACGAACTGCTGGACGGATTTACGCCGGAAGAAGTCGGGTTCCTGAAGAGCATGCTGCGCCGCATTCTCAGCAACTACTGCGAAACCGCGGGCGGTAGCATCACGTAATAGTTGCCATAACAATTACTTTTGACAGATTAATGTAAGGAAATCCTTGCAGTGTCCATCATTCATTCCGAGTCAGGGAACAGCGCGATGAAATCCTCCCCGTTGTCCGTGCGCGCCGGGTCGTGCCGCGCCGCCGTCGCCGCCGCGGTTGCCGCGCTGGCGCTGGCGGGCTGCGCAAACTACATCGGCATCAAGAGCGACAAGCAGATCGCACCCGCATCGCAATTCGAAACCGCCCAGAGCCTGCCGGCCCAGGGCGGCCAGTGGCCGGCGCTCGACTGGGCCAGCCAGTTCGGCGATCCGCAGCTGCCGAAGCTGATCGACGAGGCGCTCCAGGGCAACCCGTCGATCGCGCAGGCACAGGCGCGCATCGCGAAGGCGTCGTCGTACATCGAGTCGTCGCGCTCGAACCTGATGCCGAAGGCCGAAGCCAGCTACTCGTGGACACGCGAGCTGTATTCGTCGAACGCGCTGTTCCCGCCCCCGTACGGCGGCCAGTGGTACAGCGAGAACAACGCGCTCGCGAGCGCGTCGTGGGATCTCGACCTGTGGGGCAAGAACCGCGAGCGCCTGCACACCGCCGTATCGCAGGAAAAGGCCGCCGAGGCCGACATGCAACAGGCGCGCATCACGCTCGCGTCGTCGGTCGCCCGCACCTACAACTCGCTCGCCCAGCTGTATGCGCTGCGCGACATCGCGCAGCGCGAGATCACCAACCGCCAGACGGTCGGCAAGATCACCGACGGCCGCGTGTCGGCCGGTCTCGACACCAATGTGGAACGCCAGACGGCGCGCGGCAACATCGCGACGACCCAGGCATCGCTGTCCGACCTCGACGGCCAGATCTCGACCGTGCGCTACCAGCTCGCCGCGCTGCTCGGCAAGGGGCCGGACCGCGGGTTGCAGATCGCCGCGCCGGTGATGAACCCGACCGGCGAAGTCGCACTGCCCGGCAACCTGCCGGCCGACCTCGTGTCGCGCCGCCCCGACATCGTCGCCGCGCGCTGGCAGGTCGAGGCCGCGATGCACGACGTGAAGGAAGCGAAGGCCGAATTCTTCCCTGACGTGAACCTCGCGGCCGGCTTCGGCTTCGATGCGTTCGGCTGGGGCAAATTCCTGAACTTCGCGAGCCGCCAGGCGCAGTTCGGCCCGGCCATCCACCTGCCGATCTTCGATGCCGGTGCGTTGCGCGCGCAGCTCAAGGGCCGCTACGCGGACTTCGACCTGTCGGTCGCGAACTACAACCAGACGCTGATCAGCGCGCTGAACGACGTCGCGACGCAGGTCGCGTCGATCCGCGCGGTCGATCGCCAGATGGACGACGCACAGCGTGCGCTCGATGCGTCGACGCGCGCGTACGACCTCGCGGTGATCCGCTACAAGGCCGGCCTGTCGCCGCAGCTCCAGGTGCTGACCGCGGACACCAACCGCCTCGCATCGGAACAGACGGTGACCAACCTGAAGATGCGCCGGCGCGACATGCAGCTCGCGCTGATCAAGGCGCTCGGCGGCGGGTTCGACGCGACCGGCACACGGCTCGCCGCGCCCGACGCCGACAAGCAGACAAGACAGGCCGCCAACTGATCCGGCGCCACCACTACGCAGACACTCGAAATAACGGACGGAGAAAATCGCCATGAGCGACCCTCAACAAAACGCCGCCAGCGCAAAGCCGCAGAACAACGGGAAGCGCAAACGGATGATGACGCTGCTGATCGCGGTCATCGTGATCGCGGCCATCGCGTACGGTCTGTACTACTTCCTCGTCGCGCGCTTCCATGAAGAGACGGACGACGCGTACGTGAACGGCAACGTCGTGCAGATCACGCCGCAGGTCACGGGTACCGTGATCGCCGTGAAGGCCGACGATACGCAGACGGTCAAGGCCGGCGATCCGCTGGTCGTGCTCGACCCGGCCGACTCGCAGGTCGCGCTGCAGCAGGCCGAGGCCAACCTCGCGCAGACGGTGCGCCAGGTGCGCGGCCTGTTCGTCAACGACGACCAGTACCGCGCGCAAGTCGCGCTGCGCCAGTCCGACCTGTCGAAGGCGCAGGACGACCTGCGCCGCCGGATGGCCGTCGCGCAGACGGGCGCCGTGTCGCAGGAAGAAATCTCCCATGCACGCGACGCGGTGCGCGCCGCGCAGGCGTCGGTCGACGCCGCGCAACAGCAGCTCGCATCGAACCGTGCACTGACCGCGAACACGACGATCGCGTCGCACCCGAACGTGATGGCCGCGGCAGCGAAGGTTCGCGACGCGTACCTCGCGAACGCGCGTAACGTCCTGCCCGCACCGGTCACCGGCTATGTCGCGAAGCGCTCGGTGCAGGTCGGCCAGCGCGTGGCGCCGGGCAACCCGCTGATGTCGGTCGTGCCGCTGAACGCGGTGTGGGTCGACGCGAACTTCAAGGAAGTCCAGCTCAAGCACATGCGCATCGGCCAGCCGGTCGAATTGACCGCCGACATCTACGGCTCGTCGGCCGTCTACCACGGCAAGGTCGTCGGCTTCTCGGCCGGGACGGGTTCGGCGTTCTCGCTGCTGCCGGCGCAGAACGCGACGGGCAACTGGATCAAGGTCGTGCAGCGCCTGCCGGTGCGTATCGAGATCGATCGGAAGGAACTCGAGAAGCATCCGCTGCGCATCGGCCTGTCGATGCAGGTCGACGTCGACATCAAGGACGAGCGCGGCGACCAGCTCGCCAACGCACAGAACACGGTCTACGAAACGAACGTGTTCGCGAAGTACGGTGACGAAGCCGACGCGGAGATCGCGCGCATCATCGCCGAGAACGCCGGCGGCAACGCGCCGGCACCGGCCGCGGCGAAGTCGAACACCGCCGCCAAGATGATGTAACGGTTCCGACTCCGGAAAAACTACCGACATGGCACAGGCTCCTGTCTCCCACCCGCCCCTGCAGGGCGGGCAACTCGTGCTCGGGACGATCGCGGTATCGCTCGCGGTGTTCATGAACGTGCTCGACACGTCCATCGCGAACGTCGCGATCCCGACCATCTCGGGCGACCTCGGCGTGTCGTCCGACCAGGGTACGTGGGTCATCACGTCGTTCGCCGTCGCGAACGCGATCTCCGTGCCGCTGACGGGCTGGCTGACCGACCGCTTCGGACAGGTTCGCCTGTTCCTCGCGTCGATCATCCTGTTCGTCATCTCGTCGTGGATGTGCGGGCTGTCGCCGAGCCTGCCGTTCCTGCTCGGCTCGCGCGTGCTGCAGGGCGCGGTCGCGGGCCCGATGATTCCGCTGTCGCAAGCGCTCCTGCTGTCGAGCTATCCGCGCGCGAAGGCACCGATGGCGCTCGCACTATGGGCGATGACGACGCTGATCGCGCCCGTCGCAGGCCCGATTCTCGGCGGCTGGATCTCGGACAACTATTCGTGGCCGTGGATCTTCTACGTCAACATCCCGGTCGGCATCGCCGCCGCCGCCGCGACGTGGGCGATCTACCGCAATCGGGAGTCGGCCGTACGCCGCGCGCCGATCGACGGCGTGGGCCTCGCGCTGCTGGTCATCTGGGTCGGCTCGCTGCAGATCATGCTCGACAAGGGCAAGGATCTCGACTGGTTCGCGTCGACGACCATCATCGTGCTCGCGCTGACCGCTGTCATTGCGTTCGCGTTCTTCGTGATCTGGGAGCTGACCGCCGAGCACCCGGTCGTCGACCTGTCGCTGTTCCGCATGCGGAACTTCACCGGCGGCACAGTCGCGCTGTCGATCGGGTACGGCCTGTACTTCGGCAATCTCGTGCTGTTACCGCTGTGGCTGCAGACGCAAATCGGCTACACCGCGACCGACGCCGGCCTCGTGATGGCGCCGGTCGGGTTGTTCGCAATCCTGTTGTCGCCACTCACCGGGAAGTATCTGCCGCGCACCGATCCGCGCTTTATCTCGACGGCGTCGTTCCTGACGTTTGCGCTGTGCTTCTGGATGCGCTCGCGCTACACCACCGGTGTCGACGAGTGGTCGCTGACGCTGCCGACGCTGGTGCAGGGTATCGCGATGGCGGGCTTCTTCATCCCGCTCGTGTCGATTACGTTGTCCGGCCTGCCCGGCAACCGCATTCCCGCGGCGTCCGGCCTGTCGAACTTCGTGCGGATCATGTGCGGCGGCATCGGCACGTCGATCTTCCAGACCGCGTGGGACCACCGCAACAACTTCCATCACGCGCAACTGGTCGAGCAGGCGAACCCATACAACCCGACGTTCAACCAGGCCGTCACGCAAATGGGCAATCTCGGGCTGTCGCAGGACCAGGCGCACGGCCTCATCAACAACATGGCCACGCAGCAGGCCGCGCAACTCGGCGTGAACGACCTGTTCTATATCTCGGCGGTAATCTTCGTGCTGCTGATCGCACTGATCTGGATCACCAAGCCCGAACGCGCGGGCGGCGGCGATGCGGGTGCGGCGGCGTCGGCGGCGCACTGAGCACCGCGCTCGAACGAGCGCGCCAAACAAAAAACCCGGTCGATTTCGACCGGGTTTTTTTCGTTCCGACGACGGCGCTTGCGCGCCGCGCATCATGCAGCAGTCACAACGAGGCGTTCGGGCGCGAGCACGCCGTTGGCCTTGCGCGCCACGCCGAGCAGTCGCTCCGCGTCATACACCCGCACGCGCTCACCCTCTGCCGCGTCGATCGCATCGAGCGCAGACAGCGGCAGGCGCTGGCCGTGCAGGAATCGCTTCGCGCTGGTTTCGTCGAGACGTACCAGCGGAAACGTCGACAGCAACGCGTCGACCGGCTGAAGCCACGCGTCGCGCGCCGCTTCGGCAGCGTCGGACAGCGCGTCGAGCGTCACCGCATGCTCGAGCGTCAGCGCGCCGACACCCGTGCGGCGCAGCATCGTCAGATGCGCGCCGCATCCGAGCGCTTCGCCGATGTCTTCGGCCAGCGTGCGCACATACGTGCCCTTGCTACAGGTCACGCGGAACGTCACGTCCGGTAATTCGCAGGCCAGCAGGTCGAGCGCGTGGATCGTCACGTTGCGGCCTTCCCGCTCGACGGTCTGGCCCGCACGCGCGTATTCGTACAGCGGCTTGCCGTCGCGCTTGAGCGCCGAATACATCGGCGGCACCTGCACGATCTCGCCGGTAAAGCGCGCGAGCGCCGCTTCCACCGCCGCGCGGTCGCATTCGACCGCGCGCGTGTCGAGCACGTCGCCTTCCGCGTCGCCGGTGGTCGTGCGCACACCGAGACGCATCGTCGCTTCGTAGGTCTTGTCCGCTTCCAGCAAGTCCTGCGAGAACTTCGTCGCTTCGCCGAAGCACAGCGGCAACAGGCCCGAGGCCAGCGGATCGAGCGTGCCGGTATGGCCGGCTTTCTTCGCGAGAAGCAGGCGCTTCGCGCGAATCAGGGCGTCGTTGCTCGACAGCCCGACCGGCTTGTCGAGCAGGAGGACGCCGTCCAGCGCGCGCCGCGGCACGCGTGGACGCTGGGGAGCTGCAGTCGTCATAGGGCGCGCGCGCTCAATCGTCCTTTGCGGGCGCGTCGGCTTCGTCGTCGTCCTTCGCGCGCGTCGAGTTGGCTTCCTTGATCAGGCGCGACATTTCCACCGCCTTCTCGATCGTCTGGTCGTAATGGAAGTGCAGCGTCGGCACCGTGTGAATGTGCAGGCGCTTGAACAGCAGGTTGTGCAGGTGGCCCGACGCGTGGTTCAGCGCTTCCTGCGTCTTGTCCGGATCACCGGTGAGCGCCGTGAAATAGACCTTCGCGTGCGCGTAGTCCGGCGTGAGCTCGACGCTCTGGATGGTCACGATACCGATGCGCGGATCTTTGACCTCGCGCATGATGAGTTCGGACAGATCGCGCTGAATCTGGTCGGCAATCTGAACGTTGCGATTGGGGGAAGTACGTTTCCTGGACATGATCGATCCGTGATCCGTTTATCAGGATAAAGCGGCGCGCCGTTGGCACGCCACCATGAAAATGGGCGGGACAGGCCCAAGCCTGCCCCGCCCCATGAGCCGATACGCGACGATTACAGCGTCCGTGCGACTTCGGTCACTTCGAAGACTTCGAACTGGTCGCCTTCGATGATGTCGTTGAAGTTCTTCACCGACATACCGCACTCGAAGCCTTGCTTGACTTCCTTCACGTCGTCCTTGAAGCGCTTCAGCGATTCGAGTTCGCCCGTGAAGATCACGACGTTGTTGCGCAGCACGCGAACCGACGACGAGCGCTTGACGATACCGTCGGTGACCATACAGCCGGCAACCGTACCGACCTTCGGCACCTTGAACACCTGGCGCACCTCGACCATGCCGGTGATGACTTCGCGCTTCTCCGGCGCCAGCATGCCCGACATTGCCGCCTTCACCTCATCCACTGCGTCGTAGATGATGTTGTAGTAGCGGATGTCGATACCGTTCGACTCGGCCAGCTTGCGCGCCTGTGCATCCGCACGCGTGTTGAAGCCGATGATGACCGCCTTCGATGCCGTTGCCAGGTTGACGTCGTTTTCGCTGATGCCGCCCACCGCGCTGTGCACGATCTGCACGCGCACTTCGTCGGTCGACAGCTTGAGCAGCGACTGCACGAGCGCTTCCTGCGAGCCCTGCACGTCCGCCTTGATGATGAGCGGCAGGTTCTGCACTTCGCCTTCGCCCATCTGCTCGAGCATGCTTTCCAGCTTCGCGGCCTGCTGCTTCGCCAGCTTGACGTCGCGGAACTTGCCCTGACGGAACAGCGCGATTTCGCGCGCCTTGCGTTCGTCCGGCAGCACGATCACTTCCTCGCCTGCACCCGGCACTTCCGACAGACCCTGGATTTCGACCGGGATCGACGGGCCGGCTTCCTTCGTCGGCTTGCCGTTCTCGTCGAGCATCGCACGCACGCGGCCATAGGCCGTGCCTGCCAGCACGATGTCGCCGCGGTTCAGCGTACCCGACTGCACCAGGATCGTCGCGACCGGGCCCTTGCCCTTGTCCAGCTTCGCTTCGATCACGATGCCCTTCGCCGGCGCCTCGACCGGTGCCTTCAGTTCCAGCACTTCGGCCTGCAGCAGCACGTTCTCGAGCAGGTCGTCGATACCGACGCCCGTCTTGGCCGACACCGGCACGAACGGCGAATCGCCACCGTATTCTTCCGGCACGACGCCTTCCGCGACCAGTTCCTGCTTGACGCGGTCCGGGTTCGCTTCCGGCTTGTCGATCTTGTTGATCGCCACGACGATCGGCACGCCACCCGCCTTCGCGTGCGCGATGGCTTCCTTCGTCTGCGGCATCACGCCGTCGTCGGCAGCCACCACCAGCACCACGATGTCGGTCGCCTTCGCGCCGCGTGCACGCATTGCCGTGAACGCCTCGTGACCCGGCGTATCGAGGAACGTGATGACGCCGCGCGGCGTTTCGACGTGGTATGCGCCGATGTGCTGCGTAATGCCGCCCGCTTCGCCCGCTGCAACCTTCGCGCGGCGGATGTGGTCGAGCAGCGAGGTCTTGCCGTGGTCAACGTGACCCATCACGGTGACGACCGGCGGACGCGGCAGCTGCTCCGCATCGGTACCAGTCTCGCCTTCGACCAGCAGTGCTTCCGGATCGTCCAGCTTCGCGGCAACCGCGCGGTGGCCCAGTTCCTCGACGACGATCATCGCCGTTTCCTGGTCCAGCACCTGGTTGATCGTGACCATCTGGCCCATCTTCATCATCACCTTGATGACTTCGGAGGCCTTGATCGACATCTTGTGCGCGAGATCGGCAACCGAGACGGTTTCCGGCACGTGCACTTCACGCACGATCGGTTCGGTCGGTGCCTGGAACGACGATGCGCTGTCCTGGTGACGGCCGCGACCCTTCGGGCCGCCGCGCCAGCCGCGGTCCACGCCGCCGCTCGAATCGCCGCGCGTCTTGATACCGCGGCGCTTCGCTGCGTCGTCCTGCCAGCCGCCCTTGCCGCCGCCCGGCTTCTTGTTGCGGTCGCCCGCGCCTGCCGGTGCCGTCGTGGCCGCCGGCGCTGCGCCGGCCGGCTTCTTCACGGCCGGACGCGCCTGCGCGCCTGCGCCCGCCGGCTTTGCCGGCTTGTGCAGCGTGCCCTTCGCTTCGGCCGGCTTCGGCGGTTCCACCGGCTTCGGCGGCTCGACTGCCTTGACTACGGCCTTGCGCGGCGTGTTCATCATTTCGCGGATCGCGCGTGCTTCGGCTTCTGCCGCCGCGCGACGCTTGCTGATCTCTTCCTGCTCGGCGCGCGCCTTGTCCGCCGCCTCGCGGGCAGCATCCTCGGCCTTCTTCGCCGCTTCGCGCTGAGCCGCACGTTCGGCGGCCGCACGTGCCTCGTCCTGCGCGGACTGCGCACCGGCTGCTTCCTGCTGGGCCTCGGCGGCCTGCTGGGCAGCCGCCTGCTGCGCCGCTGCGGCTTCGGCCGCGGCACGCTTCGCCGCCGCTTCTTCCTCGGCACGGCGGCGCTCGGCTTCGGCCGCTTCCTCACGGGCACGGCGCTCGGCTTCGTCGCGCTCGAGGCGCTCCTGACGCTCGCGCAGTTCCTGCGCCTGCTTCTCGAGCAGCTCGGCCTCGCGGCGCGCTTCTTCCTCGCGACGCTTCAGTTCCGCATCGTCGTCCGCTTCGGCGACCTGCGCCTGACCCTGCTCCGCACCCTCGGCCACGTCGTCGCGCTTGACGAACGTACGCTTCTTGCGGACCTCGACCTGAATGGTGCGAGCCTTGCCCGTCGCGTCAGACTGCTTGATCTCCGACGTATGCTTGCGGGTCAGCGTGATCTTGCGCTTGTCGCCGTCGGTTGCGCCGTGCGACTTGCGCAAATGATCGAGCAGACGCGCCTTGTCCGCTTCGGACAGCGCATCGTCTTCACTCGCTTTCTGGACGCCCGCTGCCTGCAGCTGTTCGAGCAGCACACCAGCAGGCATTTTCAGTTCCGCGGCAAATTGGGCTACGTTGTTACTCGCCATTCATTCCTCTTAGTGCAAGGACCGATTCCTTGCGGTTAGCATCGGGTCAGGCCATACGGCCGCCATCAAATCAGTGCGCCATGGTCATTTCTCACTGGAACCAGTGTTCACGTGCTTTCATGATCAACGCCTTAGCGGCATCCTCTTCCATCCCGGTCATATCGACCAGTTCATCCACAGCCAGCTCGGCGACATCGTCGCGCGTCTGCATGCCGTGTTCGGCCAGCTTCGCGAGCAACTCCGGCGTGATGCCGTCGAGGCCCTTCAAATCCAGCGCTGCATTTTCAACCTTTTCTTCGTTCGCGATCGCCATCGTCAACAGAGCGTCGCGTGCGCGGTTGCGCAGTTCGTGCACGGTGTCCTCGTCGAACGCCTCGATTTCGAGCATTTCGTTGAGCGGCACGTACGCGATCTCTTCGAGGCTCGTGAAGCCTTCGTCGATCAGGATGTCGGCAACTTCTTCGTCGACGTCGAGACGCGCCATGAACAGCGAACGCAGTCGGTCGCGCTCTTCACCCTGCTTCAGGGCGGATTCATCCGGCGTCATGATGTTGATCTGCCAGCCGGTCAGTTCGCTGGCAAGGCGAACGTTCTGACCGCTGCGGCCGATCGCGACAGCCAGCTCGTTCTCGTCGACGACGACGTCCATCGAGTGCTTTTCTTCATCGACGACGATCGACTGGACGGCTGCCGGCGCGAGCGCGCCGATCACGAACTGGGCGGGATCCTCGGACCATAGCACGATGTCGATGTTTTCGCCACCGAGCTCGTTGCGCACGGCCTGCACACGGGAGCCGCGGATGCCGACGCAGGTGCCGATCGGATCGATCCGCTTGTCGTAGGCGATCACGCCGATCTTCGCGCGCACGCCCGGATCGCGAGCGGCTGCCTTGATCTCGAGCAGGCCCTGCTCGATTTCCGGCACTTCCATCTCGAACAGCTTCATCAGGAACTCGGGCGCCGTGCGCGAGAGTTCGATCTGCGGGCCGCGCGCGGTGCGGTCGACCTTCGCGATGTAGGCACGCACGCGGTCGCCCACGCGCAGGTTTTCCTTCGGGATCAGCTGGTCGCGGCGCAGCAGCGCTTCGACACGGCCCGATTCGACGATGAAGTTGCCCTTGTCGAGGCGCTTCACCGTGCCCGTCATGATCTTTTCGCCGCGCTCGAGGTAGTCGTTCAGGATCTGCTCGCGTTCGGCATCGCGCACCTTCTGCAGGATCACCTGCTTCGCGGCCTGCGCGCCGATACGGCCGAACTCGATCGACGGCACCGGCTCCTCGATGAATTCGCCGACTTCGACGTCGGGCTTCTGCTCACGTGCTTCGAACAGCAGGATCTCGCGATCCGGCTCCTGCAAGCCTGCCTCGTCGGGTACGACGAGCCAGCGACGGAAGGTTTCGTGCTCGCCGCTTTCGCGATCGATATGGACGCGGATTTCGGCGCCTTCGTCGAACAGCTTCTTGGAAGCGGAAGCGAGCGCGGCCTCGAGGGCGCCCAGCACCACATCCTTGTCGACGTTTTTCTCGCGCGCCAGCGCATCCACCAGCATCAACACTTCGCGACTCATTATTTGCGGCTCCTAAAGTCAACTTGCGGAATCAGGCGGGCTTTGTCGATATCGGCCAGCGTGAAATCCAGCATGGCCGCCTCGCCCTTCTTCCTCTCAAATTCCAAACCGATCGTTTCGCCATTCGGCGCATGCAGAATGCCCCGGTACGTCTTGCGCCCGTCCAGCGGCTTTTTCAAGGTCACGGAAACTTCGCTGCCGGCGAAGCGCTCGAAGTCGGCCAGCTTCTTCAACGGGCGGTCGAGCCCCGGGGACGAGACTTCGAGCCGTTCGTAATCGATGTTTTCGACCGTCAAGACGTGCTGGAGCTGACGCGTGACCTTTTCGCAATCTTCGAGCGAGATGCCGGCAGGCTGATCGATATAGATGCAAAGCATGCCGCGCCCGGTGCGCTCAAGATCCACCAGCTCGTAGCCGAGCCCGGTGACCGTGGTTTCTATCAGTTCCGTCAGTTGCACAGTGTCCTCTCAGGTGTTCGCGCCCGCCGCTCGCGATTCACCCGCGGGCGCGCGCCTTAGCCGGCGCAGGAAGCGCTACCCGAGATGCCTAACCGTTTCAGCAAAAAAAAATGGGCGGAACGCCCATCTTCTTACTGGTGGTCGCACCTGAGCCGCACATTGAATCCGTACGCCCAGCGACTCCGCGATTATAGCGATTTTTGGCGCAAACGCCAAGCCAGCCGGCAAAAGCAGCGTCCAGCCCGCCTTTACCGACCAAAAATGCGAAACCGGACTGTCCGACCAGGCGGCATAATCCGGCAGCGCGATATATATACAGTCAAAAGCAAACCACGCAAGGCGAGGTGCCGACCCAATCGGACTCATGCCGATTTCGCCGGCACACCGGCGGCTTCACGCCGCCGTACGCCACAAACGCTCAGCGGCCCCGCGAGCGATTGCGCTGCGGACGCTGACCGCCGCGCGCACCGCCACCGCCGTTGCCGGCGCCTTCGGCGCGATTGCCGTTGGGATTGCGGTTGCCGCCCTTGCCGCCGCCGCGCTTGCCGCCAGCGCCTTCACGCTTGGGGCCCGCGCCATACGACGCGCGATTGCCATCGACGTCGCGACCGCCACCCGAGCGGTTGCCATAGCCCGACGGCGAAACCGGCAAGCTGCCGTAGCCGCTCAGGCCGGGCAGGCCCGGGGCGCCGCGCCGGCCGCCACCGCGACGCGGCTGGTCGAGCTGACCATGCGCCGTCAGCACCGGCTCGCGGCCGATGAAGCCCATCGACGTCTGCATCGGATCCGGCTGGCGGCGCTCGGCCTGCTCGCCACCACCGCGCTTGCCCTTTTCCTCGGACGGCGCCTTCAGGCCGACGGTCGCCATCAGCTTGCGCACCTGCGCCTCGTCGAGCTCTTCCCAGCGACCGCGCTTCAGGCCGCGCGGCAGCGGGATCGGACCGTGGCGCGTACGGATCAGGCGGCTCACCATCAGGCCGGCCGCCTCGAACATCCGGCGCACTTCGCGGTTGCGGCCTTCGGCCAGCGCAACGTGATACCAGTGGTTCGTGCCTTCGCCGCCGCCGTCGCGGATGCGCAGGAAGTTCGCCGGGCCGTCATCGAGCTCGACGCCATGCAGCAGTTTCTGCCGCATCCCTTCGGACAGTTCGCCGACGACGCGCACCGCATACTCACGCTCGACGCTGTAGCGCGGATGCATGAAGCGGTTCGCGAGATCGCCCGACGTCGTCAGCATCAGCAGACCTTCGGTGTTGAAGTCGAGACGGCCCACCGCGAGCCATTTCGCCGTCTTCATCGGCGGCAGGCGGTCGAACACCGACGGACGACCTTCCGGGTCCGCGTGGCTGACGATCTCGCCGGTCGGCTTGTGGTACAGCAGCACGCGCGGCGGCTTGTTCGGCAGCTTGCGCTTGACCGGCTTGCCGTTGATGCGAACCTGGTCGGTCGGCATGATGCGCTGGCCGATATGCGCGGGCTCACCGTTCACCGACACGCGGCCGGCGACGATCAGCTCTTCCATTTCGCGGCGCGAACCCATGCCGGCTTCCGCGAGCACCTTGTGGAGCTTCGGCGCGTCGTCGTCCGGCGACAGCACGCGCTTGTTCGTCGGCTGGCTGCGGCCGCGACGCAGCATCGGCGCACGTACGCCGCTGCCGCCCGCCGAATTGTCCGCGTCGAATGCCGGCGACGTCACATAGGCGAACAGATCGTCCTGCGACGCTGCGTCGCCTTCGGCCTTCGCCGCGCCGCCCTCGGCCTTCGCCGAACCGCCCTCGGCCTTTGCCGAACCGCCGCGCCGCCCCTGGCCGCCTTGCCCGCCCTGCGCACCCTTGGCTGCGCCTTCGCGCTTGCCGGCCGGCTTGCGGCCACCCTTGGCCGCACCTTCCTTGCGCGGCGCGCGTGCGGGCTGCGCTTCCGCCGCCTCGGCCGGCTGCGCTTCCGCGCCTTCGCCGCCCTGCGACTCGCCATCGCCCTTCGACTTGGCTGCCGCGCGGCGACGCGCGATCAGGCTGCGCGGGCCGCGCCGCAGGCCGCGGCGGGGACGCTCGTCACCACCCGCGGCCGGAGCGTCCTGCTCCGGCGCATCGTCGGCACGCGCGGCCTGCACGGCAGGCGCGGACGATTCAATATCGTGGATATCAGTCAAAACAACCTCAAAATGTCAGGTCTCGCGCCCGACTCGGGCGCGGCAAGAAGTCGGCCGCGATCAGGCGCGGCGCTGTTCGGGTTCTGCTTCGTCGTCCGGCAGCGCGTCGGCGCCGATGGGCGCGCTGGCACTGCGTACGGCATCGGCGAGGCTGTCGGACGTATCGTCCAGCAACTCGCCGTCCGCGGGACGGGAGCGTGAGGCGTCGGCCTGGCCAGCCTCGCCCGGCATGTCGCCGGCCGCTTCCGCTCCGTCTCCGGCAACCGCGTCGGCAGCCGGCTTGCGATCTTCCTCGTTCCACACCGCGTGCAGCGGCTCGGGCTGCCCGTCGGCCGGCGCTGCTTCGGCGCCGCCCTGTTCCCTCTGAACGCGATCCGCTTCCAGCGTATCGCGGTTCGGCATTTCCTGCGTCGACGCGCCTTCCGTTGCGGCGTCGCCCGGCAATTCATCCGGCTGCACGTGCGGCTCGTCGGCCGCCGCTTCGCCGGCTTCCGGCACCGCGTCCGCCGCCGGCGCATCGCCGTCGAAGTCCATCGCCTGCTGTGCGAGCAGCGCGGCTTCGATGTTCGCTGCCGGCTCCTCGAGCGCCGGCAGGTCGTCGAGCGCCTTCAGACCGAGATCGTCGAGGAACTGCTTGGTCGTCGCGTACAGCGCCGGACGGCCCGGCACGTCGCGATGCCCGATCACCTCGATCCAGCCGCGATCCTCGAGCTGCTTGACCACCTGCGTATTGACCGTGACGCCGCGAATCTCTTCGATGTCGCCGCGCGTGACGGGTTGCCGATACGCAATGATCGCGAGCGTCTCGAGCACCGCACGCGAATATTTCGGCGGCTTCTCGGGATGCAGTCGGTCCAGATAATGGCGCATCGCCGGCTTGCTCTGGAAGCGCCATCCGGTTGCCAGCGCCACCAGTTCGACACCGCGGCCGGACCAATCCTGTTTCAGATCTTCGAGCAACGTGCGGACCGTGTCAGCCGACACGCCGTCGGCAAAGAGCTTGCGCAAATCGCCAAGCTTCAGCGGTTCCTGCGCGCAGATCAAAGCAGTCTCGAGGACGATCTTCGCCTCTTGGGTATTCATGCAGCTAGGCCAGACCCTGTGGTCAAACGAACCGGATCAACAAACAGACGAAAGGAACGGAAGACGCGCTCGCCCGATTCTGATCGGTCATATTGATGGGAGCACGAACCGGGGGCGGCGAACCAACTTCAAGCCAGGCCCAAACCGGACGGAACAGCACGGTTCAACGACGGAACCGCGTGACTGAGCGCCATCTTACGCAAAATTGCCCGGTGCGTAAAGATGAGCCGAACGGCCCGTCGCCCGCACGCCGCAGCCGCTCCGTCCCCGCTTCAACGCAGGCCTGCGCCGCGCGCGAGGAACGCCCGCAAGCGCTCGACGCCCGCCTCGAGCCGCACCGGATCGCACGCGTAGCACCAGCGCACGAAGCCTTCCCCCTCCGGGCCGAACGCGCGGCCAGGCGCCAACCCGAGCCCCGCCTCGCGCACCAGCGACTTGCAGAACGCAAGACTGTCGCCCGCGCCCGGCAAGCGCAGGAACAGGTACATCGCGCCCGGCGGCGGCGGCACGTCGACGCCCGGCAACGTGCGCAGCGCGGCGACCAGATGGTCACGCGCACCGCGCAGCGCAGCGACGAACGACTGCACGAACGGCTCGCCGTCACGCAGCGCGACTTCGCCCGCGGCCTGGATGAAACCCGGCGCGCACGACGTGTTGTACTCGACCAACTTCGACAGATCGCCCATGACCGACGCCGGCGCGACCAGCCATCCGAGCCGCCAGCCCGTCATCACCCAGGCCTTCGAGAACGAATTCACGACGATGACCCGCTCGTCGCGCGATGCGATATCGAGGAACGACGGCGCGCCGTCCGTGCCGAACACGAGCCGTTCGTATACCTCGTCGGCGACCACCCAGATGCCGTGGCGCCGGCAATGCGCGAGCACGGCCTGCTGGTCGTCGCGGGACATCGTCCAGCCGGTCGGATTGTTCGGCGAGTTGACGAACAGCATCCGCGTGCCGGGCGTCAGCGCCGCGAGCAGCTGGTCGACGTCGAGCCGCCAGCCCGCATCGCCATGGCGGAGCGACACGCACTCGACCTGTGCACCGAGGATCTTCGGGATCTCGACGAGGTTCGGCCAGAGCGGCGTGACGGCGACGACGCGATCGCCCGGGCCGACCAGCAACTGCGCGGCCAGCATCAGCGCGCTCACGCCCGAACTCGTCACGGCGATCGTATCGGCCGCCGTCACACCGTGACGCGCACCAACATAGGTCGCAATCGCGTTGCGCAGCGGTACGGTGCCGAGGTTGTGCGTGTAGAAGGTTGCGCCGTCGCGCAGTGCCGCGGCAGCCGCGTCGCGAATGAAAGCGGGCGTCACGCGATCGGATTCACCGAACCAGAACGGCAGCACGTCGGGTACGCCGAAGCCGGCGTTCGCCACTTCCCTGATCAGCGACGGACGCAGCGCCTGAACTGCGCTGCGCGCCGCCGGCTCGCCCGTCGCCGGGCCGACATCTGCGGAATGCGTCATCGAGAACCGCCACCGAGGAACACGATCCGCGTAGTGTACCGGCGTGCGCGCCCGATCCGCACCCTCAGTCGAGATCCTCCGCCCGCGCCGGCATCTGGCGCACGAGCTCCCAGATCGCCTGCGCGGCCGGCGACAGCGACCGGTCGCGGCGGCGCACCAGCTCGACGGTGCGCTCGGTACGCGGCGTCAGCGGCCGCGCGACCAGCGTCGAACCAGCCGGCAGCGGCAGCGACAGCCACGGCTGCACGCTCACGCCGACGCCGGCCTCGACGAGCCCGAATACCGTCGCCGAATGCCCGAGCTCCTGCATGACCGTCGCATTGACCCGATGGGTGGCCAGCGCGGCGTCGATCAGCGGCCGGCTTCCGGACGCATGGTCGAGCAGTACGAGACGCTCGCCGTCGAGCGCCGTCCACGGCACCTCGGCCCGCGCCGCGAGCGGATGATCGGCGCGCGCGACCAGGCAGAACGAGTCAGTCATCAACGGTTCGCACACGAGATCGGCAACGGTGAGCGGCCCGATGACGACGCCGAAATCGACTTCGCTCGACTTCACCTTGCGCAGGACGTCGCTCTGCACGTCGTCACGCAGGCCGAGCGTGACGAACGGGAACTGGCGCTCGCACGACGCGACGACGCGCGGCATCAGCCGGCACGCGATCGTCGGGCTGGCGGCGACGATCACGCGCCCCCGCCGCTGCTCGCCGATCTCGCGAATCTCGCGCAGCGTGTCGTCGAGATCGGCGATCAGGCGGGACACGCTCGCGATCAGGTTCGCCCCGACGTCGGTCAACTGCACGTCGCGCGTCGTCCGGTCTATCAGCTTCAGCCCGAGCTCGGCCTCGAGTTCGCGCACGCAACGGCTGACCGCGGACTGCGTGAGCCCGATCTCGTCGCCCGCGCGACTGAAGCTCCGGAGCCGCGCAACCTCGATGAATACGCGAAGCTGGCGCAGCGTAACGTTCATCCCCTCACCTCATCAATCGTCGATACCGATGCGCGATTTTAATGCGCGCCATCGTCTTCGATGTGCGAATCCCGCACCTGCCGCACATGTTTCGCTGCGGTGCAATATCCACGCAAACGCACGTGGCACGGGCGACTTGCACAAGATTGGTGATTGTCCCGATTTGCTGGCGGGTTATTTTGGCGTCTTATACGCCCCTAGCTGACTTAGCCGTCAGCCCGCTGCCAAGCGGCTCTCAAGGGAATCGCCTCCGACGTGGCACATATCGTGCTTTATCTGAGGCACAGGGCGCAGGTTGAGTCGGACGGAAGGCAGAAACGCCGCTGCCGGCCAACCGGAAGCCCCCACCCGGCACTCGACGCTCGAGTGCTTGAAGAGTGCGCGGCGCAGGGCAGCGCACCGGAGTTAGCTTCGCTGAGGTGAGGACATGATGCTGTTCGACGATTTGAGAGATAACGAGTGGGCGCTGGTCGAGGGTCTGTTTTGCTCGGAACCCGCACGCAGTGAACGGCGCGGCCGTCCCCGCGTGGAGGCCCGTTCGGTGGTAAACGCCGTGCTGTGGGTACTGTCGACGGGTGAAGGCTGGTCGAAGCTGCCGGGCCGCTATCCGTCGCCGCCGACCTGCCGCCGTCGCTTCGACGAATGGCAGGCAGACGGCACGCTCGCCGAAATCGTCAAGCGACTCGGCACGAGCGGCCGCCAGATCTCGCTGCGCGGGCGCATCGGGGCGAGCGCGACGAAGCCGCCTGCACCGCCGAGCCGCGACCGGCTGCGCGGCGCCTTCTGGACCAACCCGGAATCCTGGCGCGCCCCCGTGAAGATGGCGTAACGCATGCTCGATCGGGCGGCTTCGGCCGCCCGGTTTCTTTCAGCGCCACGCGCTTTTGCGCGGCGCCGGCACCGTCGTCGATTACGTCTGTCGTGCGGCGATACATCTATTTACGATTATTTACAGCAAGCCTGCACTCCCACGCTTACCTTAGCGGAATATCAACAGGCCGCGCCGGTGGCTTGAAGGGAGCCCCGCCATGAAACCAATGTCACTGCTCGTCGCATGCGGCATTGTCATTTCGCTGGCGCTGACCGCCCCCGCTCGCGCGGACGATCGCGCGAAGCCGCCTCACCACCAGCAGGATCATCGGAACACCCCTCGCCAGCAACCGCCCGCCGCGTCGCCCAATCGGCAGACCGTGCCACGCGGCGATTTGCGCGGCGACATCGCCAGCAACGCGCGCGCGCGCATTGGCTCGCAGCCGTCCGACCTGCCGCGTCATCCGTAGTCCGCAGGATTTCGTCAAAGAAAATTACCGGATTCGGGAACTGCCCGACATGCGACGAGTCACATTCGTTGCCATGAGCACAGCGTGGCAACAGCAAAAGTATCCGGTACGCCCGTATCCTCGCGATACGGGCTTTTTTTTGCGTCGCCGGTGGACGGCGCGCGAGAACGGGAGTGCGCCGCTACAGGCGGCTTTCGAGAATCGCCACGGCACTCGCTTCGCTCAATGCGTAGTCGTCCATACGGCGATCGGTCCAGGAAAGCAGTTTCTCGTCGCGCTCGAGGCGCGCGCATTCGGCCCGACCGTTATCGGTCAGCACCGCGATGTCGACCGGCGCATGGAAACCCGGTGCGGGAGCAACGGTCTTCTGCCTGACCGTGTCCATCAGCCCTAGCGACCGGAGATACTCGAACACGCCCGGGCGGCGCGCCCACGGTACCTGGCGGTACTGCACTCGTCTCAATGCGTCGAGCACCGCTTCGTTGGAATACGTGGCCATCTCGATTCTTTCTTAAAGTGCAGCGACAATGCGAAGCGGCGCGCCGGGCGGGAGCTCCGCCCGCCGATACCGCCACCGATTCTGGGGGCCGACGTTCGGCGTCGCGTCAGGGCCGGATCGTCAGCCGTCCATAAAAAGACACCATACCCCAATCAAATTGATTCTGTTCGATTCATTTGTACTTCTCTTCATCGGTTTCATGCTCTGCCGCAAGCGGCGGCGACTCATCGCGATCGCGAGCGTCGCGCTGTTCTGGCTGCTCGCGACAGGCTGGCTCGCCGCGCCGCTCATCGCGTGGACCGAGGCGGGCGTGACGCCGGTCGAGCGGCCCGACATGCATGGCCGGACCACGCTGATCATCATCGGCGCCGGCACGCGGCGCAGCGACACCGGCCTGCGACCACCTCCCGACGGGGAAGCACGCATCCGCACGACCGCGGCGCTCTACCGCACGTGCCGGCAGCAGGCCACCCGCTGCACCGTGGTGATGTCGGGCGGCGACCCGCAACGTCACGGCGAAACCGAGGCGGCCGTCTACGGGCGCCTGCTGGTCGCGGCGGGCGTCGCTTCCAGCGACCTCGTCCTCGAGCCGAACAGCCGTACCACCTACGAAAATGCGAAATTCACTGCATCTATACTACGCTCACAACATGACGACACGCGCATCCTCGTCACGTCGTCCTATCAGATGCACCGCGCATTGCTCGATTTCCGCCGCTTCGGCATCGATCCGCAACCCGTTTATTCGAACCGCCGGCGCGCGCAAACGGGCTGGCTGCCCCGCTGGCGCAACCTGGAAGACGCGAATCAGGCATTGCACGAACTGATCGGCATCGCGCAGTTCCACGTCTATCGATGGCTCGGCTGGTTTTGACGGCAACGCGTGCACCGGCGGCGAAAGCGACGGTGCCGCCCGGGGATGGCACGCGCATGACGGAATGCACGAAGTGTTGCGCGACTTCAACGGGGCCTTGCGCTGCGCCTCGATCCGGTGCACATTGATCCGTCACTTTTGTTACACTCGACACGCACTCGATTGCAGTCGCCAGACAAAACGGCAACACTCGGGTTCATCACCACTTAGCGGAGGTAAAGCAATGAAGAAGACGTCCCTGGCTATTCTGGTCGCGATGTCGGCGCTGACTGGCGCAGCGTATGCGCAAGAGAGCACGCAAATCCAGACCATCACCGACCCGGCGAAGATCGCCGAGATCGAGCAGCGCGCACAGGCACTGCAACAGCAGCAAGCAGCCGAGGCTGCACAGCCGGCGGCGCAGGAAGAGCACCACGGCAAGAAGGCTGCTCACCACAAGGCAGCGAAGAAGGCTGGCAAGAAGGCCGCCAAGGCCGCTCCGGCAGACGCTGCCAGCCAGTAAGTTCGGCGGCACCGCACAAGCGAAAAGCCGAATCCGGGCAACCGGGTTCGGCTTTTTTGGTTGCGGCGCCTGCGCGCTGTGCTAAAGTCGCGCACCGAAATTTTCCACCCGTGCGCACCCCGGTGCGGAGGACAGCATGAGCAACATTCAACTCGACATCGAGTGGACCGAAGCAGCCACTCGCAAGATCAAGCAACTGATGCCGCGCGGCTCGGACGACGCCTTCCTCGCGCTGCCGCCGATCGAGTGCCTGCCGATGGAGGGCGACGTGCTTTTCCTCGGTCCGCAAGGCAAGCAGGAACCGTTCATCGTCGCCGAACGCCAGTATCACCACGACGGCGATGCCGACTGGACGATCATCCTGATCCTCGACGTACCCAGCGCGTCGCACTGACGCGTCGCGGCGGCCGGCAACGCGTCCGGCCGCACTACCCTGCTCGCACGCGCTGCGACGGCACGTGGATCCCGGGCCGATCGATCCGGTCCGCGCCCGTTTCGCGATTGAGCGGCGCGTGAGCGGAACGCTCACACGCGGCCGACGCGACCTCGACCTACCGGCGCTCGGCGGATGCGAACCGCACCGCCCCCGCCACTCGGAAAGATTGCGAATCACCGAATCCCGCACCGGCCGGATCGGCGCCCTCGCATTGCGGCCCCACCAAAAAAATTGCCCGCGCTTCAAACGAAGCGCGGGCGAAACCGTCGCCCTACGAGGATAGGCGACGGGGCCATCGAGACCCGCGCGCAGCGCGGATCATCATCGGTTGTGCCCGCGCTCGCAGCGCCGGCATCTGAGGACGTCGAAACCGCTGGTCGGGCGTTCGCGACGCCTGCCCGGTCTCTGGCATCATCCTCCCTGTCCTAAGATTCGAATTTATAAAGCAGTTTGCGTGCCAGGTGCATTTTCGAAAGCACATCATTGATCCATAAGGATATTTTCCGGGACCATGACGATGTAACACCTGTTCCGCCGCCGTAACGCGCGAATGTTACGTAACGTCACAAGGCGGAGCCGAACGTGCCGCACACGCCGACGTCACAGCGCGCGGCCAAAAAAAAGCCCGCCGGGCGGCGGGCTTGTTCGAAGAGCGGGATCGTACCGCGATCAGCGCAGCTGATTCACGAGCAGCCCCATGATCTGCCGGGCCGGCGACGACGAATCGATCGCACCCGAATCGTCGACGACTGCCACACGCGTCTGGTCGGCCGTCAGCGCCTTCACGTTGACGCGATACTGCTTCGCCTGCTTTTCCTTCTTGCCGTGGAACAGTTGGCTCCAGAAGCCCTGCTCGGCCGCGCTCAGGTCCTTCGGATCGACATAACGCACGAAATACAGACCCTTCGTGCGATCGCGATCGTCGACCGTGAAGTTCGCGCGATCGAGTGCGAGGCCGACGTGCAGCCACGACCGGTCGTACGGCTCGCCGAGCGTGAGTTCGGACGGCACCGCACTCGTGTCGACGTCGTTCGCTTGCGACGACGTACGCGCGACGTTCTGCGCAGCGATCGCCGCGGCGGCCGCCTTCGACGCGTCGGTATCGGCCTTCTTGTCCTTCGGCACCGTGTTGTCGTTGATGTTCGCGACCGGCGGCTCGCCGTTCTTCGCACGCTGCTCGTTCTGCGCGAGCACCGCCATCAGCCGCTTCAGGTATTCCGTCTCGAGCGCCGGATCGTTCGGCTTCGCTTCCCACTTGCTCGAATCGTTGTTCGCACCGGTGATCGCCTCGCGCATGCCCTTCTGGCTGACGAACACATAGGTGCCGCCGTTCGGCGCCGAATCGAGGCGCGTGCGGTACTTGTTGCGCTCGGCCGTCACGTACGAATTGCCCATCGCCTTCGAGATCACGCTGCGGATCAGGCCGTCGTTGATCTGCGGATGGGTCTCGTTCCAGTCGGTTTCCATCACGCCTTTGTCGCGCTGGTCGACGACGAGCAGGAAGCCCTGCTCCTGCCAGAAGCGGCGAACTTGCGGCCAGATGTCGGCGGGCTTCTTGCCGTCGATCACGAGCCAGCTCTCGGTGCCGTCGCGCTGGATATGCATGCCGGCCACGGCGGGCGCGACGGTATCCGTCGCGGGCGCCGTGTGCTGGACCTGCTGAAGCGCGGACAGGGAAGTCGCGCCGCCCTGTGGCGGCAGCGAACGCTGATCGGCCGTCTCGTCGAGCATGTTGGGCGGCACTGCGAGCGACGCTTCCTTCGATTTCGAATCGCTCTTGTAGTCCACTTTCGTGGGCGACGACGTACCGCAACCGGCGACGAGCGCGCCGGTGGCGAGCACTGCAGCGAACCGCATGGTAAGACGAAGATCAGTCATGTTCGGGGAATCCTCTTCCGCTAAATCACGGCGCTTTCCGTGGATCAACCTTGCATTTTACCGGGGCCGCGCCGGGATGTGCAAAAAAGCGACGGGCAAGAAAAAACCCGCGTCAGCCTGAACTGACGCGGGTTCTTTATCTGGTCGGGGCGAGAGGATTTGAACCTCCGACCACCTGCACCCCATGCAGGTACGCTACCAGGCTGCGCTACGCCCCGAAAGAAAAAAATTATAACAGAGAGTTGGCCGGTTTAGAACGGGTCGCATGCATTTTGTGCATGTTCCTGCGAAATTTTTTGTGGCGCACCGTGACGTGACGGATTCGACACGAACGGCGACGCACATGACGCCCCGCCGGTCTGTCGTCCGTCCACACGATCCGCCTGACGCTCACGCGCTGCGCGCGACACAGATCACCGTGAGCCCCGCCAACCGGTTGAACCGGAACATCGGCAACTCGGCGCGGCAGATCAGCTTGAGCAAACCATTTACTACCGGATGGTGCCGACGCAGTTGCGACGCGGGTTCGCGTGGCTGGCGACGCGCTCGCTCGCTCAATCGCAATGCCGCCGCGAGCGGAAACGTGAAGCCGAAGTAGTAAGCGCCGCGCTCGACCTCGAGCCCCGCGCGGCGCGCGACGTCTTCGAGGCCGTCGAGCGTATACCTGCGCTTGTGTTCGAGAAAGTCGTCGTGCGCGCTCCAGAGGAACTGAAACGCGGGAACGGTGATCAGGAAGCGGCTGCCCTTCGGCACGCCGGCCACATATTGTGCAAGCAGCCCGACATCGTCATCGACGTGCTCGAGCACGTCCATCAGCAACACGAGATCGGCATCGAGTCGATTGACGGCGCGGCGAAAATGGACGGGCTTCCCGGCCGCCTCCCCGTCGGTATCGTCGGCGTAGCTCGTGTCGACACACCATGCTTCCGTCGCCTGCGTGCGCTCGAGCAAATGTTTCGAAAAGAAACCCGAGCCCGCGCCGACATCGAGTATCCGGTTCGCATCCGCCGCGCCCAGGAACCGGCGAATCGCGCTCGCCTTCGACGCGTAGTACCAGTGATCGCCGACGTCCGCTCCCAATACGTCGAGTTCCTTCAGATCCATGACGCCTCCCCCCGTGTCGGCCACCATGCTTTGATCATCAAGCCACTGACGCCGATCTTACCGCGCCGCAGCCGTCGCACGCATCGCAAGTTGCGCGAATTGCACCGCGCCCGCATCGCGTCCTAGTCGAAAAGGACGATGGCCGTTTCGCCGCGGATCGCTACCGTGCGCTTACCCGGCGCGAGATCGACGCGCCCGGCGCATCGTCCGACTGCAGGCCGATCGAGATCGCAGGTCTGCGCGTTGCCGCGCGGCGCGCCGGGCCGGCAGCGACTTCGATCGCAACCGCGGTCGCGACTTCCCGTGACAGTCTCCGACAAAGGTCAGTGAATGAATCAGAAAAACGAAATTTCCCGACGACACTTTCTCCGGCTGGGCGCCGGCACGCTCGGCATCGCGCTGGGAAGCACGTCGCTTCTGTCCGCGTGCGGCGGCGATTCGATCGCGATCGCCCCCGTCACGACGCCCCGACTCGGTTCGGCAGCGAACTTTCGCGACACCGCCGGACCCGACGGAACCGGCTATGTCACCGCGAGCGGTGCCACGATGAGAAAAGGCGTGATCTACCGGTCGTCCGCGCTCGCGTTGTCCGCGGCCGACGTCGCAACGGTCGACACGCTCGGCATCACGCAGGTGTGCGACCTGCGCACGACCGCCGAGATCCAGACGCAGCCTGACGTGCCGTTGGCCGGCGCAGCCTGGCAGAACCTCAACGTGCTCGGCGTCGCCAATCTCGGCCCGCTGCCGACCAGCGGCGCGTCTGCCACGGCCTTCATGATGAGCATGTATCGGGCGTTCGTGACGTCGGAAACCGCACGCACGAGCTACCACGCGTTGTTTGCCGGCTTTGCCGCATCCGGCGGCAATCTGGTCTTCCACTGCACAGCCGGCAAGGATCGCACCGGCTGGGCGACGGCCATCCTGCACACGATCCTCGGTGTCCGCCCGCAGACGATTCTCGCCGACTATCTGCTGACCAACGTCTACAGCGCGGCGGAAATCGCCGCCTATGTCGCGCAGGCGCAGAAGCGCGGCGGGCAGGACGCGGCCGACATGATGGCCGCGCTGCAAAGCGCGCAAGCCGCCTACCTGCAGGCGGCGTTCGATCAGGTCGTCGCGTCGTATGGCTCGATGACGTCATACATCGAGAACGGCCTGCAGCTCGACGCGTCGACGCAGAATGCGATCCGACAGCGCATGCTGGTCTGACCGACCATGCAGGCGACGATGGCGACAGCGCGGCTGTCATTGCCCTGCCACCGCCCCCGGATCGGACACGGCCTTCATCCGGCACGAAACCCGGCGTCAACCCACACAGACGCCGGGTTTGCCGATCCGGCGCAATGCGCGCCGCCCGCCTCGACCGCAAAACCAAACGACCGTTTGATCTTGCCGCCCCGACGCCGCGAATCCTTTGCCCTGTCGTGCGCCGACCGGTGCTGCCCGCACGCCGGCTGTTTGGTAACGCCGCTCTAGCACGCTATGCCACACTGCACGGCATCGACGACTGGCCGCGCATCGATCGCGCGCCCTCACCGATCACGACAAGACATGGAGACAGACGATGCGGAATTCGGTCCGGCGCGACCATCGCACGCCCTTGGCAAGTTTCGACTGGATGGCCGGCCTGCGACGCGCGGCCGCGCCGGTTTCACATGGCACCGCTCGCGCATTCGGCTGCGGCGCGCTTGCGCTTGCGCTCGCGCTGCTCTGCACCGGCTGCGCGGAACCGGCCGCGCAGCGCGACGGCAACGCGTCGGTCGCATCGACGAAGATCGAGCGCGCCAAAGCCGAACGCCTCGCCCACGAACAGCAGATCGCCCGCACCGTGCCGTCGCTCGCGTCGATCAACCTCACGCAACCGCGCCCCTTCACGCTGCGCGACTCGGGCCAGAACGGCGCGATGACGTTCCTGCGCGATGTCGATTTCCGCATCGTCAACAACCTCGGCTTCTTCATCCATCACCTGTCCGCGACGCTCGTGCCGACGCAGGCCGGCGCCCCCATCGTGTTCGACGACCCGACGAGCTTCGAGATCGACGTGCACGAAGGCGCGGTCACGCTCGACAACGCAAAGCTGACCGCACTCTTCGACACCTACATCTTCGGCTACCGCAACGCGCCGCTGCGCAAGCTCGCCGTATCGGCCGGCGACGGCGTGATCCATCTGCAAGGCGAGATGCAGCGCGACGGCTGGGTGCCGTTTTCGCTGACCGGCACGCTCGCGATCCGCGACGGCAGCCAGCTCGTATTCCACCCGACCGGCGTGCGCGTGTCGGGCATCAACGCGCAGCCGGTCATGCGCGCGGCCAACGTGAAGATGGCCGATCTGCTGAAGGTAGAAACACCGATCGCGCGGCTCGCCGGCGACGACCTCGTGATGTCGGTCGACAAGCTGATGCCGCCGCCACGGCTGAAGATCCGGATCACCGCGCTGCGCGTAACACCGGCCGGCCTCGACCTGACGCTCGACGACGGCTCGCACGCCGGCTTCGCGCTCCCGGCGAACGCGCCGCAACAGGCGATGTACATCCGCGGCGGCGACGTGAAATTCATGCGCTCGATGCCGATGAACGCCGACATCCTGATCGGCCCGGTCGATCCGACGAAGCGCGACCAGAACTTCGTGTTCGACCTGTACCACTATCGCGACCAGGTTTCGGCCGGCTATTTCAATTTCGACGAAAGCGGCGCGATGGCGATCCGGATGCCGTCGTACGCGGGCCCCGCGAGCGGCGCCGCGCTCGGCAATGCAGCCGCTCGCCTGAACGACAGCTTCCTCGCCGCGCAGCAGAATACGTTGCGCGACTCGCGCCAGCACTGGGAAGCGTTTGCACTCGCGGCCAGCGCGCCGCAACCCGGCATGCAGAAAGTCGCGATGCGGCGCTCGTCGACCACCCCGTTCAACGAACGGCACGTGTCGAACCGCAACCCGACGATCCACCTGCACAACGTCGACTTCAACCTGTCCGGCGACATCGGCTTCCATGTCGAGGACCTCGACGTCCAGCTCATCGCGAAACGCCCGGGCGAACCGGTCGACCTCGACGATCCGAACCAGTACGACATCCGCATTCTCGGCGGGACGGTGGTCGAATCGTGGAAAGCGATGTCGGCGCTCTTCAACAACTACCTGCTCGACTACTCGCCGCGCTCGCTGAACGACCTGCAGTTGAGCGCGGATGGCCAGGAATTGCGCGTCCAGGGCGGCATCAAGCTCTGGAATCACGTGCCCGGCGTGTGGCTGCCGACCGACATGAAGGGCACGCTGTCGGTGCTCGATGACCGGCACCTCGCGTTCAAGCCGGCGCAGGTGTCGGTGCTCGGCATCCCGCAGGCGAAGCTGCTGCGCTCGCTCGGCATCGAACTCGCGTCGCTGACGCCGCTGCAGCGCCGCGGCGCGGAACTGCGCGGCGACACGCTCGTGCTCGACCAGTACACCGTGTTTCCGCCGCCGGTGCTGAACGGCAAGCTCGGCCAGGCGACGGTCGAACGCGACGGGCTGCGCCTCACGTTCCGGCGTGCCGCCGACGCGCCCGCAACGAAGCGGCCGCAGATCGACGCGCCGAGCTACATGTGGATGGAAGGCGGCGACATGAAGATGTTCAACGTGCTCGAACTGAACGTGCGCGCGCTGATCCGGAACTCGGCCGAGGCCGGCCCGATGCGTTTCGACCTGTACGGCTACCGCAGCCAGGTCGCGCAGGGTTCGGTGCGGATGCTGCCGGACGGCACGCTGGTCGTCGACATGGGCAAGCCGAACCCGCTCGCGTCACGCTGACCCGCCGAGCGCGAGCCCGCGTGCATGAAAAAACCCGGTGGCGCATCGCCGACCGGGTTTCTTGTTGATTCGAGCGTCGCGCTCAGTCGTGTTTGAGTCCGTCGATCACGTCGAGGAGCGCCTGCCGCAACGCGATCACGTCGACCGTTGCACCCGGCTTGTCCGATACTCGCGCGTCGCCGGCCGGCACATCGGGCTCGGCCGGTGCCGCGGAAGCGCGTTCGCCGCCCGGCGAATCGAGCCGGTTGCGCGCGCCGTTGATCGTGAACCCCTGTTCGTACAGCAACTCGCGGATCCGCCGGATCAGCAGCACTTCGTGATGCTGATAATACCGGCGATTGCCACGCCGCTTCACCGGCCGCAACTGCGTGAATTCCTGTTCCCAATAACGCAGCACGTGCGGCTTGACCCCGCACAGTTCGCTGACTTCACCGATCGTGAAATAGCGCTTCGCGGGAATCGGAGGCAAGACGACTTTCTCAACCGTAGTGGTCATCGTCGGTTAACCGTCGGTAAAGAATGCGCGGCGGCCGCGCGGAGACTTCGGCGCGCGGGCGTTACTCCGCGCCGTTTTCGACCAGCGCCTTCAGCTTCTGGCTCGCGTGGAAGGTTACCACCCGGCGGGCCGCGATCGGAATCGCCTCGCCCGTCTTCGGGTTGCGGCCCGGACGCTGCGGCTTGTCGCGCAGCTGGAAGTTGCCGAACCCCGACAGCTTGACGCTTTCGCCGTTTTCGAGCGCGTCGCGGATCACTTCGAAAAACGCCTCGACCATGTCCTTCGCTTCACGCTTGTTCAGCCCGACGCTGTCGAACAGCAGCTCCGCCAGTTCCGCTTTCGTCAGCGTCGGCGTCTCGGTGGACGCCGGCGCCGAAGCGTCGCGGTTCATGGCGCTGCGTTGCGCCGTCAGGAGGGCTTCGAATTCACTCGAGGTCATGTCGTTCATATCTGCATACAGCGCGTTAAACCAAAACTTACGATGGGGAAGCGCCACCCGCGAACGGGCGGCCCCTCTCCTTAGCCGCGCAGGCGCGCACCAGCACGAGCCATCCGCTCGACCAGCGTCTGGATCGCCTGATCGACGACCTCGTCCTGTAGCGTGCCAGCCGCGTCCTGCAGCGTCACGCGGAAGGCAAGGCTCTTCTCGTGCGCGGCAAGACCACCGGAAGTATTTGATTTTGCACGAAATTCGTCGAAGAGTACAACCTTCTGAACGAATCGGCAGGCGTCTTCGGCAAGCGCCTTCTTCATTTCGTCGAAAAGTGCCTGAACCTCGACCGCCTGATCGACGACAACGGCGATATCGCGCCGTACCGGCGGGAATTTCGACACGTCGGTCGGCGCCGGCAGTGCACGCGCGATCAGCGCATCCGCGTCGATTTCGAACATCACCGGCGCGTGCGGCAGCTCGTACTTCTGCATCAGGCGCGGATGCAACTCGCCGATCCAGCCGACCGCGCGGCCATCCACTTCGATGCGCGCACTGCGGCCCGGATGAAGGGCCGGATGCTCGGCCTTCACGAAACGCGCGGCGGCCGGCGCGAGCAGCGCCTCGAGATCGCCCTTCACGTCGAAGAAATCGACCGCGCGGGTCGCGACGCCCCACTGCTCGTCGACTGCCGGGCCGTACGCGAGCGCGCCGACACGCTTCGGCTGCGTGTAGCCTTCGACGGTCAGCTCGCCGGCCTTCACCGACGAATCGGCGAGGAACACGCGGCCCGTCTCGAACACGCGCACGCGATCCGCGCGACGGTTCAGGTTGTGGCGCAGCACCGAGATCAGGCTGCCGAACAGCGTCGTGCGCATCACCGACAGCTGGCTCGCGATCGGGTTCAGCAGGCGGATCGGATTGTCGTTGCCGGCGAAGTCATGCTCCCACTCCGCATCGACGAAGCTGAAGTTGACCGTTTCCGCATAGTCGCGCGCCGCGAGCGCGTGACGGATGTCGTGGATCGAGCGCCGCGTCTCGTTGGTCGCGCGCATCTCGCTCGTCGCGACCGGCGGACGCGCGGGAATCTTCTCGAAGCCGTAAATGCGCGCCACTTCCTCGATCAGGTCTTCCTCGATCTCGATGTCGAAGCGGTGCGACGGCGGCGTGACCAGGAATGCGTCGTCGTCACGCTCGAACGGCAGGCGCAGGCGCGTGAAGATGTTCGCGATCTCGTCGGCGTCGATCTTCACGCCGATGATGCGGTTCGCGCGCGATACGCGCATCTTCACCGGCGCGCGCTGCGGCAGGTTCACTGCCTGGTCGTCGACCGGGCCGGCCTTGCCGCCGCAGATCTCGAGAATCAGCTGCGTGATGCGCTCGACGTGTTCGACGGTCGTCGCGTAGTCGACGCCGCGCTCGAACCGATGGGCCGCATCGGTCGAGAAGTTGTACTTGCGCGCGCGGCCACGGATGCTGTCCGGCCACCAGAACGCGGCTTCCAGGTAGATGTTGGTCGTATCGAGCGTGACGGCCGTGCTGTCGCCGCCCATGATGCCCGCGAGGCTTTCGACCTGACGGTCGTCCGCAATCACGCCAACCGTTTCGTCGAGTTCGACCGTGTTGCCGTTCAGCAGCTTCAGCGACTCGCCGCGCTTGCCCCAGCGCACTTCGATGCCGCCGTGGATCTTGTCCAGATCGAACACGTGCGACGGACGGCCGAGCTCGAACATCACGTAGTTCGAGATGTCGACGAGCGCCGACACGCTGCGCTGGCCCGAACGCTCGAGGCGCTCGACCATCCATTGCGGCGTCTTCGCATGCGCGTTCACGCCGCGGATCACGCGACCCGAGAAGCGGCCGCACAGATCGGGCGCAGCGATGCGCACGGGCAGCGTTTCGTCGAGCTCGACGCGCACCGGACGGATGTCGACCGGCGTCAGCGGCGCGCCGGTGATCGCGGCCGTCTCGCGCGCGATGCCGAACACCGACAGGCAATCGGCCTTGTTCGGCGTCAGCTTGATTTCGAAGATCGTGTCGTCGAGATTGAGCGTATCGCGGATGTCCTGGCCGACCGGCGTGTCTTCCGGCAGGATAAGCAGGCCGCCGTGGTCCTCGGACAGCTTCAGCTCGCGCGCCGAGCACAGCATCCCCTGGCTCTCCACGCCACGCAGCTTCGACAGCTTGATCGCGAACGGCTTGCCGCCCTCTTCCGCCGGCGGCAGTTCCGCGCCGACCAGCGCGACCGGCACCTTGATGCCGGGCGCCACGTTCGGTGCGCCGCACACGATATTCAGCGTCGCGCCGGTGCCGGCGTCGACCTGGCAGACATTGAGCTTGTCCGCATCCGGATGCTTGACGACTTCGAGCACGCGGCCGACGACGATCTTCGATGTCGGCGGCGCAGCCTTGCTCAGCGATTCGACTTCGAGCCCCGCCATCGTCAGCGCGTGCGACAGTTCGTCGGTCGTCAGCTGCGGGTCGACAAAGGTTCTCAACCAGGATTCAGGGAATTGCATGGATGTCTACGTTCGAAACAGGTTAGATCGGCGCCCGGCCCCCGTCGGAAACGTCCGGCGGGGCATGCGCGGGCACATGTCGGCGCGGCGCGTGCGTTATGCGAACTGGCGCAGGAAACGCAGATCGTTCTCGAAGAACAGCCGGAGATCCTGCACGCCGTAGCGCAGCATCGTCAGGCGCTCGAGGCCGCTGCCGAACGCAAAGCCGATGTAGCGCTCGGGATCGAGGCCCATGTTGCGGATCACGGTCGGATGCACCTGCCCCGAGCCCGAGATCTCGAGCCATTTGCCTGCGTTCTTGCCGTGCTCGAACATCATGTCGATCTCGGCCGACGGTTCCGTGAACGGGAAATACGACGGACGGAAGCGCACGAGGATGTCGTCGCGCTCGAAGAATTTCTTCAGGAAGTCGGTATAGACGCCCTTGAGGTCGGCGAAGCTGATGTTTTCGTCGATCCACAGCCCCTCGACCTGATTGAACATCGGCGAGTGGGTCGCATCGCTGTCGACGCGATACGTGCGGCCCGGCGCGATCACCTTGATCGGCGGGCGGTTCATGCGCGCGTAACGCACCTGCATCGGGCTCGTGTGCGTGCGCAGCAGCAGCTGGCGGCCGTCGGCATCCTTGCCTTCGACGTAGAAGGTGTCCTGCATCGAACGCGCCGGATGGTTCTCCGGGCTGTTCAGCGACGTGAAGTTGTACCAGTCGGTCTCGATTTCGGGACCGTCGGCCACATCGAAACCGATCGAGCCGAAAATCTGTTCGACCCGCTCCCACGTGCGCATCACGGGGTGCAGGCTGCCTGCGCCGGCGCCGCGGCCCGGCAGCGTCACGTCGATCGCTTCGGCAGTGAGGCGCTGATTCAGCAGCGCGTCGGCCAGTGCCTGGCGACGGGCGGTCAGCGCGGCTTCAACCTGCTGCTTCACGACGTTGATGCGTGCGCCTTCGGTCTTGCGAGTTTCGGGATCGAGCTTGCCGAGGCCCTTCAGCAACTCGGTCAGCGCACCCGACTTGCCGAGAAAGCGTGCTTTCTCGTTTTCGAGCGTGGTGATGTCGGCAGCCTGTTCGAAGGACTGCTGCGCGTCGGCGACAATCTGGTCCAGATCCATAGATCCCATCATTTCCAACGTCATTCGGTCTTGGCGAGCGAAATCGCTCAGCCAAACAAAAAAGGGGCTCGGAAGAGCCCCGTTTTCGCTGCAGCGGCCGAGACTACCGGAACGTCGCTGCAACTAACCACGCAGTGCTAATTTCGCAATTAGGCTGCAACGGCGGCTTTCACCTGCTTGACGATCGCAGCAAAAGCAGCCTTGTCGAACACCGCCATGTCGGCCAGGACCTTACGGTCGAGTTCGATCGACGCCTTCTTCAGGCCGTTGATGAACACGCTGTAGGTCATGTCGTGCTGGCGAACTGCCGCGTTGATACGCGTGATCCACAGTGCGCGGAACACACGCTTCTTGTTGCGGCGATCGCGGTACGCGTACTGACCAGCGCGCATCACCGCCTGCTTGGCGATGCGGTAGACGTTATTGCGACGACCGCGATAACCCTTGGCCAGGTTGATGATCTTCTTGTGGCGGGCCCGTGCGGTTACCCCACGTTTGACTCGAGGCATGTTTCTCTCCTTGGAGTATCAGTTGAGGGGTTACGCGAACGGCAGCATTGCGCGGACGGAGTTCAGATCGGAATCATGAACTGCCGTTGCGCCGCGCAGGTGACGCTTGTTCTTCGTGGTTTTCTTGGTCAGGATGTGACGCTTGAAGGCTTGACCGCGCTTGACGGTACCGCCCGGACGCACCACGAAGCGCTTTGCAGCACTCTTCTTGGTCTTCATCTTAGGCATGACGAACAACTCCAGTTTATTTGATGGCGATGGGTGTGCGGTTGGCTTGCGCCCTTGACCCGCCCTTCGAAACCCAGTCCACTTGTGTACGGCGAACCGCTTGCGCAGCCGCCGTCGTTGTTGGCGCGCCGCCCTGACCGGGCCACGCACCGAACCACTTTCGAACCTGCGCGCGTGGCGCGCGGGCCCGTTACTTCTTTTTCTTCGGCGAGAGCACCATGATCATCTGGCGCCCTTCCATCTTCGGCATCTGCTCGACCTGGCCGACTTCCTCGAGATCCGTGCGCAGACGCTCAAGCATCCGCATACCGATTTCCTGGTGAGCCATTTCGCGGCCGCGGAAACGCAACGTGATCTTCGTCTTGTCGCCCTCTTCGAGGAAGCGCACGAGATTGCGGAGCTTGACGTTGTAGTCACCGTCATCGGTACCCGGGCGGAACTTGACTTCCTTGACCTGGATGACCTTCTGCTTCAGCTTCGCTTCGTGCTGCTTCTTCGATTCCTGGTACTTGAACTTGCCGTAATCCATCAGACGGCAAACCGGGGGAACCGCTTGCGGCGCGATTTCCACCAGGTCAACATCCAGTTCTTCCGATTTACGGAAAGCATCAGCGAGTTTTACGATACCGAGCGGTTCGTTCTCGAGCCCGACCAGACGCACTTCCGGCGCAGTGATTTCACCGTTGATGCGATGCGACGACTTATCAGTAGCGATGTTACGTTTCCTCTAAAAATTAAAAAAACGAGCCGCGCTGCCAGGGCGGTTACTTGAACGAGCGCAGGTCTTCCTGCAGACGCTCAACGAAGGCTTCGACCGGCATAACGCCAAGATCGACGCCGCCACGGGCACGCACGGCTACCGTTTGCGCATCACGCTCCTTATCGCCCACGACGAGGAGATAAGGCACCTTTTCCAGCGTGTGCTCGCGTATTTTATAGCTAATCTTCTCGTTGCGCAAATCGGCCGCCACTCTAACCCCTTGTTTTTGCAACGTTTGGGTCAGAGATTGTGCATATTCGGCCTGACTTTCGGCGATATTGAGCACAATTGCCTGGTACGGCGCGAGCCAGACCGGCATCGCACCGGCGTGGTGCTCGATCAAAATGCCGAGGAAACGCTCCATCGAACCGACGATCGCACGGTGCAGCATCACCGGCCGGCGGCGGCTGTTGTCTTCCGCGACGTACTCGGCGCCGAGGCGCTCCGGCAGCATCATGTCGAGCTGCAGCGTGCCGCACTGCCACGAACGGCCGAGCGCATCCTTGATGTGGTACTCGATCTTCGGGCCATAGAACGCACCCTCGCCCGGCAGTTCTTCCCACGACAGGCCGCAGGCCGTCAGCGCTTCGCGCAGCCCCTGCTCGGCACGGTCCCACGTTTCGTCGGAACCCATGCGCTGCTCGGGACGCAGCGACAACTTGATGTCGATGTGCTCGAAGCCGAAATCGCCGTACACGCTCATCGCGAGCTTGTTGAACGCGATCGACTCGGCAATGATCTGGTCTTCCGTACAGAAGATGTGCGCATCGTCCTGCACGAAGCCGCGCACGCGCATCAGGCCATGCAGCGCGCCCGATGCCTCGTTGCGATGGCACGAACCGAATTCCGCGTAGCGCAGCGGCAGGTCGCGATACGAGCGCAGGCCGTGCTTGAACACCTGGACGTGACCCGGACAGTTCATCGGCTTGATCGCGTAGTCGCGCTTCTCCGACTCCGTCGTGAACATGTTCTCGCGGTAGTTCTGCCAGTGGCCCGACGCCTCCCACAGCGAGCGGTCCATGATCATCGGCGTCTTGATCTCGAGGTAGCCGGCTTCGTTCACGCGGCGGCGCATGTACTGCTCGACCTGCTGCCACAGCGCCCAGCCCTTCGGATGCCAGAACACCATGCCCGGCGACTCTTCCTGCATGTGGAACAGGTCGAGCTGCTTGCCGAGCTTGCGGTGGTCGCGCTTTTCCGCTTCCTCGAGCATGTGCAGGTATTGATCCTGGTCTTCCTTCTTCGTCCAGGCCGTACCGTAGATGCGCTGCAGTTGCTCGTTCTTCGAGTCGCCGCGCCAGTACGCACCCGCGACCTTCATCAGCTTGAAGACCTTCAGCTTGCCGGTCGACGGCACGTGCGGGCCACGGCAGAGGTCGGTGAAGCCGCCGTGCGAGTACAGCTTGATTTCGTCGCTTTGCGGAATCGATTCGATGATCTCGGCCTTGTACTTCTCGCCGAGGCTGCGGAAATAGCCAGCCGCCTCGTCGCGCGACACGACGCGGCGCGTTACCGGCTCGTCCTTCTTCGCGAGTTCCTGCATGCGCTTTTCGATCTTTTCCAGATCTTCAGGCGTAAACGGGCGGTTGTACGAGAAGTCGTAGTAGAAGCCGTTGTCGATCACGGGACCGATCGTCACCTGCGCATCCGGATACAGATCCTTCACCGCATAGGCGAGCAAGTGCGCGGTCGAGTGACGGATGATGTCGAGACCGTCGGCATCCTTGTCCGTGACGATCGCGAGCGATGCGTCGCGATCGATGACCGTGGACGTATCGACCAGCTCGCCATCGAGCTTGCCACCAAGCGCAGCCTTCGCAAGGCCGGGACCGATCGAGGCCGCAACCTCGGCAACTGTCACCGGATGCTCGTATTGTCGAACTGAGCCGTCAGGCAAGCGTATCGAAACCATAGCAATCTCCGTGATGCCGACAGTGGGCGGCAAACCAAGCACGCGACATCAAAGTCACGCGCGAAAATTTCGCGACAAAAAAAATGCGGCCCCGCTTTCGAGGGGCCGCATTCGATACTTCACTCAAACTGAAAGGGCGAAAACGTTCCTCGACTAGCGTCGCTCCGAAAAGGTTTCGGTCAACGTTCGCGGTGTCATAACCGTATTCGCCTTGTTTGCGTTGAGTTATTTACTGCATCGAATACCCGAAAAACCGGGCATTCTCAATTCGTTGGTAGGCTCGATTGGACTCGAACCAACGACCCCCACCATGTCAAGGTGGTGCTCTAACCAGCTGAGCTACGAGCCTAGAGAAGCTAAGATTATATGGAGCTATCGCAGACTTGGCAAGCGTTTTTATGCGGTCGCAGCAAAATGATCGTGCTCCAACCCCATGACAGGGACGTCACGCCTTGCGCCCCGCCCGCACGACGCCCGGCACTTCGCCGAGCAGCGTGCACGCCCGCTGCACCTGCGCGGAATTCGACACCTCGACCGTGAACTGCATGAATGCCGCATTGCGGCGGCTCTGCGTCTTCACGCCCACCACGTTCATCTTCTCGCGCGCGAACACTTCGGAGATATCACGCAGCAGGCCTTGCCGGTCGCTCGCCTCGATCATCAGGTCGACCGGATAGACGGACACGCCACGGCCGCCCAGCACGTCGGCCGACCAGGTCGTCTGCAGTACGCGCTCCGGCGCCCGCTCGGCCATCCGCCGGAACGTCGGGCAGTCGCTGCGGTGAATCGACATCCCCTTGCCGCGCGTCACGAAACCACTGATCGGGTCGGGCGGCGCCGGACGGCAGCAGCGCGCAAGCTGGGTCAGCAACGCATCGACGCCGACCACCAGCACGCCGGTCGACGCGCCGTGCGCGACACTCGCCCCGCTGCTGCGCTTCTCGAAATCGGCGGGCGCCTCGGGCGCATGGTCGGGCGGCGGCGCATCGGACAGCGCGTGCTCGACGTTGCGCAGGCTGAATTCCTCCTTGCCGACGACCGAGAACAACTCATCGGGCGACTTGAAGCCGAGCTTCGCGGCCAGATTGTCGAGGTTGACCGACGTCTTGCCCTCGCGCTGCAGCGTCTTTTCAACGAGCGCGCGACCATGCGCGATGTTCTCTTCCTGCTCGATCGAGTTGAACCACGCACGCACCTTCTGTCGCGCACGCGGGCTCTTCAGGTAGCCGAGCTGCAGGTTCAGCCAGTCGCGTGACGGCCCGCCCTCCTTCACCGCGACGATCTCGACCGTCTGGCCGTTGGCGAGCGACGTGTTCAGCGGCACCATCACGCCGTCGACGCGCGCGCCGCGGCAGCGATGGCCAAGCTCGCTGTGCAGGTGGTACGCGAAATCGACCGGCGTCGCGCCCTGCGGCAGCGCGATCACGCGCGCCTGCGGCGTCAGCACGTAGATATGGTCGTCGTCGAGCGACGTCTCGCGCAGCTGCGCCCACGCCTTGTCGCCCGAGACTTCGGTGCCGTCCTCGACGTCGTCCTTCCATGCGAGCAGCTGGCGCAGCCACGCGATCTTCTCGTCGTACTTGTCGCTCGCCGAGAACTGGCCGCCATAGCCGCGCGCGCCCGCTTCCTTGTAGCGCCAGTGCGCGGCGACGCCGTACTCCGCGAAGCGGTGCATTTCCTGCGTGCGGATCTGCACTTCGAATGCGCGGCCGTCGTCGCCGATCACGACCGTATGCAGCGACTTGTAACCGTTCGGCTTGGGGCGCGAGATGTAATCGTCGAATTCCTTCGGCACCGGCTGCCACAGGTGATGCACGATGCCGAGCACCGCGTAGCAATCCTTGATGTCCGGCACGATCACGCGGAATGCGCGCACGTCGTACAGCTCGGAGAAGTCGAGCTCCTTGCCGCGCATCTTGCGCCAGATGCTGTAGATGTGCTTCGGCCGCCCGCTCACGTCGGCCGGGATGTGCGCTTCCGCCAGTTCCTGCTGCAGCCGCTCGATCGCCTGCGCGACGTACGCCTCGCGTTCGATGCGCTTTTCGTCGAGCAGCTTGGCAATGCGCTTGTAGGTGACCGGATCCTCGAAGCGGAACGCGAGGTCCTCGAGCTCCCACTTCAGTTGCCAGATACCGAGACGGTTCGCGAGCGGCGCATAGATCTCGAGCGTCTCGCGCGCGACGTCGGGCGGCGGGTCGATCTTCGCCGCCGCGTAGTAGCGCAGCGACTGCAGCCGCGACGCCAGCCGGATCAGCACCACGCGGATGTCCTGCGCGAACGCGAGCAGCATCTTGCGCAGCGCCTCGATCTGCGTGCGCCGCTCTTCCGCGGCGTCGCGCCCGGCGTCGGGCATCGCGTTCTGCGCGGCGCGCAGGCTGACGGTGCCGAGCCGCAGCAGCTTGCGCACGTCGGATACGAGCCGCGCAACCTCTTCGCCGAAGCGTTCGGTCAACTCCCGCTCGGGATCGTTCAGGTGCGGCGTCAGCACGAACAGCGCGGCCGCCTGCATCGCGTGCGGGTCGACGTTCAGCGTGCGCATGATCGACGCCGTGCCCGCCGAATGATCGGCGAGCAGCTCGCCCGTCGACAGGCGCGCGTCGCCGGCCCGCTCGCGCACGAACGCGAGCACGTCGTCGAACGACGGCGCCGCGACGGAAGAAGCGGAAACGGACTCGGTCATTGCACGGCCTGGCGTATTGCGGTCATCGTGATGCTTCGCTCAGCTCCGCTGCGCGGCGACGACGACGATCTCGACGAGCAGCGCCGGATCCGCGAGCTTCGCCTCGACGGTGGCGCGCGGCGGCGTATTGCCCTGCGCGACCCACGCGTCCCACTCCGCGTTCATGCCTTCGAAGTTCGCGAGATCCGAAATGTAGATCTGCACCGACAGCAGATGTGCCTTGTCGCTGTTCGCTTCGGCGAGCAGGCGGTCGATGTGGCCGAGCACTTCGCGCGTCTGGCCCTTGATGTCCTGGGTGGTGTCTTCGGCAATCTGGCCGGCCAGATACACGGTACCGTTGTGGATCGCGGTTTCGGAGAGACGGGCCCCGACGTGGTGACGAATGACTGCCATGGAATGTTCCGGTCGTGTGAGTGGGTGAAGAATCGGCGGCGACACGGCCCGCGTGCCGCCGAACCGCATATTATGACGCGTTTATGCGCCGCCTTCGACGAAAAACCGGCGAGCGAGCGCAATCTGGTCGGCGCTGATGAACGCCGGCGCATGGCCCGCGTCCTGGATCTCGGCTTGCGTCACGTGCCGGCCGCGCCGCACCATCTCGGCCGCCGTGTCGCGCGACAGCAGGTCGGAATGCTCGCCGCGCACGACCAGCAGCGACGCGTCGGTGGTCTCGATCGCGCGCCACAGCGCGGCCTCGCCGAGCGCGGCCAGTTCGGGCGTCGTCGCCTTGAACGGCTCCGCGATGCGCGGATCGTAGCGCATCGTCCAGGCGCCGTCGGGCAGCGTGCGCAGCAACGGCCCATTGATCTCGCGCCACTCGTCACCGCTCAACGCGCCGAACGGCAGCGACAGCGACGTCAGATAGTCGATGCCCTCCTGCTCCGTCGCGAAGCGCGGCTGCACGCCGAGGTATTCGCCGATGCGCGTCAGCGAATCGGGCTCGATGCGCGGGCCGACGTCGTTGACGATCATCCGGCGCAGCGGCGAACCGGGCAGCCCCGCGAGCGCCATGCCGATCAGCCCGCCCATCGACGTGCCGAACCAGTCGACCGACTCGACGTCGAGCCGCGCGATCAGCGTCACCATGTCGGCCACATATTGCGGAATCGCATAAAGCCGCGGATCGGCGAGCCAGTCGGAGCGCCCGCGCCCGACGACGTCGGGGCAGACGACGCGATACGCATCGGACAGCGCAGCGGCGAGCCGGTCGAAGTCGCGCCCCGAACGGGTCAGGCCGTGCACGCAGACCAGCACGCGCGGATTGGCGGGGTCGCCCCATTCGGTATAGGCGATGTGGTGAAGGCCTGCGGCGCTCGCACACTGCACGCGTCGCTGACGGGGAACCGGAGGATTCGCTGAGGTTGTTGGCATCGATGGCATCCTGTCGAACGTGGACGGTGTGGCCGGCAATGCTTGCGCCGCCCGATGCAAACGATTGTAAACCGCTTCTTAACGGCGGGGCGTCACGCGCCTGCGGTCATCCGGCGCATCGTTCGCAACGGCTCACGCGCCGCGGCGCCACGAGGCGCGCAACTGCTCGCGCAGGAAGTCGACGAATGCCCGCACGCGCAACGGCAGGTGACGCCCGCCAGGATAGACCGCATGAAGCGGTGCCGCGGGCGCGGCGAATGCCGGCAGCACGCGGACGAGCCGGCCCGCGTCGAGGTCGGCACCGACGTCCCAGATCGACTTCAGCGCGATGCCCGCGCCCTCCAGCGCCAACGTACGAGCCGCACCGCCGTCGTTCGTCAGCAGCGCGGCCGTCACCTCGACCGCAACCGCGCCCTGTACGCCGTCGAACCGCCACTCCGCACGCGGCTGGTCGCCCATCACGATGCATCGGTGCATGCGAAGCTCGGCCGGATGGGCCGGCAGCCCGTGCACGGCGAGATAGCTCGACGACGCGCAAAGCACGCGATGATTCGGCGCCAGCTCGCGCGCGATCATCGTCGAATCGGCGAGGCTGCCGATCCGCACGGCAACGTCGATGTCCTGCGCGAGCAGATCCACGATCGCGTCGGTCAGCATCAGGTGCACGGTCAACTCCGGATGTTGCCGTTGAAACGCGGCGATGAGCGGCGCGATCCGCAGCCGGCCGAGTTCGCCGGGCGCCGTCAGGCGCAGCACGCCGCTGACCGTGCCGCGACGATCGCTCATCAGCGTTTCGGCGCGATCGACCTCGGCCAGGATGCGCAGCACCTGCGCATGGAACTGCGCACCGTCGTCGGTCAGCGTCTGCTGTCGCGTCGTCCGGTGCAGCAGACGCACGCCGAGCTGCGACTCGAGATGCGCGAGCCGCTTGCTGACGACGGACAGCGACAAGTCCAGCTCGCGCGCCGCCGCGGACAGGCTGCCGGCCGACACGATTCTCGCGAAGGTATCGAGCGCCGGGAGATCGTCGATCAGCATCGCGGCACCCGCCTCGCGTCGACCTTTCCTTTTTTCGAATAATCCATTCGCTTTTAGACCGTATTTGGGTTCAGAACGGAAACCTACCATACCTGTTCCGCGTCGTCCCGCGACGCCATTCACAGGACATCCGAAACCATGTCGATCCACCTTCCTTCGATCGCGCGCCCGATCACCCGCGTCATCGCTGCAGCGGCCTGCGTCGCTGCGCTGTCGCCTGTCGCGGCCCGCGCCGCCGACCTTCTCGATCCACACAGTCTGACCGTCGCGACCGACGTGCCGGCTACGCAGGCGCGTGCGCAGATCCTCGCCGCGCGTCGCTACGGCACATTCTGGGATACCGGTGATGCGACCCTCGCCCGGACCGCGCTCGCGGTCGATTTCGTCGACCGGACATTGCCGGCCGGCCGTGAGCAAGGCGTGGCGGGGCCACTCGCGGCGTCCAGGACGATGCGCACGGCCATCCCGGACCTGCATTGCGACATCGAACAGATGATCGTGGCGGGCGACCGTGTCGTCGTGCACCTGCACTTTCGCGGCCATTTCACCGGCACGTTCAATGGAACGATCGGAAGCGGACAGGCGATCGACTTCATCGCGACCGACGTCTACCGCATCGACCACGGCCGGATAGCCGAAAACTGGCACATCGAGGACAACCTGACGCTGATGCGTCAGCTCGGGCTCGTCGGCTGACGGAGGGGACGATGACTGACAGCGACTACGATTCTTCGGCGATGCGTCCGGCGCGCCGCAAGTTTCTTGCGCAAGCAGGCGCCGGGGCGGCCGCCGGCATCGCGATGGCCGCGGGTGCCTCCCGGTCGGCAACTGCCGCGCCGATCTCGGGTGCTGCAGGGACCAACGCCAGCGGGTTCTGGCCGGACAACACGCGGCTCGTCATCTCGATCTCGATGCAGTTCGAGGCCGGCGGACAACCGCCGAGGGGCGCGGACAGCCCGTTCCCGTCCGTCGAATTTCCACCGTCGGTCCCGGTCGACCTCGCCTCGGCCACGTGGTTCGCATATGGCTACCGTGAAGGGATCCCGCGTCTTCTCGACCTGTGGGACCGGCATGGCGTGAAGGTCACGTCGCACATGATCGGGGAAGCCGCGCGCCGGCATCCCGAACTGGCACGCGAGATCGTGTCGCGCGGCCACGAAGCGGCCGCGCACGGCCCGACCTGGCGGTCGCAATTCGCGATGAGCCGCGACGACGAGCGCCGCTTCCTCACCGAAGCCCGCGACATGGTCGAAGCGGCGACGGGACGGCGCCCGATCGGCTACAACTGCAACTGGCTGCGGCGCGGACCGCACACGCTGCCGCTGCTGCAGGAACTCGGCTACGTGTATCACATCGACGACGTCAGCCGCGACGAGCCCTTCATCGAAACCGTCGACGGCCGCGATTTCGTGGTCGTTCCATACACGTTGCGCAACAACGACATCCTGCTGATCGAAGGCCGCAACTACTCGCCGACGATGTTTCTCGAGCAGATCAAGCTCGATTTCGACCAGTTGTACGCGGAAGCCGGCCAGCGGCGGCGATTGATGTCGATCAGCGCGCACGACCGGATCAGCGGCACGCCGCAGATGGTCCGCGCCTGGGACGCATTCCTGCACTACGCTCGATCGCATCCGGGCGTTGCCTTCATGCGCAAGGACGACATCGCCCGCTTTGCCCTGCGCAGCCCGTCGACGTTGCGCGAAACCGAAACGATCTGACCGGATTGCGCTCACCTCCTCACCTCCCCACCTCGGAAGGACCACCATGAACGACTCACTCCACGGAAAGAAGGTACTCGTCGTCGGCGGCAGTTCCGGCATCGGTGCCGCCGCCGCGACCGCATTCGCACAACTCGGCGCTGTCGTGACGATCGCATCGCGCAACCCGGCCGGGGTCAATGCAGATGCCGCGCCGGGCGCGCAAGTACGCACCGAAGCGCTCGACATCACGGATACGGCAGCCGTCGATGCGTTCTGTGCGCGCGCCGGCCAGTTCGACCACGTCGTGATTTCGGCCGCGAAGACCGCCACGGGCGCGGTCCGCGCACTGCCGCTTGCCGACGCGCAGGCCGCGATGGACAGCAAGTTCTGGGGCGCATACCGCGTCGCACGCTCGATCGATATCGCACCCGGCGGTTCGCTGACGTTCGTGTCGGGTTACCTCAGCGTGCGACCGAACGCATCGTCGGTACTGCAGGGGGCCATCAACGCAGCACTCGAGGCGCTCGCCCGCGGCCTTGCGCTCGAGCTGTCGCCCGTGCGGGTGAATACCGTATCACCGGGCCTGATCGCGACGCCGCTGTGGGACAAGCTCGCCCCCGATGCGCGCGACGCGATGTACGCGGGCGCCGCGCAGCGCCTCCCGGCACGCCGCGTGGGCCAGCCGGAGGACGTCGCGAACGCGATCGTGTATCTGGCGACAACACCTTATGCAACCGGCTCGACGGTGCTGATCGACGGCGGCGGCGCGATCGCGTGATTCGCGTGACGTATGCGGTCATGACAAAACGCCCCGCGTTCCACCGGGGAACGCGGGGCGTCGAGCGTCGAGACGAAAGGCCGGCGCTTACGCGACCGCGCTCACGTCGAGCGGTGCGCCCGTCTTCGCCTGGATCTCTTCCACGCTCACGCCGTCGGCGAGCTCGAGCACCTTCAGGCCGGCCGGCGTCACTTCGATCACGCCGAGATCGGTGATGATCAGGTCGACCACACCGACACCCGTCAGCGGCAGGTTGCATTCGTCGAGGATCTTGTGCTGGTCGCCCTTCGCGACGTGCTCCATCAGCACGACGACGCGCTTCACGCCCGCGACGAGGTCCATCGCACCGCCCATCCCCTTGATCATCTTGCCCGGGATCATCCAGTTCGCGAGGTCGCCCTTCTTGCTGACCTGCATCGCGCCGAGGATCGCGAGGTTGATGTGGCCACCGCGAATCATCGCGAACGAATCGGCCGACGAGAAGATCGACGAGCCCGGCAGCGTCGTGACGGTCTGCTTGCCGGCGTTGATCAGGTCGGCGTCGACCTCGTCCTCGGTCGGCGACGGGCCGATGCCGAGCAGCCCGTTCTCCGACTGCAGCCACACTTCGACGCCTTCCGGCACGTGGTTCGCGACGAGCGTCGGCAGGCCGATGCCGAGGTTCACATAGAAGCCGTCCTGCAGTTCCTTCGCCGCGCGCGCGGCCATCTGGTCACGATTCCAGGCCATGTCAGTCTCCTTTCGCGCGTACGACGCGTTGTTCGATGCGTTTTTCGGGCGTCGCGTTCAGCACGATGCGCTGCACGAAGATCCCCGGCGTGTGGACATGATCCGGATCGAGTTCGCCGTTCTCGACGATCTCCTCGACTTCCGCCACGGTGATCTTGCCCGCCATCGCGCACATCGGGTTGAAGTTGCGCGCGGTGCGGCGATAGATCAGGTTGCCGGACTTGTCAGCCTTCCATGCCTTCACCAGCGCGACGTCGGCCGTCAGCGACGGCTCGAGCACGTAGTGGCGATCGCCGAACTGGCGCGTTTCCTTGCCTTCCGCGATCACGGTGCCGTAGCCGGTGTTCGTGAAAAAGGCGGGGATGCCGGCGCCGCCCGCGCGCAGCTTCTCGGCAAGCGTGCCCTGCGGCGTGAATTCGAGCTCGAGTTCGCCGGCCAGGTACTGGCGCTCGAACTCCTTGTTCTCGCCGACGTACGACGAGATCATCTTCCTGATCTGGCGCGTTTCCAGCAGCAGGCCGAGACCGAAGCCGTCGACGCCTGCGTTGTTGCTGATGCAGGTGATGCCCTTGACGGCGGAATCGCGCAGCGCCGCGATCAGCGCCTCGGGAATCCCGCACAGGCCGAAGCCGCCCACCGCGAAGGTCTGTCCGTCGCGGACGATCCCTTCCAGCGCGGCGGCCGCGCTTGGATAGACTTTGTTCATCTGTATGTCCCTTCCTCTATGGAAACCAGCAAAACCGGTTCACGCGCCCACTGGGCCGCAAGCCCGCCGCATCATTCTATGCATGCACGGCGATACCTGCGTCGAGGCGCGCTGTTTTTATATCGCGGCAAACCACCGCGAGATGCCTGAAAGGGTACGATGTGACGCCGATACGGCACAATACGCAAAAATACATAAGCATTTGCCTCCGCTTGCCCGCGCCATGCCCGCTCTCGATTACCAGACTGCCTTTCACCTCGCGCCGCTCGGCCTCGTGATGTCGCGCGACCGCGTGATCGAGGACTGCAACGACGCGCTCGCGTCGATCTTCCGCTGCGCGCGGGCCGATCTGATCGGCAAGTCGTACGAGGTGCTCTATCCGTCGACGGACGAATTCCAGCGCATCGGCGAGCGCATCTCGCGCGTGATGATCGCGAACGGCATCTACGCCGATGACAGAATCATGAAGCGGGCCGACGGCGAGCTGTTCTGGTGCCACGTGACGGGCCGCGCGCTCGACCGTACCGCGCCGCTCGCGGCCGGCGTCTGGACCTTCGAGGACCTGAGCGCGACGCGCCGGGTCGCCGTCGAGCTGACGCCGCGCGAACGCGAGATCGCCGCGCAGCTCGCGACCGGCAAGACCAGCAAGCAGATCGGGCGCGTGCTCGACATCAGTTCGCGCACGGTCGACATCTATCGGGCGCGGCTGATGCGCAAGTACGGCACGAACAATACGCCGGAGCTGCTGCAGCGCCTGCTCGGCCAGTAAAACGCGCCCCGGAATGGCAATCGGCCGCGCGAAGCGGCCGATTCGGGAGATCATCGGGAAATGGCGACGCACCGGGCGCCGGCTTCGGCGCTGCCGCGCTCAGCCGACCTTCGCCGCGAGCGCGCGCTCGATCGTATCGCGCAGCAGTTGCGGCAGCGGCACCGACTTGCCGAGCGCGTAGTCGACCCACACACAGCGCGCGTTGCCGCGCGCATAGACGTGCTGCGGATCGTCCGCGCGCGTCAGCTCGAAACCGGTGTCGAAGCTGCTGCGGCCCGGCTTCGCGGCCGACATTCTCGCGATCACGTCGCCCGGATAGTGCAGTTGCTTCAGGAACTCCATCGACGCCGTGACGATCACGGGCCCGTGCCCCTCGCCGTTGCCGCCCGCGATGCCGAGTTCCTCGAACCACGAGATCCGCGCCTGTTCCATGTAGCGGAAATAAACCGTGTTGTTCACGTGGCCGAACGCATCCATGTCGCCCCAGCGGATCGGCATCGACATTTCAAATACGGGGGAATATTCGCTCATTGCAGTCTTCTTTGTTGCTGAATGTCATCCACTCAGGCGAGGCCGAAGCCATCGTCGGCGGAGATAATCGAGCCATTGATGAACTGCGACTCGTCGGCCGCGAGCAGCAACAACAGCCCGTCGAGATCCTGCGGCTTGCCGACGCGCCGGCGCGGCAGCATCGACTGCAGCTTCTGGCCCTGCTCGGTTTCCCACAGGTAATGATTGATTTCGGTATCGATATAGCCCGGACAGATCGCGTTGACGTTGATCCCGTGGCGGCCCCATTCGAGCGCCATCGCGCGCGTCATCTGCACGACCGCCGACTTGCTCATCGCATACAGCCCGATCTGCGGAAACACGCGCAGGCCGGCCACCGACGCGATGTTGATGATCCGGTAAGGCGGTTTGCCGTTGCCGTTCGCGCGCATGATCATCCGCTTCGCGACTTCCTGCGCGACGAAAAACGCGCCGCGCGTATTGGTGTCGAACACGAACTCGAAATCGGACGGCGTGACGTCGACGAGCTTCTGCATCGTCGAGACGCCCGAATTGTTCACGAGGATGTCGATCGTGCCGGCTTCCGTCTCCGCGTGCGCGATGGCCGCCTTGATGCTCTGCACGTCGGTGACGTCGAGCGACACGACGTGCGCGGCACCGCCCGCCGCCTCGATCTCCGCGCGCAGCTCCTTCAGGCGCTCGACACGGCGGCTCGCGAGCACGACCTTCGCGCCGGCCTGCGACAGCACCTGCGCAAAGCGTTGCCCGAGGCCGCTCGATGCGCCCGTGACCAACGCGACCTTGCCTTCCAGATTGATCGATCGACCCATTGCACATCCCCTTTCGATGTCGTTTCGCCGCTGCGGGCGCCCTGTCCCACGCAGCATAACCCTAGCACATAAAATAGAACGATCGTGCTAATCTATCCGCATGCTGTTGCGGCAAGCGTTTCGTTTCGCAGACAATACGCTCCCGAATAAAAGCATTCTAACGGTTAGAGGAACGCCAATGACCCCCGCAAGCCTCATCGAGCAATACGGCCCGCGCGAATCGATGGAATACGACGTCGTGATCGTCGGCGGCGGCCCGGCCGGGCTGTCGGCCGCGATCCGGCTCAAGCAGTTGGCCGCCGAGAAAGGCACCGAGATCGGCGTGTGCGTGCTCGAGAAGGGTTCCGAGATCGGCGCGCACATCCTGTCGGGCGCGGTGATGGACCCGCGCGCGATCACTGAGCTGTTTCCGGACTGGAAGGAACAAGGCGCGCCTTTGAACGTCGAGGTGACGGAAGACCGCTTCCTGTTTCTGTCGGAAAAGAGCGCGGTCACGACGCCGAACTGGGCGTTGCCCGCCAACTTCCAGAACCACGGCAACTACGTGATCTCGCTGGGCAACGTCACGCGCTGGCTTGGGGCACAGGCCGAGGCGCTCGGCGTCGAGATCTTCCCGGGCTTCCCGGCCGCAGAGATTCTCTACAATGACGACGGCTCGGTGAAGGGCGTTGCCACCGGCAACATGGGCGTGGGCAAGGACGGCGAGCCGACCGAGAACTTCCAGCTCGGCATGGAGTTGCACGCGAAGTACACGCTGTTCGCCGAAGGCTGCCGCGGTCATCTTGGCCGTCAACTGATCTCGAAGTTCAGGCTCGACGCGAACGCCGATCCGCAGGCGTACGGGATCGGCATCAAGGAACTGTGGGAAATCGATCCGGCCAAGCACAAGCCGGGCCTCGTGATCCACACGGCCGGCTGGCCGCTGAAGTCCGATACGTACGGCGGCTCGTTCCTGTATCACATGGACAACAACCAGGTCGTGGTCGGCTTCGTGGTGGGCCTCGGCTACACGAACCCGTACCTGTCGCCGTTCGAGGAGTTCCAGCGCTACAAGACGCATCCGTCGATCCGCGCGTTCCTCGAAGGCGGCAAGCGCGTGTCGTACGGCGCGCGGGCGATCACGGCCGGCGGCCTGCTGTCGCTGCCGAAGACGGTGTTCCCGGGCGGCGCGCTGATCGGCGACGACGCGGGTTTCCTGAACGCATCACGGATCAAGGGCAGCCACGCGGCGATCAAGACCGGCATGCTGGCCGCCGACGCCGCGTTCGACGCGCTGCAGGCCGGCCGCCACAGCGACGAGCTCAACGCCTATCCGGACGCTTTCAAGCAATCGTGGCTGTACACGGAGCTGTACCGCGCGCGCAACTTCAAGCAGTGGATGGCGAAGGGCTTGTACCTCGGCACGCTGATGGTCGGGCTCGAGCAGAAGGTGATGGGCGGCAACGTGCCGTGGACGCTGCATCACAAGCATGCGGACCACGAGATGCTGAAGCCGGCATCGCAATGCACGCCGATCGAGTATCCGAAGCCGGACGGCAAGCTGACGTTCGACCGGCTGTCGTCGGTGTTCATCTCGAACACGAACCACGAGGAGAACCAGCCGGCGCACCTGACGCTGAAAGATGCGAGCGTGCCGGTGAACGTGAACCTGCGGACCTACGCGGGACCGGAGGCGCGCTTTTGTCCGGCGGCGGTGTACGAATTCGTGAAGAACGACGACGGCAGCGATCGCCTCGTGATCAATGCGCAGAACTGCGTGCACTGCAAGACCTGCGACATCAAGGACCCGACGCAGAACATCGTGTGGGTCACGCCGGAAGGCGGCGGCGGGCCGAATTACCCGAACATGTAACCTGCCGAAGAACGCCGCCTCGCGCGGCGTTTTGTTCGTCGGTTCGACGTTCGACGTTCGACGTTCGACGCCGCCCGGCCCTCCATCGGGCGCGCGACTCATGCACCGCGCCCGCATAGGCTGTGCTAACGCGCCGCGATCCGCTGACGGAAATGCTCGGTACCGGACACGATCTTGTCGAGCACCGCGTCGAGCGCCCAGAACCGCTCGCGCACGTCGTAGTCGATCGCACGGCAACGAATCGATCCGAACGTGCCGATCCGTTGGTGATAGATCTTCGCAAGCGCCGGGTAGCCCAGCGCTTCCGACACCGCCGAGAGCACCAGGAACGTCGACAACTCGTCGGCCAGCGCCGGATCCGAGCCGCCCTGCGTGCGCAACCATCGGTACAGGTCGGGATGGAAGTTGGTGAACACACCGTTGAAACCGGCCGAACCCGCCTTCATCGCATCCCATGCGATCGCGGCGTTCGCATTGAGGATCTTCAGCGGCGACCCCGCAGCGAGTGCGACGCGTCGCTTCACCGTCTCCAGATCGCAGCTCACGTCCTTCAACATCACGAAGCGGCCCGTGTCGATGCACGCACGCAGTTCGTCATCGGACAGCAGTCGCCGATAAGGCGCCGGACATTCGTACAAACCGAGCGGCAGATCCGACGGCAACCGGGCGAGCAGCTTGTGAAGATGGTCGAGAAGCGCCGCGCTGCCCTTGCGCTGCGGATCGAGGCGGTTGGTCACGAGCACGACGCCCTGCGCACCCGATTCTGCCGCAGCACGCAGCTCGGCGACCTGCGCATCCAGATCGTCGCTGATGTGCCCGGACGCGACGACGGGCACGCGCCCGGCCACCCGCTCGACCACGAAACGCGCGAGTTCCGCACGTTCGGCAAGACTCAGGAATTGCATCTCGCTCGATTGCGCGACCGCGAACAGCGCATCCGCGCCGTGCGCCAGATACCATTCGACGAGTCGCTCGAGGCCCGCGTAGTCGATCGCGCCGGCGTCGTCGAACGGCGTCAGCATCACCGGTACGATCCCCTCGATGGTCGCGGTCGATTGCCGATGTGGTTGCATCTGTTTCTCCTTCCTTCAGTGAATACTGGGGTGTAGCCGCCGGGCTCAGGCCGGCAGCGGTCCGGGCGCTGCGCTCGCGGACTGCTCGGGAATCGGTTTGCGCACCAGCAGCAGGTAAGCCATCGCGCCGGCGAATGCGATTGCCGCCGCCGTCAGCAGCGCCGGCACGAACGACCACCTCTGCGCGATGACCCCCGTCAGGATCGGCGCGAGCGCACCGCCGATGAAACCGCCGAAATTCTGGATCGCGCCGAGCGATGCGACACGGCTCGGCGGGGCGGCCGCCGTCGCGAGCGCCCACGAGCATGCCGACGCCGCATTGGCGAGAAAGATCACGACCGAGATGCATGCGAGTGCGACCGTGTTGCTCTGCACGAGCGCGGCCGGAATCGTGAACGCGACCATCCCAAGCATCGCGACGACCACCGCGTTGCGCCGGCTCACGACCGGCGAGCGGCTGCGGCGCGTCACCAGATCCGAGAGCCAGCCGGCAACGAGCGAACCGACGAACCCGCACAGGAACGGCACGGATGCCGCAAACCCGGTGCGCACGAGGCTCATGTGACGCTCCATCGTCAGGTACCCCGGCAGCCAGGTCAGGTAGACCCAGTTCAGATACACGGAACCGAAGAACCCGAGCAGCATGCCCCAGGTCGTGCCGTGCGAAAACAGGCTGCGCCAGTCGGCGAAGGTCAGTTTCGGCATCGCGACGGCAGTCTGCGCATCGGTATCGAGATACCCGCGTTCCGCCGCGGTCAATTGCGCGCGTGCCGGATCGCGATACAACGCAAACCAGACGACGGCGACGACGAGGCCGAGCGCCCCCGTCACGACGAATGCCCAGCGCCAGTTGAACGATGCGACGAGCACCGCCAGCAGCAATGGCGCGAGTGCGGTGCCGAGCGGCGACGCCGCGTTGAAGATCCCGGTCGGCGTACCGCGTGCACGCACCGGAAACCAGTTGCTCACCACCCGCGCCGCCGACGGGAACTGCGGTGCCTCGCCGATGCCCAGCACGATGCGCGCGACGATGAACCAGCCGAAGGTGGACACGATGCCGCCCGCTGCCTGCGCGAGCGACCAGATGATCAGCCCGATGCCGAGCAGCCGGCGCGGCCCGATGCGATCGACGAGTCCGCCGACCGGGAACTGGCACAGCGCGTAGCTCCACGAGAACGCCGACAGCAGCAACCCCATCTGCGAGAGCGACAGCCCGAGATCGCCCCGGATTGCCGAACTCGCGACGGCCAGCGTGCCGCGGTCGAGATAGTTGACGATCCCGCTCGCCATCAGCAGCGCGAGCGCGATACGTTGTCCGCGCCGGATACGTGGCGGCGCAGTCGGAACAGCATGATTCTCGTTCATTGCGTTTGTCTCCATGTCCTGAATGGTTTCCGGGCCTCGGTCTGTTCCGTCGTCGCGGAATCTATGCGGCCCCACGCTTCACTTCCTCGCGTGTCGGAATCGACGTCTGTGCGCCGTAACGCGTGACGCTGATCGCGGCCGCACGCTGTCCGAACGCGATCGCGTCGTCCATCGACGCGCCGCTCGCCCGGGCGGCCGCGAAGCCGCCCACGAAGGTATCGCCGGCCGCCGTCGTATCGACGGCGACCACCGCCATCGCCCGATGGCGGCCGCTCCCTGCACTTCCGCGCCAGCAGACGCCGCGCGCGCCCAGCGTGACCAGCACGTTGCCGACACCCTTCGCGCGCAGCGCTTCGGCGGCCCGCACCGCCGACGCGTCGTCGCCGACGGCAATGCCGGTCAGCGACTCCGCTTCCGTTTCGTTGACGACGAGATAGTCGATGCGGGCCAGCAATGCGTCGAACAGCGGCCGGGCCGGCGCCGGATTGAGCAGCACCGGCGTGCGATGCGCGATCGCACTGCCGATGGCGCGCGCGACGGTCTCGATCGGCACCTCGAGCTGGCACACCATCAGCGCCGCGCCGGCGATCGCGTCGCACGCCCGGTCGATCAATTCGGCATCGAGGCGCGCGTTTGCACCGGGCACGACGACGATGCTGTTCGCCCCGTGCGCATCGACCGTGATCGTCGCGACGCCGGTTGCCTCTCCGTCGATCCGATGCAGATGCGTCACGTCGATGCGCTCCGCCGCCAGCGCGTCGTGCAGACGTGCGCCGAACGCATCGTTGCCGACGCAGCCGATCATCGCGACCGACGCACCGAGGCGCGCGGCGGCCACCGCCTGGTTCGCCCCCTTGCCGCCGTGAACAGTCTGGAACGTGGTGCCGAGCAGCGTTTCGCCCGGCACGGGCAGCCGCGGCGCATGCGTGACGAGGTCGACGTTGATGCTGCCGACGACAGCGATTCGGGGTGGTCTGGTGTGGGTCATCATCGAATGTAACCGCTTACATTTTCGGCCGACAAAATGGCCTGAGCGGCCATCGTCGACGAAAACTTCACAATGCGGTTGAAATCTGTGTCTGACATAATACGGAGTAACATCAAGATAGCGCTTACATTCTCACAGGCGAGACCGGGAATGCAAGCGGGACCACGATGAATCGAGGGTAAACGATGGCGTTTTTGACCATACGCGGGGCCTGCAGGGCAGCCGCGCTCGGGGATGACCGATGAGTACGCCTTCATCCGGTGGTGGCACGGCGCGCGCGCGCCGCGGCAGCGGCCGGTCCGTGCTCGGCGACGTCGCGAAACTCGCCGGCGTGTCGACCGCGACCGTTTCGCGCGTCTACAACGATCCCGGCAAGGTCTCGGCCGACGTGCAGCAGCGCGTGCGCGACGCTGCACGTGCGCTGAACTGGATTCCCAACGCAGCCGGCCGCGCACTCGCCTCCACGCGCACCCACATCACCGGGGCGATCATCCCGACGCTCGACGACCAGGTGTTCGCATCGCAGGTAGCGGGCATGCAGGCGGTCATGGCCGAGCACGGCATCACCCTGTTCCTGGGCTGCTCGAATTACGATCCGGCGCAGGCGCTCGCGCAGGTGCGCGCGATGCTGTCGCGCGGCGTCGAAGCGGTATCGCTGGTCGGTGAAGCCTATCCGCCGGAACTGTTCGAACTGCTCGACCTGCATCGGGTGCCGTATGTCGTCACCTATGCTTACCGCGACGACAGCCCGCACTGCTGCGTCGGCTTCGACAACCGCGCGGCATTCGCGCGACTGACGACGCACCTGCTCGAGCTCGGGCATCGCGATTTCGCGATCATCATGCAGCCTTCGGCCGACAACGACCGCGTGCAGGCCCGCCTGCGCGGCATTCACGATACGCTCGCCGCGCGCGGGCTCGCGGTCAGGCCGATCCACCAGCACGAGGGTGCGGCCACGATCGCGTTCGGGCGGGCGAGCCTGCGCGCGATTGCCGACAGCGGCGCGACGCGCCCGACGGCCGTGATCTGCGGCAACGACGCACTCGCGCTCGGCGCCCTGCTCGAGGCGCAGGCACTGGGCATCGACGTGCCTTCGCAGCTGTCGATCACCGGGTTCGACGATGTCGCGCTGGCTCGCGAAATCCGGCCGGCGCTGACGACGATGTGGGTCGACACCGACGCGATCGGCCGCAAGGCCGCCCGCGCGTTGCTCGACGCACTCGAAAACGGCGCAGCCGGGCCCGGTTGTGCGGTACTGCCGGAGCTGCGGGTGCGCGAGTCGGCCGCGCCGCCGGATGCGGCGGCCCAATGAAAACGGGGCGCCGCAGGCGCCCCGTTTCGCATCGAATCGGTCGAACCGGCGAGTGCCGGCTCCGTTGCATCAGGTCGCGCTGCCCGCGATCTTCGGCGTCGGCGTCTCGACGTCGCCGCACTGCGCGCGATGGCGCAGCGCGTGGTCGATCAGCACCAGCGCGAGCATCGACTCGGCGATCGGCGTCGCGCGAATGCCGACGCACGGGTCGTGGCGGCCGAAGGTTTCGACCGTCGCTTCTTCACCGGACTTCGTGATCGAACGGCGCGGCGTGCGGATGCTCGACGTCGGCTTGATCGCGATCGACACGGTGATGTCCTGCCCCGTCGAAATCCCGCCGAGCACGCCGCCTGCATGGTTGCCGACGAAGCCGGCCGGCGTCAGTTCGTCGCCGTGCACCGAGCCGCGCTGCGCGACGCTGTCGAAGCCCGCGCCGATCTCGACGCCCTTCACCGCGTTGATGCTCATCATCGCCTTCGCGATGTCCGCGTCGAGCCGGTCGAATACCGGTTCACCCCAGCCGACCGGCACGCCCGACGCGACGACGTCGATGCGTGCACCGATCGAATCGCCGTCCTTGCGCAGCGCGTCCATGTAGGCTTCCAGCTCCGGAACGATCGCCGCGTTCGGCGAGAAGAACGGGTTCTCGCGGACCTGCGACCAGTCGACGAACGGCACGTCGATCTCGCCGAGACCGCTCATGTAGCCGCGCACTTCGACGCCGAAGCGCTCGCGCAGCCACTTCTTCGCGACCGCGCCCGCGCCGACGATCGGCGCGGTCAGGCGCGCGGACGAGCGGCCACCGCCACGGTAGTCGCGGATGCCGTATTTCTGCCAGTAGGTGTAGTCGGCGTGGCCGGGGCGGAACGTCTCGACGATGTTGCCGTAATCCTTGCTGCGCTGGTCGGTGTTGCGGATCAGCAGCGCGATCGGCGTGCCGGTCGTCACGCCTTCGAACACGCCGGACAGGATCTCGACCTCGTCGGCTTCCTGACGCTGCGTCACGTGCCGCGACGTGCCAGGCTTGCGGCGATCGAGCTCGACCTGGATGTCGGCTTCGGTCAGCCCCATTCCCGGCGGGCAGCCGTCGATCACGCAGCCGATCGCGGGACCGTGCGATTCGCCGAAGGTCGTGACAGTGAAAAGCGTGCCGAGGGTATTGCCGGACATGATGGAACCGCCCAAAGAGAAATGGACAAACCGATGCGCTGCCGGGGCCGCTGGCAGGCCGATCGTTTGCCGGTCGAGAAAAAGAGGTAAACCGCTATTATGCCAGCCGTCCCGGACCCGCGGGCCGCGTGAACCGTTCAGACCATACTGGCCGGCCACGGAGACGGCGCGGCGCGAGAATCGTCGACCCGCGCCGTTCCGGTCGAACCGGCCGGTTTGCAGCCGTGTGCTGCCCGATACGAAGCCGCCGGGCCCGCCCTGCCTACTTCCGCGCGCCGCGCAGCTCGGTCACCGCCGCCTGCAGCGCCTCGGGCGTCGCGACCGAAGACGGGATCGGCTCGCCGACCGCGAGCGTCAGCCGACTCATCACGCCGCGCTTGATGGGTCGCGGCATGCGCGCATCGGCATGACGGGAGAAATAGCTGCCCCACAGCCCCCGCAGCGCCATCGGAATCACGGGCGCCGGCGTGCGGCCCAGGATCTCGGTGATGCCGTGGTGGAAGGTGTTGATGTCGCCCGTCTTGGTCAGCTTGCCCTCGGGGAAGATGCACACGAGTTCGCCGTCCTTCAGCGCGGCCTCGCATGCGTCGTACGCGCGCGCGAGCATGTCGGGATCCTCGTGGCGCGGCGCGATCGGAATCGCCTTCGCATGCCGGAACACCCAGCTCGCGAAGCGCGTCTTGAAGATCCGGTGATCCATCACGAACCGGATCGGCCGCGGGCTCGCAGCCGCCAGCACGAGCGCATCGACGTAGCTCACGTGGTTGCATACGAGCACGGCCGCGCCCTCTTCCGGGATCCGCTCTGCATGTACGAGACGAATCCGGTAGAACGTGTGCACCAGCACCCACGCGACGAAACGCAGCAGGAACTCGGGGACGAGCAGGTAGATATACGTCGCGACCACGACGTTCAGCAGCGCGGTGACGAGGAACAGGCCCGGGATGTCGACACCGGCCTTGGTCAGCCCCATCGCCATCAGGGCCGACAGGATCATGAACAGCGCGTTCAGAATGTTGTTCGCGGCGATGATCCGCGCACGGTGGGTCGGCGCGCTGCGGCTCTGGATCAGCGCATACAGCGGCACGCTGTAGAAGCCGCCGAACATCGCGAGCAGGAACAGGTCGGCCAGGATGCGCCAGTGACGCGCGCCGGCCAGGAATTCCCCGACCGACAGCAAATGCCCGGGCGACGGCAGCGAGCGGCTCGCGAAATACAGCTCGATCGCGAACACGCTGATGCCGATCGAGCCGAGCGGCACGAGGCCGATCTCGACGCGCCGCTGCGACAGCCGCTCGCAGAGCAGCGAGCCGAGGCCGATCCCGACCGAGAACGTCGCGAGCAGGACCGTGACGACGTCGGGGCTCGCGGACAGCACGTCCTTCGCGAAATTGAAGAACGACGTGAGGAACGTCGCGCCGACGAACCACAGCCACGAGATGCCGAGCAGGCTCAGGAACACGGTGCGGTTCTGCCGCGCGAGCCCGAGGTTGCGCCACGTTTCGCTGAACGGGTTCCAGTTGATCACGAGATCGGGCTGCGGCGCGGGCGTCGGCGGCACTCGCTGCGCGACGAGCCGCCCCGCGAGCGCAATGACGACGACGCTGACGGCGAGCACGCGCTCGCCGCTGCCTTCGATGCCCGCGGCCGCGCCGCCGATGATCGTCCCGATCAGGATCGCGATGAACGTGCCCATCTCGACGAGGCCGTTGCCGCCGACCAGTTCGTGGTCGCCGAGATGCTGCGGCAGGTACGAATACTTGACGGGGCCGAACAGCGTCGAGTGCATCCCCATCATGAACGTGCACAGATACAGCAGCGTCGCGCTGTGCGTGACGAAACCGGCCGCGCCGACCAGCATCAGCACGATCTCGAAGGTCTTCACGAAGCGCGTGAGCGTCGCCTTGTCGTATTTGTCGGCGATCTGGCCGGAGGTGGCCGAGAACAGCACGAACGGCAGGATGAAGATCGCGGAGATCAGGAACGCGGCCGTCTTCGCGTCGACGCCGGAGAAGCGCGCGGTGTGATAGGTGACGAGCGACGTGAAGCCGATCTTGAACACGTTGTCGTTCAGCGCGCCCAGGAACTGGGTCGTGAAGAACGGCGCGAAACGGCGCTGGCGCAACAGGTCGAACTGCGACGCGTGGGCGCGCCGTTCGCCGCGCGATGCGGAAGAGACTTGCGTGTGATCGCTCATGCGGAATACGCGCGCATCGTCTGGGCGAAGCTGCGCGGGCCTTGTGGTGTTGTCGAAAAAACGGCGGCGCAGGCTGAACCTGCGCCGCCGTACGCCGAATGGCAGCGCCCGCGCGTCATGGCACCGGGCGCGACGCGTTTCACGGCTTCTGCGCTTCGGCTTCCGATTCCGGCCAGTCGCGGATGTACGCCTTCAGCATCCGGTTCTCGAAGCTCTGCGCCTCGACGACCGTCTTCGCGACGTCGTAGAACGAAATGACGCCCATCAGCACCTTCTTGTCGAGCACCGGCATGTAGCGCGCATGGCGCTCGAGCATCATCCGGCGCACTTCGTTGACGTCGGTTTCCGGCGTGCACGTGAGCGGCTCGTCCATCACCTTGCGCACCTGCACGTCGCCGATCGCGCCGCCGTTCACGTGCAGGCGCAGGATGATCTCGCGGAACGTCAGCATCCCGACGAGATCACCGTACTCCATCACGACGAGCGAACCGATATCGTGTTCGGCCATCGTGTCGACCGCTTCGCGCAGCGGCTTATCGGGCGTCACCGTAAACAGCGTGTTGCCCTTCACTTTCAGAATATCGCTGACGCGCATCGTAGTCCCCTCATGCTTGAATGCAAAACCGCTTTCGATCCTATCGGAAAGCCTGTCAAAAGGAAAGCTCAGGCCCACGCGGCGCGGCCGCCGCCGCTTGCGGACACGGGCCGGCCGCCGCACAATGACTCCATGGACGGCGGCCCGAGGAGACGGCCATGGCACATACGCATACGGAGCAATTCGCCAGCTTCGCCGATTTCTACCCGTACTACCTGAACGAACACCAGAACCTGGCGTCGCGCCGGCTGCACTTCATCGGCTCGCTCGGCGTGATCGGCTGCGTCGCGATGGCGATCGCGACGGGCCACTGGCCGTGGCTGCCGGCGGCGGTCGTGTGCGGCTACGGATTCGCGTGGGTCGGACACTTCTTCTTCGAGAAGAACCGCCCCGCCACGTTCCGGCACCCGATCTACAGCCTGATGGGCGACTGGGTGATGTTCAAGGACATCTGCACCGGCAAGATTCCGCTGTAACGCCCGTCCGGCACCGCGTCACGCCGTTTTCGGCGGCCGCGCGTGCGGGTCGGGCGCCCCGCCGGGCACGGGCCCGGGCACGGTTGCTGCCGGCGCACCTGCAAGCCGGTGCGCGGCGATCAGCGAAGCAAGCGATACGTCGAACCGGTCGTTCGACAGGACCTCGAGCAATGCCGCGCCTTCGACGTGGCTGCTGCGTCGCTGCAGCTGGTAGGTCAGTTCGGTGCGGTCGATCACCAGCACGTCGAACAGCTGCGCCAGCGTCAACTGCTCCGGATTCGCCAGCAGGATGTAGCGCGGCGCGAGTTCGCCGCTGTCCAGCCGCGCGATCCATTCCCGCTCCTCCATCGTCAACAGCAGCCGCTGCGCGGTTTCCATGTCGCAGCGCAACATGGCCGCAAGCCGCATCGCCGTATAGCCCGCCTTGCCGATCGCGCGCGCCTCGGCCAGCCGCGCGAGCAATTCGAGCGCGTCGAGCAGGTCGCTGCCCGGATAGTGGATGCGATGGAACTGGCCGACGCGGATCGCCGGCAGCGCGGACGCCACCATCGCGCCGAGCAGCGCGATGAACCAGCTCAGATACACCCACAACAGGAACACCGGCAGCGCCGCGAACGCGCCGTAGACGGCCGTATAGGTCGGAATGCGCCGCACGTAATAGCCGAAGCCGCGCTTCGCGAGCTCGAACGCGATGGCCGCGAACAGCCCGCCGATCACCGCGTCGCGCCATGCGACCGTGCAGTTCGGCAGATACACGTACAGCAGCGTGAACGCGAGCACGGTCAGCGGCAGCGACACGAACGCGAGCAGCCATTCGACGATCGACGTCGACGGCGCGGCGCCGGTGAACGCCAGCGACTGCGTAAACAGGTACGACGAGATCGACAGGCTCACGCCGAACAGCAAGGGCCCGAGCGTGATCAGCGCCCAGTACGCGAGCACGCGCTGCGCGAACGGCCGCGGCTTGCGCACCCGCCAGATCAGGTTGAACGCGGACTCGATCGTCATCATCGTCATCACCGACGTGACGACGAGCACGATCAGGCCGGCCGTCGTCAGCCCCTTGGCCTTCGACGCGAACTGGTTCAGGTACTTGAAGATCTGGACGTTGAACTGCGCGGGCATCAGGTGATCCGCGAGGAACCCCTGCAGCGAGATCTGGAACGACGCGAACATCGGGAACGCGGTAAACAGCGCAAACGCGACCGTCACGAGCGGCACGAGTGCCAGCATCGTCGTGAACGTGAGGCTGCCCGCCACTTGCGGGATGCGATCCTCGGCGCTGCGCCGGGCCGCGAACTGCGCGAGGCGCTTGAGGGTGTCGAGATCGACGCTCAACTTCGGCAAACGGCTTCTCCTTCTCGGTTGACGCCGCGCGCCCGACGGCGCGCCGCCGCCGCGCTGCGCGACGACTTCAGCCCCTATAATAGCCGCTCGATCCAGCAGGGGCCGACTGCACCGGGCATCCGCGCGGCCGCATGCGGCCCCGTCGCCCATGAAAGACATCCTCGTCCTCTATTACAGCCGCCACGGCGCCACGCGCGATCTCGCGCTCGCGATCGCGAACGGCATCGACAGCGTGCCCGGCATGCAGGCCCGCATCCGAACCGTGCCGCCCGTCTCGACGGTCTGCGAAGCCACCGCCTCCGACATCCCCGACGACGGCCCGCCGTATGCGGAGGTGCGCGATCTCGAGGAGTGCGCGGGCCTCGCGCTCGGCTCGCCGACCCGCTTCGGCAACATGGCCGCCTCGCTCAAGTATTTCCTCGACGGCACGACGCCGCAATGGCTGTCGGGCGCGCTGACCGGCAAGCCGGCCTGCGTGTTCACGTCCACCGGCAGCCTGCACGGCGGCCAGGAGTCGACGCTGCTGTCGATGATGCTGCCGCTGCTGCATCACGGGATGATGATCGTCGGCATCCCGTACACGGAATCCGCGCTCAGCACGACGCGCACCGGCGGCACGCCGTACGGCGCGTCGCACGTGTCGCAGCACGATCGCAGCGGGCCCGCGGGGCTGTCGGCGGACGAAAAGGCGCTCGCGGCCGCGCTTGGCGTGCGGCTCGCGCGTGCGGCAGCGGCCCTCGCCGACGCCCAGGCTGCCGAGGCCGCATGAACGCGCCTGCCCGTCCCGCCCGTCCCCCCGTCACCGCCCGGCCGCGCTACGCGCTGGCCGCGGCCGCGTGCCTCGTCGCGCTGATCGCGCTGTCGCTCGCGTGGGAACTGTGGCTCGCGCCGCTGCGCCCGGGCGGCTCGGCGCTGATGCTCAAGGCCGTGCCGCTCGCGCTCGCGCTGCCCGGCGTCTGGCGGCGTAACATCTATACGATGCAGTGGGCGAGCATGCTGATCCTCGTCTATTTCGCCGAAGGCATCGTTCGCGGCATGTCCGACCGCGGATTGTCCGCGACGCTCGGCTGGTGCGAGACCGCGCTCGCCGTCGGCTTCTTCGTGGCCGCGCTGGCCTACGTCGCGCCGTTCAAGCGCGCGGCGAAGCAGCAGCGCGCCGCGTCCTGACCCTTACGCGACCGAACGTGATGATTTCTTCCGAAGCCTTCGTATCCGCCTGCCGAGACGCGATCGGCGCCACCTACGTGCTGACCGAGCCGAACGACACCGAACCGTTCCTGACCGACTGGCGCCGCCGCTACAAGGGCAGTGCGTGCGCGGTGCTGAAACCGGCCGATACGGCGGAAGTCGCCGCGCTCGTCCGGCTCGCCAACACGCACGGCGTCGCGCTCGTGCCGCAGGGCGGCAACACGGGGCTCGCCGGCGGCGCGACGCCCGACGCGAGCGGCGGCCAGGCCGTGTTGAGCCTCGCGCGCCTGAACCGCGTGCGGGCCCTCGATCCGCACAACAACACGATCACGGTCGACGCCGGCGTGATCCTCGCCGACGTGCAGGCGCGCGCCCGCGAAGGCGGCCGGCTGTTCGCGCTGAGCCTCGCCGCCGAAGGCAGCTGCACGATCGGCGGCAACCTGTCGACCAACGCGGGCGGCACCGCGGTGCTGCGCTACGGCAACGCACGCGAGCTGTGCCTCGGACTCGAGGTCGTGACGCCGCAGGGCGAGATCTGGGACGGCCTGCGCGGGCTGCGCAAGGACAACACCGGCTACGACTTGCGCGACCTGTTCATCGGCGCCGAAGGCACGCTCGGAATCATCACGGCCGCCGTGCTGAAGCTGCATCCGCTGCCGGCCGCGCAGGTCACGGCGCTGGCCGCGCTCGAGTCACCGCACGCGGCGCTCGACTTCCTCGCGCTCGCGCAACGCGCGGCCGGCCCGCTGCTGACCGGCTTCGAGCTGATGTCCGACTTCTGCATGCAGCTGGTCGGCAAGCACTATCCGCAACTGCGCTATCCGTTCGACCGCACGCATGCGCAGACGGTGCTGCTCGAACTGTCGGACAACGAAAGCGAAACGCATGCGCGCGCGCTGTTCGAAAAACTGATGGAAGAGGCGTTCGAGGCGGGGCTCGTGGTCGACGCGGTCGTCGCGGAAAATCTCGCGCAATCGCGCGCGTTCTGGGACCTGCGCGAACACATCCCGCTCGCGCAGGCCGACGAAGGTCTCAACATCAAGCACGACATCGCGGTGCCGATCTCGTCGATCGCGCGCTTCATCGACGAAACCGACGCGGCGATCCAGCAGGCCGCGCCGGGCGCGCGGATGGTCACGTTCGGCCACCTCGGCGACGGCAACCTGCACTACAACGTGCAGACGCCCGAAGGCGGCGACCCGAAGGCGTTCCTCGCGGCACTCCAGAAGCCGATCAACCGCATCGTCTACGACAACGTGCACCGTCACCACGGCACGATCAGCGCGGAGCACGGGATCGGCCAGTTGAAGATCGACGACGCGCAGCGCTACAAGTCGCCGGTCGAAACGGCGCTCATGCGCACGCTGAAGACCGCGCTCGACCCGCGCGGGCTGATGAATCCCGGCAAGGTCCTGCACTGAAGCCCCCATCCCGGAGCGATGCCCATGAGAGTTCGCGTCCTGTCCGACCTGCATCTCGAATGCAACCAGCCCGACACGATCGCGCATGCCGACGCGGATCTCGTCGTGCTGGCCGGTGATATCCACAATCACGCGGAAGGCCTGCGCTGGGCCGCCGAGACGTTCGATCCCGACGTGCCGGTGATCTACGTGCCGGGTAATCACGAATACTACGACGGGGAATTCGGCGCGCTCGAAACCGCGATGCGCGACGCCGCGCACACGATCGACCACGTGCATTACCTGAACAACGGCGTGTACGTCGATCCGGCGCAGCGCTTTCGCGTGCTGGGTACGACGCTGTGGACCGATTTCTCGCTGTTCGGCGCCGACGCGGCGAGCGTCGCGCGCGCGATCGACGCGGCCATGCGCGTGATGCTCGATTTCAAGGGATTGATCCAGGTGACGTGGCCGCACGATGCGTCCCTGCATGCGGCGGCAGCCCCGGAGCGGGATTTCACGCCGGCCGACGCGATCGCGCTGCACCGGCAAGGCCGCGCGTGGCTGGAAGCACGGCTCGCGACACCGTTCGCGGGCCGCACGATCGTCGTCACGCATCATGCGCCGCACCTGCGCTCGCTGGCGGAGCGTTATGCGGAAGACCTGGCGTCGGCGGGATTCGTCACGGACATGGCGGAACTCGTGCGGCCGCCCGTGGACTTGTGGATCCACGGCCACACGCATACTTCATTCGATTACGTGACCGACAGCGGCACGCGCGTGGTGTGCAACCCGCGCGGCTATATCCGCCGGCGCACCGGCGAACTGGAAAATCCCGCGTTTGCGTGGGACAAAGTGGTCGAGCTCGGCTGAGCGCCAAGCCATCGGGCCGCGTGATGCGGCCCTCCCCGATCTGAAAGGCCGCCCGATCAGCGATCGGCCCGGCGCGAGCCGTTCGACGACGGGCGCACCCGCACCGGCACCGGCACCGGCTTCATCCGCGCCTTCATCGCGCGCAGCAGATCGCGCGTCGCCGCGGCGGCAGCAGCCGCACCAAGCAAAACTCCAAGGCCGATCATCAGTTGCGTATCCATTGCGACTCCGGGTGTGGGCAGTTCCAAATCTCGATGATTGAAACAGTATCAAACTGTCCGCTGTCCGTTGGTAAAAAAATGTTGCGTGAAGGACAAATCTCGTCAGATTGCGCTCGACCGCGCGCTCATGTCGCAGCCGTGAACTGCGCGAGCGCGGCTTCGTCGGCTTCCAGCGTGGCCGGCAGCTCGTCGCGCAGGAAATCGACCCAGGTTCGGATTTTCGCGTCGAGGTACTGGCGCGACGGATACAACGCATAGATGTTCATCACGTGCGACCGGTATTCGGGCATCACGCGCACGATGTGTCCGCTGCGCAGCCCGCCGATCGCCGAATAGAGCGGCAACCCGCCGATCCCCATCCCTTCCCGCACGGCCACCGCGAGCGCCTCGGCGACGTTCACGCGGAACGGCGGCGCCGTGACTGGAACCACCTCGTCGCCCCGCGGCCCCGACAGCGACCATTCGTCGAAATGAAAGCCCGGCGCGACCATCCCGAGACAGACGTGCTGCTCGAGATCGGCCGGGGTCTGCGGCAAGCCGTGCGCGTCGATATAGCCCGGCGACGCGCACACGACGCTGTAGCTCTCGCCGAGCCGCTGCGACACGAGCCCCGAATCCGGCAGGTCGCGGCCGACCACGATCGCGACGTCGTACCCCTCGTCGAGCAGGTCGGGCATCCGCTGCGCGAGCGTCAGCTCGACGTGCACGTCCGGATAGCGCTGCCGATAGCGCGCGATGGCCGGCACCAGGTAGTGCTGCCCGAGGCTCGTGAAGCAATGCACCTTCAGCTTGCCCGACGGCCGCGCGTGCGCGTCGCCCGCTTCGGCTTCGGCCTGGTCGACGTACGCGAGAATCTGCTCGCAGCGCTGCAGGTAGCGCTCGCCCGCTTCGGTCAGCGCGATCCGGCGTGTCGTCCGGTTCAGGAGGCGCGTGCGCAGGTGCGCCTCGAGATCCGACACGGCGCGCGACGCATAGGCGGTAGTCGAATTCATCTGCTGGGCGGCCGCGGTAAAGCTCCCCGCGTCGACCACGCGGACGAAGACCCGCATGTTTTGTAACGTATCCATCCCATTACCCGTTTGAATCCGGAGGGATTGTTGCACAGAGGCCAACAAATATTATCTCAGGATTCGTAAAAATGACTTGCACCGTTGTCCATTTATTCAGGAATCACTGAAAAATATAATCGCATCCGACTCATCTATATCCGAAAGGGAGAAAATCGTGCGGTCTCCGGCAACAAAAGGGACGCTGGCACTGGCGGTTCTTGCAGTCTCATTAATAATGGCCGGATGCGCGAGCATGGGCGACAACAAGCCGCAGTCCGCCCGCATCGAAGCGAACACGCTCGATGCCGGTGCCGCGATCCGCGCGGCGGATCACGATGCGGGCTGGCCCGCGTCCGACTGGTGGCGCGCGTACCGCGATCCGCAGCTCGACGCGTGGATTGCCGCCGCGCAGGCCGGCAACCCGACCCTCGCGGCCGCCGAGGCCCGCGTGCGCGAAGCGCAGGCGATGGCGCGCGTGGCGCGCTCGGCGGAGCTGCCGCAGATCAACGGCAATCTGTCGCTGATGCGCCAGCACTGGCCCGACAACGTCTACTACGGCCCGGGGCCGCTCGCCGATACCGACACGTGGAACAACACCGGCACGCTCGGCCTGTCGTACCACCTCGACCTGTGGGGCAAGGACAAGAACGCGACCGAGCGCGCGCTCGACACCGCGCATGCGACCGCGGCCGACGCACGGGCGGCGAAGCTCGAGCTCGAGGTCAACGTCGTGCGCGCGTATGTCGGCATGTCGATGAACTACGCGCTGCTCGACCTTGCGCACGAAACGTTCGAACGCCAGCGCTCGCTGGCCGATCTCGCGCGCAAGCGCCTGCAGGCCGGCCTCGGCACGCAGCTCGAAGTCAGCCAGGCCGAATCGACGCTGCCCGACTACGAGCGCCAGATCGACAGCTACGAAGAAGCGATCCAGCTCGCGCGCCACCAGCTCGCCGCGCTCGCGGGCAAGGGCCCGGGCGCCGGCGACGCGATCAAGCGGCCGAGCCTGTCGCTCGACGCGCCGGCCGGCCTGCCGTCCGCGCTGCCGGCCGACCTGCTCGGGCGCCGCCCGGACGTCGTCGCGGCCCGCTGGACGGTCGACGCGCAGGCTCGCGGCATCGATGTCGCGAAAGCCGCGTTCTACCCGAACATCGACCTGCTCGCGACGGTCGGCGGCTTCGGCGTGACCGCGCCGTTCACCGACTTCCTGCGCGCGATGAACGGCGGCTGGACGGCCGGCCCCGCGCTGTCGCTGCCGATCTTCGAAGGCGGCCGGCTGCGCGCGCAACTCGGCGCGGCCGACGCCGGCTACGACCAGGCGGTCGAACGCTACAACCAGACGGTCGTCGGTGCGCTCAAGGACATCGCCGACCAGGTCGTGCGGATCCGCTCGCTCGATACGCAGAAGAAGGACGCCGCGCGCTCGGTGGCCGCCAACGACCGCAGCTACCAGCTGTCGCGCGAAGGCTTCCGCCGCGGGCTGACCGATTACGTGAACGTGCTGGTCGCGCAGCAGCAGTTGCTGCGCGCGCAAGAGACGGCGGCCCGCATCGACGCGGAACGCCTCGCCGCGCACGCGCAGTTGATGGCCGCGCTCGGCGGCGGCGTCGAGACGGAGACGCAGACCGAAACGGACGTTCGGGGCGGCCATCCGCCCCGCGACGCGTCCGCAGCGGGTGCCGCCGCGCCGGCCGCCGCATCGGGTGCGAAGCCCGCCGCGGCCGTCGCCCGCCCCGCGCAGGTCGCGACGGCCGGTTCGGCCGGTGCGGCCGCCACCCCGGCCGCATGGTAACGCGGAGCGACCGTCATGTCAGCCTCCTCCCCCGCTTCCACGCACGCCGGCGGCCCGCTCGCGGCCTGGTACGCCGCCTTCGGCGACTGGGCCCGCAGCGACGGCGCCGCGTGGCTCTACCTGTTCAAGGCGCTGCTCGCCGCGTTCATCGCGACCGGCGTGTCGATGCGGCTCGACCTGCCCGCGCCGAAGACGGCGATGACCACGGTGTTCATCGTGATGCAGCCGCAAAGCGGCGCGGTGCTCGCGAAGAGCTTCTACCGGGTCGCCGGCACGATCTTCGGGCTGATCGCGACGCTCACGTTCGTCGGGCTGTTCCCGCAGCAGCCGCAGCTGTTCCTGCTGGCCGTCGCGCTGTGGGTCGCGCTGTGCACGGCCGGCGCTGCGCGCAACCGCAATTTCCGCAGCTACGGCTTCCTGCTCGCCGGTTACACGACCGCGCTGATCGGGCTGCCGGCATCGCAACACCCCGACGGCGCGTTCATGAGCGCGATGACGCGGGTCGCCGAGATCATGGTCGGGATCGTGTCGGCAGGCGTCGTCAGCGCGCTGGTGTTTCCGCAGTACACCGGCGAGCAGATGCGCACGACGGTGCGCAAGCGCTTCAGCAGCTTCGTCGACTACGTCGCGGCGGCACTGTCGGGCCAGCTCGACCGCGCGCACATCGAAACCATCCATACGCGCTTCGTCGCGGACGTGGTCGGCTTCGAAGCGGCGCGCAGCATGGCCGTGTTCGAGGATCCGGACACGCGGATGCGCAGCGGCCGTCTCGCGCGCCTGAACAGCGAGTTCATGAGCGTATCGAGCCGCTTCCACGCGCTGCACCAGTTGATGAACCGGCTGCGCGCCGCCGGCGCGCAGGCCGCGATCGATGCGATCGAGCCGTACTTCCGCGAAATCGCGCCGCTTCTGACGCGCAACGGCGAGCCGGTGCGCTCGTCGGCCGACGCCGCGCTCGCCGCCGAACAACTGCTCGCGTGGCGCGACGCGCTGCCGCGCCGCATCCGCGCGACGCGCGCCGCGCTCGAGACGCAGCCCGATTTCCCGCTGCTCGACTTCGACACGGCCACCGAGCTGCTGTACCGCTTCATCACGGACCTGCACGAATACGCGGCGACCTACGCGTCGCTGTCGACCGCGACGCACGAGCGCGAGCGCTGGATCGAGCGCTACGAGCCGCGCACCAACCTGACGGCGATGGTGATCGCGGCGATTCGCACCGCGACCGTGATCCTCGTGCTCGGCGGGTTCTGGATCGCGACCGCGTGGCCGAGCGGCGTGACGCTGACGCTGACTGCCGCCGCGACCTGCGCGCTCGCGTCGTCGACGCCGCGCCCGACCGCGATGTCCGCACAGATGGGCATGGGTACCGCGCTGGCCGTCTGCACGGGCTTCCTGCTGACGTTCGGCATCTACCCGCACATCGACGGCTTCCCGCTGCTGTGCGTGGCCCTCGCGCCGCTGCTCGCGATCGGCATCTTCATGACGCTGAAGCCGAAGCTCGCCGGCTACGGGATGGGCTACCTGATCTTCTTCAGCTTCCTCGCCGGCCCCGACAACATCACGCACTACGACCCGACGAGCTTCATGAACGACGCGCTCGCGCTGGTGCTGTCGATGCTGGTCTCGGCGATCGCGTTCGCGGTGCTGTTCCCGCCGACCGCGCCGTGGCACAAGAAGCGGCTGTTCGCCGACCTGCGCCACCAGGTGGTCGCGGCGTGCCACGCACGGCTGGCCGGATTGCGCACGCGCTTCGAGAGCGGCGCGCGCGACCTGATGTACCAGGCGCACACGCTGTCGGCCGACCAGCCCGACGTGCAGCGCGACGCGCTGCGCTGGATGTTCGCGGTACTGGAAACGGGCAATGCCGCGCTCGACCTGCGCGCGGAGCTGGCGACGCTGCCGTCCGACCCGCGCTATGCGCCGACGACACCGTGGCGCCGCGCAATCGAGACGATGCGCACCGCGCTGTCCGCGCTGTTCCGCAAGCCGGACGCGGCGCGCTTCGACGCGGCGCTCGCCGCGGTCAACGCCGCGATCGACGCGACCCGGCTGACGCTCGATGCGTTCACGCCGTCGCGCGAGGAGCGCCACCGGCTGCAGCGCATCCTGAGCCATCTGCATTTCGTACGCACGGCGCTGCTCGATCCGGAATCGCCGCTCGAGCCGCTCAACCGCAACCGCCCCGTGCGTCCCCAACAAGGAGCCTCGTCATGATGCCGCGTGAAATCGCCATTCTCGATGCCTACATGCCCACGGTGGTCCTGATGTTCGTCCTGGGCGCGCTGGCGACCTGGGCCGTCGACCGCCTGCTCGCCTACACGGGCCTCTACCGTCTAGTCTGGCACCCGTCGCTGTTTCGCGCGTGCCTTCTCGTCTGCATTTGCGGCGGACTGAGTCTTGCCGTTTACCGTTGATTCCGAACCATCATGATTCTCAGAAAACTCTTCGGCTTCGTCGCGACCGCCATCATCCTTCTCGTCGCGATCCTGATCGGGCGCTCGCTGTGGGTGCACTACATGGACGATCCCTGGACGCGCGACGGGCGCGTTCGTGCCGAGATCGTCAACGTCGCGCCGGACGTGTCGGGCGCGATCGTCGAGCTGCCCGTGCATGACAACCAGCTCGTGAAAAAGGGCGACCTGATCATGCAGATCGACCCGTCGCACTACCAGATCGCGGTCGAGCAGGCGCAGGCGGCCGTCGCCGCCCGCCGCGCGGAACTGCAGATGCGCCGCGACGACGCGGCCCGTCGCGCCGACCTCGACGCGCTCGTCGTGTCGAAGGAAAACCGCGAGAACGCGGCGCACAGCGCGTCGAGCGCCGATGCGCAGTACCAGCAGGCGATCGCCGCGCTCGACGCCGCGAAGCTCAACCTCGAACGCACGCGCGTGGTCGCACCGGTCGACGGCTACATCACGAACCTGCAGACGTTCAAGGGCAACTACGCGGTGGCCGGCCAGGCGAAGCTCGCGATCGTCGACAGCCATTCGTTCTGGGTCTACGGCTACTTCGAGGAAACCAAGCTGCCGCGTGTGAAGGTCGGCGCGCCGGCCGAGATGCGGCTGATGAGCGGCGGCGTGATGAAGGGCCACGTCGAAAGCATTTCGCGCGGCATCTACGACCGCGACAACCCGCAAAGCCGCGATCTCGTCGCGGACGTGAACCCGACCTTCAACTGGGTGCGCCTCGCGCAGCGCGTGCCGGTGCGCATCCGCATCGACGAGGTGCCGGCCGACGTGGTGCTGTCGGCGGGCACGACCTGCACGGTCATCATCGATCCGGACCAGCAGAAGAAGTCGTAAGCGTCGACGGCCGGACGCCTACGCCGCGATGCGAAAGCGTCCGACCAGCGACTTGAGCGCCTGCGCCTGTTCGTCGAGCGCATTCGCCGCGGCGGCCGCCTGCTCGACGAGCGCAGCGTTCTGCTGCGTGCCGGCATCCATCTGCGTGACCGCACGGCCGATCTCGTCGATCCCGGCGCTCTGCTCGTCCGACGCCGCCGAGATCTCGCCGATGATGTCGGTCACGCGCTTGACCGCCCGCACCACGTCGTCCATCGTGCGGCCCGCATCGTGCGCGAGCGCCGCGCCGTTCGCGACGCGCTCGACCGACGCGCCGATCAGCGCACGGATCTCCTTCGCCGCGGTCGCCGCGCGCTGCGCGAGCAGCCGCACCTCGCCCGCCACCACCGAAAAACCGCGTCCCTGCTCACCCGCGCGCGCCGCCTCGACCGCCGCGTTCAACGCGAGAATGTTGGTCTGGAACGCGATCCCCTCGATCGTGCCGATGATGTCGCGAATGTTCTTCGCGCTGTCGTCGATCTCGCTCATCGTCGCGACCACGCGGCCGACGACTTCGCCGCCCGCCTCCGCGACGGCCGACGCATTGGCCGCGAGCGCGCTCGCCTGACGCGCGTTCTCGGCGTTCTGCCGCACGGTCGACGTGAGCTCTTCCATGCTGGCCGCGGTGCGCTCGAGCGCGACGGCCTGCTGCTCGGTGCGGCGCGACAGGTCGAGGTTGCCGGTCGAGATCTCGCCGGACGCGGCCGCGATCGCCTCGGCGCTGACGGCGATCTCGCCGACGGTCGCCGCAAGCCCGGACTGCATGTCGGACAGCGCGCGCACCATGCTGTCGCGGTCGTGCCGGCCGAGCGGAATCGGCCGCGTGAGGTCGCCGCGCGCGATGTCGGCGGCGATCGCCTTCGCCTGGGCAGGCTCGCCGCCGAGCTGCAACGCGAGGCGGCGCACGACCCGTTCGGCGATCGCGATCGCCAGCACGATCAGCGCGGCCGTCATCGCCGCGATCATCGCGAACGACGACGAGAAGATCGTTGCAGATGCATCGAGCGTCGCCTTCGACTTCGCGCCGCGCGTCTTCACGAGCATCGCGACGAGCTTCTCGAGCTTGCCGGTCTCGACCAGCAGCGACACGTCCTGCGTGCCGACCTGCCAGTTCATCTGCGACAGGTCGAGCGGCTGCGCCTGCACGAGCGCGACGAAATCGCGCAGATGGCCGCTCCATGTGCCGACCGCCAGCGAGAACGCGCGCAGTCGCGCGGAATCGTCCGCATCGGCCGGATCCGCGTAATGCTGCAGCGTCGCGAGCGCCTGGCCGATCGACGCGAGCCCCGCGCCGACTTCGGCGCCCAGGTCGTCGCGCTCCTTCGCGGTGGTGGCGGTCAGCAGCATCTTCTGCGCGCGGCTCGCGCGCAGCACCTCGGCACGCACTTCCTCCGCCGCCCGGCTCGCGACGTGCCCCTGCTCGTAGACCGACGCAATCGACGCGTTCAGCCGGCTGATCTGCCACAGCGAGAACACGCCGATCGCGAGCGTGCCGGCCAGCAGGATCGCGAACGCGGCGCGCAACGTCGCCTTGACGGTCCACGTCCGGCGTTCGCGCCGGGCTGCACGCGCGTGCCGCGAGGCGGGCCTGGCGGCTGCGTCGGCCGCGGCTGCGGCCGCAGCCGGCCGCGGATGCAATGAAGCTGCTTTCATCGATATATCCCCGTATTGATCATGCCGCCGGAAAGGTCGGTTCCGGCGGCCGGCATTCCCGCGATGGCCCGTCATGCCGCGCGTCCTGCCCCCGTCCGGCTCGTGGCCGGTGCCGGGCGCGGCGCACCTGTGTTGTCGTTGCGTCTTCTACGGCCGCGATCGGCGCGCCTTGAGTCCGGACAAACACCGATCCGGTCCCGCGCGGCGCGACGAAAGGCAAACGCGCCGCAGCGTTATACCCGGCCAAAAAAGGGTGCAATGGGCCGAATCGTCGTAGTAATGTCCGAATCACGACAAAACTTGGCCTGACATTCTCGATACGCCACATTAGACTTCTTTGACGCAACAACGATTCGAACGCGCCGATCCCCATCAGAGCGCGTCCCGTCACCTCAACTCGCTCAGCTCACATGGAAACCAGCCTCGATACGGGCGCCGGCACCGCCGCCATAGCCCAGCCGTCTGCTCCACCCGCCCCGCGTACCGTCTATCCGGTGCTCGGCGCGATCAGCTTCTCGCACATGCTCAACGACATGATCCAGTCGTTGATCCTCGCGATCTATCCGATGCTCAAGAGCCAGTTCGCGCTGTCGTTCGCGCAGATCGGCCTGATCACGCTGACCTACCAGATCACCGCGTCGCTGCTGCAGCCGCTCATCGGCCTGTATACGGACAAGCGGCCGAAGCCGTATTCGCTGCCGGTCGGGATGGGCTTCACGCTCGCGGGGCTGCTGCTGATGTCGGCCGCGCCGAACTTCCCGACGCTGCTGGCGGCGGCGGCGCTGGTCGGCTGCGGCTCGTCGGTGTTCCATCCGGAATCGTCGCGCGTCGCGCGGATGGCGTCGGGCGGCCAGCACGGGCTCGCGCAGTCGCTGTTCCAGGTCGGCGGCAACGCTGGTTCGGCACTCGGGCCGCTGCTCGCCGCGCTGGTGATCATCCCGCACGGCCAGCACAGCATCGCGTGGTTCTCGGCGGCCGCGCTCGTCGCGATGGTCGTGCTCACGCAGATCGGCCACTGGTACAAGAAGCATCCGTCGATGAAGAAGAAGGCGGCGCCGGCCGGCCATCCGACGCTGTCGCAGGGCCGCGTGCTCGCCGCGATCGGTGTGCTGGTGCTGCTGGTGTTCTCGAAGTACTTCTATCTCGCGAGCATCAACAGCTATTTCACGTTCTACCTGATCGACAAGTTCCACCTGTCGGTGCAGGCCGCGCAGATCCACCTGTTCGTGTTCCTCGCGGCGGTCGCGGCCGGCACGCTGATCGGCGGGCCGGTCGGCGACCGGATCGGCCGCAAGTACGTGATCTGGGTGTCGATCCTCGGCGTCGCGCCGTTCACGCTGCTGCTGCCGTACGCGAACCTGTTCTGGACGAGCGTGCTGAGCGTGATCATCGGCGTCGTGCTGGCGTCGGCGTTCGCCGCGATCCTCGTCTATGCGACGGAGCTGATGCCCGGCAAGGTCGGGATGGTCGCGGGCCTGTTCTTCGGCTTCGCGTTCGGCCTGGGCGGCGTGGGCGCCGCCGTGCTCGGCCAGCTCGCCGACGCGACGAGCATCACGTTCGTCTACAAGGTGTGCTCGTTCCTGCCGCTGATCGGCGTGCTGACGGTGTTCCTGCCGAACCTCGAAAGCAGCCGGCGCAAGAAGGCGTGATGAAACGGCCGCGGCTTGGGTGCCGCGGCCGTTGGCTCAACAACCTTGCGAAACGTTTCGTTGAGCGGTTATCAGTGCCGGGGTTCTCGTGTGCCGCGACCGAACATTCGCGCACCCAGCCAAACCAGCGCGATCGCGATCACGAAGCTGGCGCCGAGCATGGTGCTGATCAGGATGTCGCCCTGGCCGTGAACACCGAGCGTTTCGAACACGCGGAACAGCGGCTCGAACGCTCGCCACCCCGCCCCGCTTTGAAACCATTCATCCAGCGGGGAATTCGCCAGGCCGAGATAGACCGGGATCGTCAAGACGATCGCTGCAAGCAGGCGGACAAGCACTTTCATTGGACGATCACTCGACCGTAGTACTTCATCCCGGTGCCCGGAATCGTGGCACCGGCCTGCGACTTCAGGAACGTGCGAAGCGCATTGAATTGGGCTTTGTTCGGCAGCGTGATACAGCCTTCGCTGATGCCCCAGTATCCGACGGGATGTAACCGGAAGTGGCCACGCCGAATGCCGTTGATCGACGTCAAGTCGTCGATCACACCATCATTGCGATACAACGCAAACCAATCCGCGCGATGAGTACCGGCAAACAGATCGGAGCGAACGTCGTTCAACCACCCCATGCGGCCGCCGCTCTGGCGATCCACGATGTAATAGGTCCCTGCCGGTAACGGTCCGTCGTCGGGAACGGCCGTCGAGTTCGGATCATTGACGTATCGCCCGTTGCCGCTGAATGCGGCGACTGCCCCAAAACCCGCGCAATGCAGGATGGACGTACGTTGACGGTTCAGCAAGAAAGTACATTCGACAGGCATTCGGGCCCTCTCATTTTCGTTATTTTTTGATACGACTGCGTGCAGCACGCTGTCGTCCCCGCTGCTACGACACCCCGGCAGCCGTGAAAGCTTAAGCCATCACGGCCTCGTCGTCATCGCAGTGCCCGTGCCCGACGTACTTGCCTACACGATGGCTGCACCATTCTCCGTCGCATGCAACGTCAGGAACCGCTTGAGGATGCCGGACGAATAGCTGCTCGCGATCGCCGACAGGAAGTGCGAGAACGACTGCGTCGCGTGATCGTCGGCCGTATCGGAGATCGTGCGCACGATGGCGAACGGCACGTCGTGTTCGGCGCACACCTGCGCGATCGCCGCGCCTTCCATCTCGACCGCGAGCGCGTCCGGCAGCGCGTCGCGCAGCGCGACGACTTCCCGCTCGCTCGACACGAAGCGGTCGCCGCTGATGATCAGCCCGCCGTGCAGCATCGCGCCGGCCAGCCCGAAGCGCGCGGCGAACTGCGCGCCCTCCTCGGCGACGAACAGCGTGCACGCGGCCTTCAGGCGGGCCGTCAGCGCCGCGTCGGTCGCGAACCGCGTGATGCCGAGCAGCGGCACCTCGTAGCGCGGAAACAGCGGCGACGCATCGAGATCGTGCTGCAGCAGCGTATCGGCGACGACGACGTCGCCGATACGCACCGTGCGCGACACGCCGCCAGCGACACCGGTGAACACGACGCCGGACACGCCGAACACATGGATCAGCGCACTGACGGTGGCGGAGGCCGCGACCTTGCCGACCCGCGCGAGCGTGACGACGCAGGCCGCGCCGTGCACGGTGCCGACGTGGTAATCGCGGCGGCCGAGCGTGATCGTCTTCATCACGCCGTCGGCGCGCATCGCGGCGATCAGGTCGCCGAGTTCCTCGGGCAGCGCGGCCAGAATGCCGAGCGGACGCGTCGATACCGTTTCAACCATGTCGATGCTCATCATTCCACCGCCTGCAGTTTCGCGACCGCCAGCGCAAGCCACTTCTCGCCGTGCCGCTTGAACTTCACCTGCGCCTTCGCATCGGCGCCGCTGCCTTCGAGCGCGGTGACCGTGCCCTCGCCGAATTTGGTATGGAAGACCGGCTGGCCGACGCGGAACCCGGTGTCGGCCGCGCGCTGCTTGTTCGCGAATGCCGGCAGCGGCGCGGTGACCGCCGCATCGACGACCTGCTCGCGGCTGCCGCCGCCCGGCCGCGCGAACCAGTCGCGCCCCCAGCCGGCGTTGTCCGAGCGGCCGCCCCAGCGCGAGCCGGCCTCGACCTTCGGCGTGAGCCACTTCAGCACGTGCTCCGGCAGTTCGTCGAAGAAGCGCGAGCGCACGTTGTAGCGCGTCTGGCCGTGCAGCATCCGGCTCTGGGCGAACGACAGGTAGAGCCGCTCCTTCGCGCGCGTGATCGCGACGTACATCAGCCGGCGCTCTTCCTCGAGGCCGTCCGATTCGAGCACGCTGTTCTCGTGCGGGAACAGCCCTTCCTCGAGGCCGGTGATGAACACGGCCGAGAATTCGAGGCCCTTCGCCGCGTGCACCGTCATCAGCTGCACCGCGTCCTGGCCGGCCTGCGCCTGGTTGTCGCCGGCTTCGAGCGACGCGTGCGACAGGAAGCCCGCGAGCGGCGTCATCGTGTCGGGGTTCTGCGCGGGGTCGCCGAGCGGCGCCGGGTCGAGCACGTCGACCGCAGGATCGCCCGCATCCACGCCGAGCTCCGGCGCCGCGATCGCGCCCGCGCGCAGCGGAATCGAGCGGGCCGGCGCGTCGAGCCCGTAGCCTTCCTCGCTGACGAACGCGGTGGCCGCGTTCACGAGTTCCTGCAGGTTCTCGAGGCGGTCCTGGCCTTCGCGCTCGCCCTGGTAGAAATCGGCGAGGCCGCTCGCGCGCACAACGTATTCGACCGTCTCCGGCAGGCTCATCTGCTGCGTCTCGGCGCGCATCTTCGCGATCAGGGTCGCGAACGCGCCGAGGCTCGTGCCGGCCTTGCCGGTCACGTACGGAATCGCGGCGGCCATCGAGCAGTCGTACAGGCGCGCGGCGTCCGCGAGCTGCTCGATCGAGCGCGCGCCGATCCCGCGCGTCGGGAAATTCACGACACGCACGAACGCGGTGTCGTCGTTCGGGTTGTCGATCAGCCGCAGGTACGCGAGCGCGTGCTTCACTTCCTGGCGCTCGAAGAAGCGCAGGCCGCCGTACACGCGATACGGAATGCCCGACGTCATCAGCGTGTGCTCGATCGCGCGCGACTGCGCGTTGCTGCGATACAGGACGGCAACCTCGCTGCGCGACATCCCGGTGTTGATCAGCGAGCGGATCTCCTCGACGATCCAGCCGGCTTCCTGCGCATCGGTGCTCGCCTCGTACACGCGCACGGGTTCGCCATGGCCGGCGTCGGTGCGCAGGTTCTTGCCGAGGCGATGCGCGTTGTTCGAGATCAGCTGGTTCGCCGCGTCGAGGATGTTGCCGTGCGACCGGTAGTTCTGCTCGAGCTTGATCAGGTTGCGCACGCGGAATTCGTCTTCGAAGTCGCGCATGTTGCCGACGTTCGCGCCGCGGAACGCGTAGATCGACTGGTCGTCGTCGCCGACGGCGAAGATCGCGTTCTCGCCGCCCGCGAGCATCTTGAGCCACGCGTACTGCAGCTTGTTGGTGTCCTGGAACTCGTCGACGAGAATATGCTTGAAGCGCGCCTGGTAATGCGCGCGCAGCGGCGCGTTGTACGCGAGCAGTTCGTAGCAGCGCAGCAGCAGCTCGGGGAAATCGACGACGCCCTCGCGCTGGCACTGCTGGTCGTACGCCTGGTACAGCTCGACGAACTTGCGGTTGAAGTTGTCGGACGCGTCGACCTTGTCGGGTCGCAGCCCCTGCTCCTTCGCGTTGTTGATGAAGTACTGGACGTTCTTCGGCGGGTATTTCTCGTCGTCGACGTTCGCCGCCTTCATCAGCCGCTTGATCGCCGACAGCTGGTCGGCCGTGTCGAGGATCTGGAAGGTCTGCGGCAGGCCAGCGTCGCGCCAGTGCGTGCGCAGCATCCGGTTGCACAGCCCGTGGAACGTGCCGATCCACATCCCGCGCGTGTCGATCGGCATCATCGCCGACAGCCGCGCCATCATCTCGCGCGCGGCCTTGTTCGTGAAGGTGACGGCGAGCACGGTGGCCGGCGACGCGTAGCCGTGCTGGATCAGCCACGCGATACGCGTGATCAGCACGCGGGTCTTGCCGCTGCCCGCCCCCGCGAGGATCAGCGCCGGTTCGTTCGGCAGCGTAACGGCGGCGTATTGTTCAGGGTTCAGATTGGCGAGCAGATCGGGCATGGAGCGGCAGCGGACGTGCGAGAAAAATGCGGACCCGCCATTATAAGTCGGCCGCGCGATGCCGTTTCCGATCCATTCGGCGGCATGCTTCAACGGCATGGCGACCGCGTCGCGACGGGCCCGTGCCGGCAAGGCGATGGCTGGCCGATGTGCATCCATTTATAATTGTCAGATTCGGCATCCAATTCACGCATTTTTCGGCAGATTTCCAACCATGAGCGACAGCACGCTTGCGAAGAGTTTCGAGCCCCACACCATCGAGTCCCAATGGGGGCCGGAGTGGGAAAAACGCGGCTATGCCGCCCCGGCATTCGACCCGGCGCGTCCCGATTTCGCGATCCAGCTGCCGCCGCCGAACGTCACCGGCACGCTGCACATGGGCCACGCGTTCAACCAGACGATCATGGACGGCCTCGCCCGCTACCACCGGATGCTCGGCGAGAACACGCTGTGGGTGCCCGGCACTGACCACGCGGGGATCGCGACCCAGATCGTCGTCGAGCGCCAGCTCGACGCGCAGGGCGTATCGCGCCATGACCTCGGCCGCGAGAAGTTCGTCGAGCGCGTGTGGGAGTGGAAGCAGCAGTCCGGCTCGACGATCACGGGCCAGGTGCGCCGCCTCGGCGCGTCGACCGACTGGTCGCGCGAATATTTCACGATGGACGACAAGATGTCGGCCGCCGTGCGCGACGTGTTCGTCACGCTCTACGAACAGGGCCTGATCTACCGCGGCAAGCGCCTCGTGAACTGGGACCCGGTGCTGCTCACCGCGGTGTCGGATCTCGAAGTCGCGAGCGAAGAGGAAAACGGCCACCTGTGGCACATCCGCTACCCGCTCGTCGACGGTTCGGGCTCGCTGACCGTCGCGACCACGCGTCCGGAAACGATGCTCGGCGACGTCGCGCTGATGGTCCACCCGGGAGACGAGCGCTACGCGCACCTGATCGGCAAGCTCGTCACGCTGCCGCTGACGGGCCGCGAGATCCCGGTGATCGCCGACGACTACGTCGACCGCGAGTTCGGCACGGGCGTCGTGAAGGTCACGCCCGCGCACGACTTCAACGACTACCAGGTCGGCCTGCGCCACAACTTCGCGCCGATCGAGATCCTGACGCTCGACGCGAAGATCAACGACAACGGCCCCGAGCAGTATCGCGGCCTCGACCGCTTCGACGCGCGCAAGGCGATCGTCGCCGACCTCGACGCGGAGGGCTTCCTCGACTCCGTGAAGCCGCACAAGCTGATGGTGCCGCGCGGCGACCGCACGGGCGTCGTGATCGAGCCGATGCTGACCGACCAGTGGTTCGTCGCGATGACGAAGCCGGCGCCGGAAGGCACGTTCAACCCGGGCAAGTCGATCACCGAAACGTCGCTCGACGTCGTGCGCAGCGGCCAGATCAAGTTCGTGCCGGAAAACTGGACGACCACCTACTACCAGTGGCTCGAGAACATCCAGGACTGGTGCATCTCGCGCCAGCTGTGGTGGGGTCACCAGATTCCCGCGTGGTACGGCGAGAACGGCGAGGTGTTCGTCGCGCGCGCCGAGGAAGAAGCGCGCGCGCAGGCCGACGCCAAGGGCTACACCGGCGCGCTGAAGCGCGACGAGGACGTGCTCGACACGTGGTTCTCGTCGGCGCTCGTGCCGTTCTCGTCGCTCGGCTGGCCGAACGAAACGCCTGAACTGCAGCACTTCCTGCCGTCGTCGGTGCTCGTCACCGGCTTCGACATCATCTTCTTCTGGGTCGCCCGGATGGTGATGATGACGACGCACTTCACCGGCAAGGTGCCGTTCCACACCGTCTACGTGCACGGCCTCGTGCGCGATGCGGAAGGCCAGAAGATGTCGAAGAGCAAGGGCAACACGCTCGACCCGATCGACATCGTCGACGGCATCGACCTCGAAACGCTGGTCGCGAAGCGCACGACGGGCCTGATGAACCCGAAGCAGGCCGCCACCATCGAGAAGAAGACGCGCAAGGAATTCCCGGACGGCATCGCCGCGTTCGGCACCGACGCGCTGCGCTTCACGATGGCGTCGATGGCGACGCTCGGCCGCAACGTGAACTTCGACCTCGCGCGCTGCGAAGGCTATCGCAACTTCTGCAACAAGCTGTGGAACGCGACGCGCTTCGTGCTGATGAACTGCGAAGGTCACGACTGCGGCGCCGACAAGCCGGAAGTGTGCGGCGCGGGCGACTGCGGCCCCGGCGGCTACCTCGACTTCTCGGCGGCCGACCGCTGGATCGTGTCGCTGCTGCAGCGCACCGAGGCCGACATCGCGAAGGGCTTCGCCGATTACCGCTTCGACAACATCGCGACCAGCATCTACAAGTTCGTGTGGGACGAGTACTGCGACTGGTACCTCGAACTCGCGAAGGTGCAGATCCAGAACGGCACGCCGGAACAGCAGCGCGCGACGCGCCGCACGCTGCTGCGCGTGCTGGAAACGGTGCTGCGCCTCGCGCACCCGATCATCCCGTTCATCACCGAAGCGCTCTGGCAGAAGGTCGCGCCGCTCGCCGGCCGTTATCCGCAAGGCCAGGCCGAGGGCGAAGCGTCGCTGATGACGCAGGCGTATCCGGTCGCGAACCTGCAGAAGATCGACGAGGCATCCGAACAATGGGCGGCCGACCTGAAGGCGATCGTCGACGCGTGCCGCAACCTGCGCGGCGAGATGAACCTGTCGCCGGCGACCAAGGTGCCGCTGCTCGCGGCCGGCGATGCCGAGCGCCTGCGCTCGTTCGCGCCGTACGTGCAGGCGCTCGCCCGCCTGTCCGAAGTGCAGATCCTCGCGGACGAAGCGACGCTCGACAAGGAGGCGCACGGCGCCCCGATCGCGATCGTGGGCCCGAACAAGCTGGTGCTGAAGGTGGAAATCGACGTCGCGGCCGAACGCGAGCGCCTGTCGAAGGAAATCGCGCGCCTGACGGGCGAGATCGCGAAGTGCAATGCGAAGCTCGGCAACGAGGCGTTCGTCGCGAAAGCGCCGCCGGCCGTGGTTGAACAGGAGCAGAAGCGCGTCGCCGAATTCCAGAGCACGCTGGAAAAACTGCGCGCTCAGCTCGATCGGTTGCCTGCGTAACAAACGGTAAGGTCGTTTGCGTTCACTATAATCAGAACGTGAACATAGGCTGTCTGACAAGTCGATTACAGGAATAAAGGTTCGATCATGTTGAAAGTCACCAAGGCGGTATTCCCCGTTGCCGGTCTCGGCACGCGGTTCCTCCCGGCAACGAAGGCGAGCCCGAAGGAAATGCTGCCCGTCGTCGACAAGCCGCTGATCCAGTACGCAGTCGAGGAAGCGATCGCCGCGGGCATCACCGAGATGATCTTCGTGACCGGGCGCAGCAAGCGCGCGATCGAGGATCACTTCGACAAGTCGTACGAGGTCGAGGCCGAACTCGAGGCGCGCGGCAAGGAGAAGCTGCTCGAACTCGTGCGCAGCATCAAGCCGAGCCATGTCGACTGCTTCTACGTGCGCCAGCCGGAAGCGCTCGGCCTCGGCCATGCGGTGCTGTGCGCGGAGAAGCTCGTCGCCGACAACCCGTTCGCGGTGATCCTCGCCGACGACCTGCTCGACGGCAACCCGCCCGTGATGAAGCAGATGGTCGACGTGTTCGATCACTATCACAGCTCGGTGATCGGCGTGGAAGAGATCCCGCCGTCGGAGACGAAGTCGTACGGCATCGTCGACGGCAAGGAGTGGGAAGAGTCGATCGTCAAGATGTCGGCGATCGTCGAGAAACCGGAACCGGAAGTCGCGCCGTCGAATCTCGGCGTGGTCGGCCGCTACATCCTGAAGCCGCGGATCTTCGAGCACCTGCGTGCACTGAAGCCGGGCGCGGGCGGCGAGCTGCAGCTCACCGACGCGATCCAGGCGCTGCTCGCCGACGAACAGGTGCTGGCCTACAAGTACCAGGGCACGCGCTACGACTGCGGCAGCAAGCTCGGCTACCTGAAGGCGACGGTCGAGTTCGCACTGCGCCACCCGGAAGTCGGCACCGACTTCGACGCGTACCTGCGCGCGCGCGGCAACGGGCAACCGGCCGCCTGAACGCGGCACGGGCCGGCCTCGCCTCCTCGGCGGGCCGCCCTCGCCTCACGGCCGGCGCGTCAGCGCGTGGCGGCCGGCTTCACCGAGACGACGCCCGGCATTGCGCCCGCGTCGTCTTTTTTCGTCTTCACGAGCCAGCCGTCGCCCTGCTCGAACGGCAGCTTCGCGAGCGCGCTCTTCACGAGCGTCGGCGCGGCCTGCTGCGTGAGCGCATCGCGATCGCGCAGCGACGCCGACACGCGATAGACGTCGGCGCCCGTCTTCGCATCGACGAAACGCAGCGTCAGCACGTGGCGATACACCTTGCCCGCGAACGGCAGCGCGAACGGCGCCGGTCCGTCGACGGTCACGCACGCGCTGCTTGCCGCGCCGCACTGGTCGGCCGTCGCCGCGACCGACGCCGGCTGCGTCGCATACGCGATCGACAGCCGGTAGCCCGCGGCCTGGCCAGGCTGCGCGTCGAAGCCGCGATGCGCGAGCTCGTCGCGCACGAGCGTCTCGATCTGCCGGTATTCGGCATCGTCGGCCTGAGCGGCCGTGCGAACGAAATCGTAGCCGTGCGCACCGGATGCGAACGCATTCGGCTGCCCGAGCGCGCTCACGCCGGTCGTGACGCCGGCGCAACCCGTCAACAGCGACACCGCCAGCGCGGTCGCTGCCCATTCCTTTCTCATGACTTCCCCCAAATGCCTGCCGTCGTGCCCGGCCCTGTCAGGCGGACGGCTCGTCGATCGCGGGCAGCGACACCGTCACCGCGGTGCCGACACCCACTTCGCTGTCGACCGTCACGCTGCCGCCGTGGCGCGTGACGACCGTCTTCACGAATGCCATGCCGAGCCCGGAGCCCGAGATTTCGGGCCGCTCGCCGGCATGGAACCGCTTGAAACGCTCGAACAGATGCTGCAGATCTTCCGGCGCGATGCCGTACCCCTGATCGCGAATCGTACAGAACATCCGCTTCGATGCATGCTCGACCGTCAGCGTACACGCGATCACCGTGTCGGACGGACTGTATTTGACTGCGTTGTTCAGCAGGTTGACGAACGCGCGCGTGATCAGCGAGCGGTCGGCGCGCGTCCAGCACATGTCGGTCCCGACGTCGGTCTCGATGCGGATGCGCTTTGCCTGCGCCTGCGGCCAGACTTCGTCGCTCGCGTCGATCAGCACGTCGACCAGGCTCGTCGGTTCGAGCTGGTACGCCTGCGACTCCGCGCGCGCCAGCTGCACGAACTCGTCGGCGAGCGACAGCGCACGGTGCGCATAGCGCTCGATCCGCGCGAGCAGCCCGCGCATCGCGTCGGTTTCGACGCGATCGCGCTCGATCTCGACGAGCGCGAGGATCGACGACTGCGGCGAGCGCATGTCGTGCGACAGCAGGTGCAGCGCCTCCTCGCGCTGCCGCTCGGCCGCGTGCAGCTCGGTCACGTCGACGAGACCGGCGATCCAGCCCGTCACGCGGCCCTGCGCGTTCGTACACGGGGCGTAGCGTAACAGATGGTCGAGCCCGTCGCGATCGCGCACCTCGATGCCGCGCGCCATCGCTTCGTCTTCGGCCCCGAGCGTCGGGTCGAGCGCGGCCGGCCAGTGTGCGCGGATCGTGACGTCGTGTTCGGCGTTGCCGTCGACGGTCTTCATGAAGGTCAGCTCGCCGAGCGCGGCGCGCAGCGGCCGCCCTTCCGGCACCGGCAGCGCGAGCCGCGAACCGTAGCGCTTCGCCGCATGGTTCGCGATCAGCACGGTGCCAGCCAGGTCGGTGACGAAGATCGGCTCCGGCATGCTGTCGAGGCTGTCCCACACGAAGCGCTTCATGTCCTGCACGCGCTGCGCGGCCTGCGCCATCAGCGCCATCTGCCGTTCGAGCACGTCGCCGCCGACGCTGCGCGTGCGCGGCGCCTCGGGCAGCAGGTGCGGCTCGTCGGCCAGCCGCTGCAACTCGCGGCGCAGGTACGACATCGTCATTTCCAGGCGCCGCCAGTTCCAGATCGGGTAGACGGCGACCAGCCCGAAGATTGCCGGCGCGGGCGACAGCCACATGCGCGCCTCGAACAGCAGCGCCAGGCTCGCGACGACGGCCAGCGCGGCCAGGCTCAGCGTCAGCAGCAGCGCGCGCCACGGCGACAGCATCAGGAAGCCGCCCAGCAGCACGGCGAGCGGCAGCAGCGATGCGGCGAAGAGTCCGGCACGCGACGCAGGTACGATCGCGCTGCCGGTCGTCAGCATGTCGAGCACGTTCGCATGGATGTACACGCCGGCGAGCGGACCGAAGTCGCCCGACACCGGCGTCGCGAAGCGGTCGAAGAGGCCCGACGCCGTCACGCCAACGACGACGATCTTGCCGCGCAGTGCGTCGAGTTTCACGCGCCCTTCGAGCACGTCGTCGAACGACAGCGTCGGATACGCGGGCGTGTTGCGGCTGAACGGGATCAGGTAGCGGCCGTCGCCGGTCGCGTCGCGCGACAGGTCGTGCGCATGCGCGCCGGGCGTGCCGCCGACCGGATGCAGCCGGCCGGCCTGGATCGCACGGTAGACGGGCACCATCAGCTGCGGCCAGCGCACGCGTCCGTCGCTTTCGAACAGCGCGACGCTACGCACGATGCCGTCGGGATCGACTTCGAGATTGATGTGGCCGAGCCCCATCGTGCGTGCCGACAGCTCCGCCACCGGCGGATCGACGGTGCGCGTGCCGTCCGCCTGCTCGGGGCTCAGCAAGACGGGCAGGAAGGTCGGCACACGGGCCATTGCGTCGGCGAACGCGCGATCCTCCGGCGACTGCTCGGTAAACAGCACGTCGTAGACGACCGCGGCCGGCTGCGCACGCGCCAGCGTGTCGAGCAGTCGCGCGTGCACGCTGCGCGGCCACGGCCAGCGGCCGAGTGCGGACACGCTCTGGTTGTCGATGTCGACGACGACGACGTCGGGCGACAGCGGCAGGCTGCGCAGCATCAGCAGCCGGTCGTAGATCAGCCCGTCGACGCTCGACGACAACCGGCCGAGCGCGCACGCGAGAATCACCGCGATCCCGAGGCAGCCGATCGCGATCCACTCGATCAGGAAGCGGCGGCCGAGGCGCCGCCGCGGGGAAACGGAGTCGGTTTTCATGCGCCGCGGGTCAGCGCGACAACGTGAACGCGCTGACCGGACTCGTCTTCTGATAGAACTTGCCGCCCTCGAACTCCTCGACCGTCACCGCCCAGTAGTAGTCGCCGGGCGGCAGGTGGGCGACCGTGATCCGGCGCGCCTGCAGGCCCATCTGGTCGACGACCGGCGCGCTCAGGTCCTTCGAGCGCGACAGCACGAACCGGTAACGCGCGTCCTTGGCCGCGTCGTTCGGCGCCCAGCGGAACTCGTAGCCGTCCGGGCCGGGCGACGCGCTCGCATCGAGCGCCATCAGGCGCCGCTCGAACGCGTAAATGTGCGGCATGCCTTCGAGGCCGTTGTCGTCGATCGCGGCAATCCGGACGAAGTACGTGCCGTTCGGCACCTCGCGGAACACCGCGCGCGACGAGATCGTGCGCGTTTCGCTGAACAGTTCGAGCATGCCCGCGTCGCGCGCGAGTTGCAGGTGATACGCGTGCGCATGCTCGAGCGGCGCGACGTCGAACGTGAGGTCGGGCTCGTCCTGCACCTTGTCCGGATGCGTGAGCGCGGGCGCCGGCAGCAGCTGCACGGGTGCGCCGACCGCGCCGGACGACGTCGTGACGCTGCCGAAGTTCGCATGCACGAGCGTCGGGTCGGCCGGCTGCTGCTTGCCCGCGACGCCGACGGTGCCGTCGAGCACCTCGACACGCGTCGCCGCGTTGCCGGCGGCGTCGTAGTTCACGCGGAACCGCGTGCCGCGCACACCGGCCACGACCGACGGCGAGCGGATCTGGAAGCGGTCGTCGCGCTTCTTCAGATGCGTGACCTCGCTGTCGACCGAGCCGCGCGTGAGCTCGAACTCGCGATCGAGCGTGCCGGTCAGCACGGTGCGGCGCAAGGTCTTCAGGTCGAGCTGGCTGTCGGGCGGCAGGCTCATGTGCGTGCCGTCGGCCAGTTCGAGCGTCAGGAAGCCGTTCGCGCCCGTGCGCACGCGGTCGCCCTCGGCAAGCGTCGCATCGTTCACGAGCGGCGCGTACGCGTCGCCGGACGCGCGCTCGGCCGTGCCCTGCACCGCGACGACGCGCGCGGTCAGCTTTTCCTTGCGCAGCCGCGCGACCGGCAGCTTCAGCGCGATGTCGGGCTGCAGGCGCTTCGGCGCGGGCACGCCGTTGATCTGTTGCAGCAGCTGCCAGTCGTCCGGGCCCTGCAGGTAGCGCGCAGCGACGTCGTACAGCGTGTCGCCGGCATGCGTGCGGTAGACGACCATCTTGCCCGCGGCAGCGGGCGGCTGCGCGACGGCCTGCTGCGCCGCGAACGCAAACGCGACCGCGCACGCCGTATGCAGTGCCGCCGTGCGCAGGCTCGCCGTGCGCTGCGTGATGCGCCGGGTCACTCCGGTTCTCCCTGGCCGACCCGCTCGAGCCGGTAGCCGTAGCCGTAGATCGGCGCGAGGCGGTAGCCGTTTTCCGGCCGCAGCCCGAGCTTCGTGCGCAGCATCGAGATGTGCGTGTCCATCGTGCGCGACGGGATGTCGGTCGCCTGCTTCCACACGAGATCGAGAATGTGCGCGCGCGACAGCGGCCGGTCGAGGTGCTGGAACAGCAGCAGCGCGAGCTCGAATTCCTTCTGCGTGAGGCTCACGGCCTTGTCGCCGACATAGGCCTGCTTCAGGTTCACGTCGAAGCGGAACTGGTCGAACTCGCGAACGGTCGCCTCCGCGTTGACCGGATACGCGCGGCGCAGCAGCGAGCCGATGCGCGCACGCAGGATCGGGCCCGACACGGGCTTGACCACGTAATCGTCCGCGCCGGCGTTGAGGATCTGCGTGATCCCCGCCTCGTCGTCGCGGCTCGTCATGAAGATGATCGGCAGGCTGTGCTCGGTCTGGTTCGCACGCACCCACTTGAGCACTTCCTCGCCGGACATGTCGGGCACGTTCCAGTCGAGCACGAGCAGATCGAACGTCTCGCGCTGCAGACGCTTCTTCAGGGCCTTGCCTTCCTTGAACGCATAGCACGTGTGGCCGATGGCCGTCAGCGTTTGACTGACGAAATCCGTCTGGGCCGGATCGTCATCCAGTACAGCAATTCTCATAGCACCCCGCAAATCGAAATCGATTCGTCCAGTTCAGCTCCCCGCACTCATCCTGCCGCGCAGCACGCGCGCGGCGTCCGACACCGGCCGGTGAGCCGTCGTTTGCCGAGCGCGCAACGTGCGCGATACGGCGCCCCGGCAACACATCTCAAAAACAGGGCACGGATGAACCGGCGATTTCATCATAGTAGTATGAAATTCGCCAAGAAATTGCGCGGACTACGGTCCTTTATTCGAATAATCCTTCCCGTCGCGCGACCGGAGGCGCTTCCGGTTGCCGCAGGATGGGCTGCCCCGGCACGGGCTGCCCCAGCATGGGCTGCCCCAGCATCCGCTCCAGCTGGCCGCGCACGCGCTCCCACGCCGGCGCCGCATAGTCGGGCTGGCTCGCCGCCCACGCCTGCGCGAGATCGAACACGCGCTCGATCGTCGCGCCGCAATACGTGACGCCCGCGCCGTCGTCCTGCGCGGCGCCGCGCAGCCGTTCGTCGAGCGATTCGGCCAGCCACGGCATCTCGGCCGCCGCCGAATCGGCATACGCCTCCAGCGCGGCACGCGCGTGGCGATCCCGTTGCGGGTCGAGCTCGATCCGGCTCAACCCCGCCGCGCGTGCGGGCGCGATGCATTCCGCTGCGGACGGACTTCGAATGGTCCCTGGTCTGAAGGACATGTCCTCTCCCCGTTTGTACGACGGCAGCGTCAGGCATGGCCCCCGTGCCCGCCTCGTATGACGTACCGTGGCCGGTGCATCCATCCGAGACGGACGACCGGCCGGGTCAGTATACGCAGCCGGTCTTGCGACGAGGTTTAAGAATTGTCAGAGGCATCAGAGGAGCGCTTTCCAATGGAACAGGAGCCTGGGCGAGGGTCTGCGCTGGCGCTTGTGTAGCGCCGTTGGGCGCGGCCGGGCCGCAGTGGGCGGTGCGCGTGCGGGCGCCGCAAGGGGCGCGGGATGCGGGCCGTCAGCGGCGGCGCATCAGGAACACGAAGGTCTTGTCCTGGGTCGTCACTTCGACGATCTCGTTGCCCGTCTGCTTCGCGAACGCGGCGAAATCGCGCTGCGAACCCGGATCGGTCGCGAGCACCTTGAGGATCTGCCCGCTCTCCATATCGGCGAGCGCTTTCTTGGCGCGCAGGATCGGCAACGGGCAATTGAGCCCGCGCGCGTCCACTTCCTTGTGAATCTGCATCGGCTGTCGACCTTCGAATGACGCGCCACACGGGCGCGGGAGGAAGCGGCGATTTTACCGCAGCGCGGCCGCCCCTGCCCGCGCGGCCCGGGCCCAGGCCCGGCCGCGCGACGCGGCGCGCCCGCGCCCGTCGCGCACTCGCCCCGCACTCGTCCCGCGCTCGTCCCGCGCCCGCCCCGCCAAGCGCCCGTCAGGCGCCCGAGAACCCGCCCGCGAGCCGCTCGCGCAGGTGCCGCACGAGCGCGCGCACCGCGCTCGGCACGACCGGGCTGTACGGCCGGAGCGCGAAGATGTGGTCGCCGAACGCGCCCGACGGCCGCCAGCCGTCGAGCAGCGCGACGAGCCGGCCGGCGTCGAGATCGCGCTGCGCGCTGAAATCCGGCAGCAGCGCGATGCCGAGCCCGCCGAGCGCGGCCTCGCGCATCGCCTCGCTGTTGTTGGCCGCGAAGCTGCCGCGCACCGGCACGCTCACGCGCTGGCGCCGCCGGCCGTCCGGCTCGAAGCTCCAGGCGGCCGGTTCGTTGTCGCGCAGGTAGCACAGGCAGCTGTGGTCGACGAGTTCGCTCGGGTGGCGCGGCGCACCGCGCGCGTCGAGGTAGTCGCGGCTCGCGACCAGCAGCGAACGCGTGTCGCACAGCTTCCACGCGACGTGGGTTTGCGGCGCGGTCGTCGTATGGCGGATCGCGAGGTCGAAGCCCTCCTGCGTCAGCGAATGCAGCCGGTCGGACAGGTCGAGTTCGATATGCACGCCCGGGTGCTCCCGCAGGAAATCGGGCAGGTGCGGCACGACCTGCTGGCGCCCGAGCGCGACCGGCGCCGTCACGCGCAGCAGCCCGCGCGGCTCGCCGGCGAGGTCCTTCACGCGCGCGAAGTGCTGGCCGATCGATTCGAACGCGTCGCGCGTGCTGTCGACCAGCGTCTGCCCGGCGTCGGTGAGCCGCACGCTGCGCGTCGTGCGGCGCACGAGCGGCACGCCGGCCGCTTGCTCGAGATCGGCGATGCGCTGGCTCATCGCGGCCTTGCTGATGCCGAGCCGCTGCGCCGCGGCCGTGAAGCTGCCGGCCGCGGCCAGCACCGTCAGCGAGTGGATATGCGGCCAGAGCGCCTGGACATTTTGCTGATTCATCCATCGATTATTCAGAATTCTGAACAGTGAATCAAGCTGCGCGGCCTTCTCCCGCCCCGCCGCTTTGCCTAGACTAGGTTCCGTCCACCCCCCATTCCCATCCCCAGGAGACACGATGACCACGGTTCCCGCCTATACGTCCGACGCCGACGTCGGCCACTACATCGACGGCGCCCCCGTCGCCGGCCGCAGCGGCCGCTTCCAGGACGTCTTCAATCCGGCGCTCGGCCGCGCGGTGCGCCGCGTCGCGCTCGCCGGCGACGACGAAGTGCAGCGCGCCGTCGCGTCCGCCCGTGCGGCGTTCCCGGCCTGGGCCGACACGCCGCCGATCCGCCGCGCCCGCGTGCTGCACCGCTTCCTGCAGTTGATGAACGAACACCGCGACACGCTGGCCGCCATCATCACGGCCGAGCACGGCAAGGTGTTCTCGGATGCGCAGGGCGAAGTCGCGCGCGGCATCGACATCATCGAATTCGCATGCGGCGTGCCGCAACTGCTGAAGGGCGACTTCACCGACCAGGTCAGCACCGGCATCGACAACTGGACGATGCGCCAGCCGCTCGGCGTCGTCGCGGGTATCACGCCGTTCAACTTTCCATGCATGGTGCCGTGCTGGATGTTCCCCGTCGCGCTCGCGACGGGCAACACGTTCGTGCTGAAGCCGAGCGAACGCGACCCGTCGGCGGCGCTGTTCATCGCCGACCTGCTCACGCAGGCGGGCCTGCCCGCCGGCGTGTTCAACGTCGTGCAGGGCGACAAGGGTGCGGTCGACGCGCTGCTCGACCACCCGGACGTGCAGGCCGTCAGCTTCGTCGGCTCGACGCCGATCGCGGCCTACGTGCAGCAGCGCGCGGTGCAGTCGGGCAAGCGCGTGCAGGCGCTCGGCGGCGCGAAGAACCATCTCGTCGTGATGCCGGACGCGAACATCGAGCAGGCGGTCGACGCACTGATCGGCGCCGCGTACGGCTCGGCCGGCGAACGCTGCATGGCGATCAGCATCGCGGTGCTGGTCGGCGACGTGGCCGACAAGATCGTGCCGGCGGTCGCCGAGCGCGCGCGCAAGCTGGTGATCGGCGACGGGATGTCGCCGGAAGTCGAGATGGGCCCGATCGTCACCGGCGAAGCGCTCAAGCGCATCGAAGGCTATATCGAGCAAGGCGTCAGCGAAGGCGCGCAACTGGTGGTCGACGGCCGCGGGCTGCGCGTGCCGGGCCGCGAGGCAGGCTTCTTCACCGGCGGCACGCTGTTCGATCACGTGACGCCTGACATGCGCATCTACAAGGAAGAGATCTTCGGGCCGGTGCTCGGCTGCGTGCGCGTGAAGGACTTCGGCGAAGCGGTCGACCTGATCAACGCCCACGAGTTCGGCAACGGCGTCGCATGCTTCACGAGCGACGGCGGCATCGCGCGCGAATTCGCGCGGCGCATCCAAGTCGGCATGGTCGGCATCAACGTGCCGATTCCGGTGCCGATGGCCTGGCACGGCTTCGGCGGCTGGAAGAAGAGCCTGTTCGGCGACATGCACGCGTACGGCGAGGAAGGCGTGCGCTTCTACACGCGCCAGAAGTCGGTGATGCAGCGCTGGGCGTCCAGCATCGGCAAGGGCGCCGAATTCGCGATGCCGACCGCGAAGTAAGCGTTGTCGACAAACCGCCCGCCGATCGATCCCGCGGGCGGCAGGCAAACGGAAAGCCGATGTCAGCCAGCCTTCGTGCCGTGCGCGCCGTCGGCGGTCGGCAGGTACGACAGCTCGAGCCGGTACGCGAGCGCGACGAACAGGCTCTGCGCGAGGCCCATCGTCGCGGTCAGCGCACGGAACCCGAACGTCTCGCTGTCCTGCACCATCAGCGTCACCTCGGCCTCGCGCGCGAGCGGGCTCATCCGGCTGTCGGTGATCGCGATCAGGCGCGCGCCGCGCTGCACGGCCTGCTGCGCGACCTGCACCGTCTCTTCCGCATACGGCATGAACGAGATCACGATCATCACGTCGCCCTCGCGCACCGAGCGGATCTGGCCGAGATGCATGCTGCCGAGCGCGCTGAACAGGCCGATGCGCTTGTCGGTGTGCTGCAGCGCATAGTCGAGATACACGGCGATCGGAAACGCGCGGCGCGAGCCGGCAATCCAGATCGCCTGCGTGTCGGCGAGCAGGTCGACGGCCTGTGCGAGCGCGTGCGGGTCGAGCGTCTGCCGCAGCTGCTGCATGCCGGCAATGCTGCCCTTGATGAATTCGTCGGCGATCTGCTCGGGCTGCAGGCTCGACTCGCCCGATTCGATCACGTCGCGCAGCCGCAGGTTGTACGCGCGGCCCGGCGCGATCTGCTGGGCCAGCCCCTCGCGGAACAGCCGCTGCATCTCGGAGAAGCCCGAAAAGCCGAAATGCTTGGCGAACCGGACGACGGCCGACGGCTGCACGCCGCACGCCTCCGCGAGCGACTGGATGCCTTCCAGGCCCAGCTGGTCCCGATGCGTTTCCACGTGACGCGCAATCACCTTCAGGCGATTGCTGAGGCCGTCGTACTCCTGCGTCAGATGCTGCAGGAACGCCTCGACGGTGGCGGGTGGTTTCTCGGATGAACTCATCGGATAGCGCGAAGTTGACGGCCCCGATCCGCGCGCCGCCTGCGCGTGCGCCCGGGACTCACCTATGGACATGCATGAAGGGCGAATTTAATCACGTTTGCGGCACGGCCCGCGCCGCACGCTCGCTCCCACGCGCTCGATCATCACCTGCACACGCTCCACGGCCGGAATGGAAACGATTTTCCAACGCCGTCGCCGAGCCGTAAAGATTAGGGCGTCTACCGACGCGGATGCGGACGGCAACGCCGAGGGTCGCCCGCCGCCGCCCTTGGCTGCCGGCCGAAGCCGCGCATCGGCCGCCGCTTGCTCACCGCTTGCTCACCGATAGTCGACCCACACGCCGCCCGCATCGGCGGACCGCACGCAGTTCTCGACCCACCGCACGCCTTCGACGCCCGCATGGACATCCGGAAAGCGGATGTTCTGCAACGCCTGGGCGTCGCCGCGATCGGCCGCGTCCATCGCGAGCGCGAAGCGTGCGTACAGATTCGACCACGCTTCGAACAGCCCTTCCGGATGCCCGGCGCCGATGCGATCTTCGCGCAATGCGTGCGGATGCAGATAGCCCATCCCGCGATCGAGCACCTGCGCGGGCTGCCCCTGGATCTCGTAGCGCAACTGGTTCGGATGCTCGTCCCACCATTCGACGCTCGCCTTCGAGCCGATCACGCGCACCTTCTGCCCGTGCATCGAGCCCGCGTTCACCGCGCTCGACCACACGTAGCCGATCGCGCCGGTGTCGTATTCCATGATCGTGAACGCGTTGTCCTCGAGCGGCGCGCGGCTCTTCACGAAGCTCTGCCGCGAGCACATCAGCCGTTTGATCTGCAGTTCCGGCGCCATCACTTCGGAGATGTACAGCGGATGCGTGCCGATGTCGCCGAGCACGTAGCTCGGCCCCGCGAACTTCGGGTCGACGCGCCAGCGCGCGGCCGCGCTCGCGGCCTCGACACCCTCGCTGTGAAAGCCGTGCGCGAATTGCATCTGCACGATGCGGATCTCGCCGAGATCGCCGCGCGCGATCATTTCGCGCGCCTGCTCGATCATCTGGTGTCCGGAATAGCCGTACGCGACGCCGACGATGCGGTTCTTCTCGACCGACAGCCGCTGCAGCGCCTCGGCCTCCTCGGTCGTGAAGCACAGCGGCTTCTCGCACACGACGTGCAGCCCCGCGTTCAGCGCCGCGCGGCAAATCTCGAAGTGCGTGTTGTTCGGCGTCGCGATCGACACCGCGCGGATGCCGTCGGCGCGCTTCGCCTCGGCGTCGAACATCGTCCGGTAGTCGGGATAGCAGCGGTTCGCGTCGACGCCAAGCTTCGCGCCGAATTGCCGGCCGCGTTCGGCATCGATGTCGAATGCGCCGGCAACGAGCTGAAAGCTGCCGTCTCGCAATGCGGCCGACCGGTGGCTGTAGCCGATCTGGCTGCCGAGCCCGCCGCCGACCATGCCCCAGGGAATCGAATGTCCGAGCAGAATCTGTCCGTCGATCATGGTTGTCGTGTTCCTGTCCGTGTTCAGGTGTTCAAAGTGTGTGCAGAGGGTCGTGCCGACGGCCGCTTACGCGAACCCGGCCGACGCGAGAAACGCGCGGCTCGCCGCGACGTCGCGCAGGCTCGTGCCGGCATTGCGCGGATCGCGCTCCTGTTCGATCGTGATGTATCCCGCATAGCCGATGTCGTCGAGCGCGCGACGGATCGCGCGATAGTCGAGCACGCCGGTGCCGATCGGGCACATCACGCCGCGCGCGCACGCCGCGAAGAACGCGATGTGTTCGCCCATCACCGCGTCGTACACGGCCGCGTCGATATCCTTGAAATGCACGTAGTCGAGCCGCGCCGCGTGACGGCGCAGCCACGTCTCGGGATCCATCCCCGAGTAGTACAGGTGGCCGGTGTCGAGACAGAGGCCCGCCGTATCGGCCGGGACGTCGGCGACGATCCGGTCGATCTCGTCCGCGAACTCGATGTAGCCGCCCGCATGCGGATGGATCACCGCGCGCACGCCGAATTCGTCGCGCGCGATCGTCGCGATTTCGCGAATGTGGTCGACCATGCGCGCCCAGCGTTCGGCGGACAGGCGCGGCGCGCGATCGGCGTGGCCGGCCGCGTAGTCGCGTTCGTCGTGCCCCCAGTCCATCACGACCAGATACGGCGCCGCATGGCGCTGGCCCGGCTGCGTCGGCAGCTTCGGCAAGCGCGTGATCAGCGCGCAGATCTCGTGCGTCTGGCGCAGCAGGTTCGGCAGGTTCTCCGGCGACACCAGGTCGTCGAAGATCGTGCCGGCGGTGATGCTCAAACGCTGCCGTTCGAGCTCGGCGCTCACCACGTCGAGCTCGAGCGGGATGTAGCCGTACGGGCCGAGCTCGATGCCCGAATAGCCGGCCTGTGCGGCTTCGGCGAGCACCTGCCGCCACGGCGGCAGGTGCGGGTTCTTCACGTCGTCGACGCCCCAGCAGCAGGGCGCGCAGCCAATCTTCATCGTCATGTTGGTCAGTCCCGCAGGAAAGCGGCGCGCGGCCGCGAGCGTGGCCGCATGGACACGCTCGCGGCCCGGTGTCAGCGTGTTCAGCCTGCTCAGCCGCGATAGAACGCCGGGCGTTCGGCCATCGCGATCGGCTCGACCGCCCCGCTCTGCTGCGCGCGCACGCACGCATCGGCCGCGACCGCCGCCGCATAGCCGTCCCATGCGGACGGCCCGGTCAGCGCACCCTGCCGCACGCCGTCGATGAACGCCTGCAGCTCGACGTCGTACGACGCGATGAAGCGCTCCTTCCAGTCGGTCATGATCTCGACCGACTGCCGCGCCGCGTGCTTGAGCCCGACCGCGGGCGGATCGGGCAGCTTCGCGATGCCGTTCTCGCCGACCACCTCGCACTGGATGTCGTAGCCGTATTGGCAGTTCACGAAGATCTCGACGTCGATGCGCACGCCGCTCGCGGTTTCGAGCAGCACGATCTGCGGATCGGCGAGATGCGCGGACGCATGGCGCGTCTTCTTCGGATAGACGACCTGCGCGCTCGCATAGTCCTCGCCGAGCAGCCAGCGCAACACGTCGAGCTCGTGGATCAGCGTGTCGGTGATCGCCATGTCGGTCGTATAGCGCTCGCCGACCGACTGGTTGCGGTGCGCGCAATGCAGCATCAGCGGCGCGCCGATCTCGCCACTGTCGATCACGCGCTTGAGCGCACGGTAGCCTTCGTCGTACGGCCGCATGAAGCCGACCTGCACGAGCCGCTTGCCGTGCGCGACCTCGGCTTCGACGATGCGCATGCAGCCTTCCGCCGTCACCGCGAGCGGTTTCTCGCAGAACACCGGCTTGCCGTGCGCGATCGCGTCGAGCACGAACGCTTCGTGCGTCGGCCCCCACGACGTGACGAGCACGGCCTCTACGTCGGCAGCCGCGACCACTTCGTGGCCGTCGCCGTAGATTTCCGCGTCGAGCCCGTACTTCGTCACCGCGTCGCGCGCCTGCTGCGGATCGATGTCGTTGACGGCCACCACGCGCGCGCCGGACAGCGTGCGCGTGAGCCTGCGGATATGGTCCTGGCCGATCGCGCCGCAGCCGATCACGCCGATTTGCAAGGTCATCCGGATATCTCCAGTCTTTGGTTCAACGACGGCGCGGCCCGTGCCGCGCCGGTCTGCAATGATTCGACGGCCGGTCAGCGCGCGGCCGCCCGTTCGAAATGGCGTTCGACGTAGCGCTGGATCGTGTCGCGCATGTAGCGCGACGACGCTTCCGCGCGGTCCTCCCACGCGAACACGCACGACGACATCACGCCGTCGAAGCCGGCGCTGCCGAGTGCGCGGAAAAACACGTCCCAGTCGATCTCGCCCTGCCCGATGTCGAGATGCTGGTGCACGCGGATCTGGTTCGAGCCCGGCGGGTTCACGATGTAGCGCAGCTGGCTGCTCTTGCGGTGGTCGAACGTGTCGGCCACGCGCACGTGTGCGAGGATCGGCGCGGCGGCCGCGATCATAGCGGCCATGTCGTCGCCGTAATAGAACGTGTGCGGCGCGATGTACGACAGCTTCAGCGACGGCGAGCCGATGTTCGTGACGATGTCGATCGCCGGCTGCAGCTGCTCGATCCAGTCTTCCGGATGCGGCTCGACCGACAGCACGATGCGTTCGCGCTCGAGGATCGGCAGCAGCTCGTCCATCGAACGGAACCACGCGGCTTCGCACAGCTCCTTCGGGTTCGCGCCCGGCCGTTCGCCGACCGAGCGCTCCGGCGACGCGCCGCGCCCGAATTCGGACACCATCAGCGGGCATTCCATCTCGAGCGCGACCTCGATCGCCTTCTTCCAGCAGCGCACTGCCCACTGCCGCTCGTCGTCGAACGGGCTGGCCCAGCGGTACATCGGCTGCAGCGACGCAAGGCCGACGCCGCTTGCGCGCAACGCATGCCGGAACGCGGCCATGCGCTCGCGCGTCGCGCGCGGCATCACCCACCAGTCGAGAAAGTCGCTGCGCGGCGACAGCTCGATCTGGTCGTAGCCGAGCTCGGCCACCGCATGCGGCAGCCGGTCGAGCGGCAGGTGGCGAATCATGTAGGGATCCAGAGCGATCTTCATCTTCTTCCCGATTGTTGTGTGTTCGGCCGCGGCCGGTCAGCGGCGCGACTTCTTGTTGCGATACTGGTCGGCGATCACGGCCGCGACGATGATCGCGCCCTTGACCATCTCCTGGTAGTACGCGTCGATCCGGATGAACGTGAAGCCCGACGTCATCACGCCGAGGATCAGCACGCCGATCACGGTGCCCGTCACGCGCCCGAGGCCGCCCGACAGCGACGTGCCGCCGATCACGACGGCCGCGATCGCGTCGAGCTCGTACATCACGCCCATGCCCGACTGGCCGGAGATCGCGCGCGCGGCCGTCACGGTGCCGGCGATCCCGCTCAGGAGGCCCGCGATCGCATAGACGAACACCAGGTGGCGCGTCACGTTGATGCCCGACACGACGGCCGCGTGGCGGTTCGCGCCGATCGCATACGTGTACTTGCCGAAGCGCGTGTAGCGCAGCACGACGTGGAAGATCGCGGCCACCACGACGAAGATGAGCACCGGGTTCGCGCCCGCGCCGATCGCCGCGAACTGATCGGTCAGCATCGACACCGGCATCCCGTTGGTGAACCACTTCGCGAAGCCGCGCGCGGCGACCATCGTGCCGAGCGTCGCGATGAACGGCGGGATGCCCGTCAGCGCGATCAGCGAGCCGTTCAGCAGGCCGACCAGCAGCCCGACGCACACGCCGGCCAGCACCGGCCAGATGATCGGCAGGTCGGTCAGGTGCGGGAACACCGCGCGCGGAAAATCGGACACCTGCGCGAGGCTGGCCGACACGACCGCCGCCGCGGCGACGACCGACCCCGACGACAGGTCGATCCCGCTGGTGATGATCACGAGGTTCACGCCGACCGCGATGATGCCGATCACGGCCATCTGCAGCACGATGATCTCGAGCCGCTCCGCGTTGAACAGGAAGCTCTGCCCGACGACGAGCCAGCCGATCACCTCGAAGAACAGGCTGATGCCCACCAGCACCAGGAAGATGCTCAGTTCGGGCGGCCACTTCGCGTGCCGCGTCTTGATCGTCATGGACTGCGCGTCCGCGACCGGATTCAGGTTGCCCATTTCAGTTGTCTCCATGCTTGTTGCGGCTCAGCGCGAGGCCAGGTCCATGATGCGGACCTGGTCGGCGTCCTTGCGTTCGACGATGCCGGTCATCCGGCCTTCGTGCATCACCATCACGCGATCGCTCATGCCGAGCACTTCCGGCATCTCCGACGAGATCATCAGCACCGCGACGCCCTTGCCGGCGAGCGCGCTGACGAGCCGGTGAATCTCGGCCTTCGCGCCGACGTCGATCCCGCGGGTCGGCTCGTCGAGGATCAGGATGCGCGGTTGCGTGAGCAACCATCGGCCGATCAGCACCTTCTGCTGGTTGCCGCCCGACAGGTTCTGGATTTCCTCGTGCAGCCCGGGCGTCTTCACGCGCAGCATCCGGCTCATTTCCTCGCAGTCGCGCTTCAACTGAGCCTGCCGCACGAAATTGAACTTCACGTAGCGATGGCTGAGCACCGCCGCTTCCATGTTCGCGAGCAGGTCGAGATTCAGGAAGCAGCCGGTGTCCTTGCGGTCCTCGGTGAGGAACGCCATCCCGTGCTTCATCGCCTGCGCGGGCGTGGCGATGCGCACCGGCTTGCCGTCGATCAGGATCTCGCCGGAGGTGGCCGGCACGACGCCGAACAGCGCCTCCGCGACGTTCGATCGCCCCGAGCCGACAAGGCCCGCGACGCCGAGGATCTCGCCCGCGCGCAGCTCGAAGCTGACGTCGCGGAACACGCCGTCGACGCCGAGGTTCTTCACGGCCAGCACGACGTCGCCGATCGGCACGTCCTCCTTCGGGAACATCTGCGTGATCTCGCGGCCGACCATCATGCGGATGATGTCGTCGCGCGTGACGTCGGTCGACGCGTGCGTGCCGATGTACTTGCCGTCGCGGAACACCGAGAACTCGTCGGCGATCTCGAACAGCTCGTTCATCTTGTGCGTGATGTAGACGATGCCCTTGCCCTGCTCGCGCAGCTGGCGAATGATGCGGAACAGGTGCGTGACCTCCTTGTCGGTCAGCGCGGAAGTCGGCTCGTCCATGATCAGCACGTCGGAGTCGAACGACACGGCCTTCGCGATCTCGACCATCTGGCGGCTCGCGACCGTCAGCGTGCGCACGTCGGCTTCCGGGTCGATGTCGATCGACAGCCGCTCGAACAGCGCGGCGGTGCGGCGGCGCAGCTCGGCGTGATCGATCAGGCCGAAGCGGTTCTTCGGTTCGCGGCGAATCCAGATGTTCTCCGCGACCGTCATGTACGGCATCAGGTTGAGTTCCTGGTGGATCATCGCGATGCCGCGATCGAGCGCGTCGAGCGGGCCGTTCAGCACGACGGGCTCGCCGTTGATCAGGATCTCGCCCTGGTCGGGCGTGTAGACGCCGGCGATGATCTTCATCAGCGTCGACTTGCCGGCGCCGTTCTCGCCCATCAGCGCATGCACGGTGCCGCGGCGCACGCGGAACTGCACGCCGTCGAGCGCGACGACGCCGGGAAACGACTTGCCGACGCCGCGCACCTCGAGCACGCAGTCGGCTGCGGGCGCACCGGACGAACCCGGTGCGGCGGACGAGGCGGCCGGCGCGCTTTCGCTCGCCATCGAGCGCGCCATCCTGGCTGTAAACATGGACGTTCCTCGAAAGTCACACGCGAACCCGGACACGCCGGGCCCGCGCAGTTCAGCGGAAAAACCGGTCAGTGCTTCGCGTACTGGTTCATGTTCTCCGGCGTGACGAGTTCGAACGGCACGTTCACGAAGCGCTCGACGGGCTGCTTCTTCGCCAGCTTGAGCGCGGCCGCGACGGCCTGCGCACCCTGCCCGGCCGCGTTCTGGTACACCGACACCTTCAGCTCGCCGCTCTTCATCGCCGCGAGCCCGTCCGGCGTCGCGTCGATGCCCGCGACGACCGTCTTCGGCGTCAGCTTGCGCGCGGCCTTCAGCGCGTTGATCGCGCCGATCGCCATTTCGTCGTTGTTCGACACGATCGCGTCGAACTTCGTCCCGGAGCTCAGCCAGTTCATCGTGATGTCCTGGCCCTGCGTGCGGCTCCACTTGCCTTCGCGCTTGTCGACGATCTTCATGCCGGCACAGTCCTTGGTCGCGATCACGTCCTCGATGTCCTTGGTGCGCGCACGCGCCGACTCGTTGGACAGCTCGCCCATCAGCACCAGGATGTCGCCCTTGCCGCCGAGCAGCTTGCACACCTGGCGCGCCTGCAGCGTGCCCGACTGTTTCTCGTCGGATGCGACCACCGCGACGCCGGCCGGCAGCTTGTCGAAATCGACCGGCTTGCGGTTCACGTAGACGAGCGGGATCTTCGCGGCGGTCACCATCTTGGTGATCTTCGGCGTCGCGTCGGTGTCGACCGCATTCACGATGATCGCGTCGACCTTCTGCGCGATCATGTTCTGGACCTGGCTCAACTGCTTGCCGACGTCGTTGCCGCCGTCCTCGATCTGCACGGTCGCACCGTCCTTCTTCGCCGCATCGCCGATGCTGTTGCGCAGGATCGTCAGGAACGTGTCGTCGAACGATGCCATCGTCACGCCGATCTTCTCGGCATGCGCGAGCGGCATGGCCAGGATTGCGGCGGCCGCGGCGGCCATCAGCTTGGTCTTCATGATCACTCTGTCTCCTCATCTCCGGGGGCGGAAAAACGGCGCGTTGCGCGCCGCCGGGCCGAGTCCGATCGGATCCGATTCGGACTGAAGCATCCGGATGAAACTGTAGATCACTTCTTCGAAAATTTGGAAATTTATTTCTACGTGATTTCACCTAGGGAACTGGATTTCCAAAAAGTCTAGACTCCGTTCCGTAGCCCGATTCCTTGCGGCAGGCGTTCCCGTGTCGTGCCGCGCACGTGACGGACCACCGTCGCAGGATCGGTCCCTCAATCTGCCGGCAGGGTCGAACGCCGGCCGCGAGCGTGATACGTGATATGAGCCCGTTGAACTTTCCGACTGACCGCCCCATCGATCTCGCCTGCCTCGGCCGCGTCGCCGTGGACCTTTACGCGCAACAGTACGGCAGCCGCCTGGAGGATGCGCGCAGCTTCCAGATGTATCTCGGCGGCTCGTCGGGCAACGTCGCGTTCGGCGTCGCCCGGCTCGGGCTGAAGACCGCGATGATCTCGCGCGTCGGCGACGAGCAGATGGGCCGCTTCGTGCGCGAGACGCTCGAGCGCGAAGGCTGCGACACGAGCCAGCTGCAGACCGATCCGGAACGCCTGACCGCGCTCGTGCTGCTCGGGCTGAAGGATCGCGACACGTTCCCGCTGCTGTTCGTGCGCGAGAACTGCGCGGACATGGCCGTGCGCGCCGACGAGATCCGCGAGGACTTCATCGCCGGCTGCCGCGCGCTCGCGATCACCGGCACCCATCTTTCGACGCCGGGCACCCGCGAGGCGTCGCTGACCGCGCTCGGCTACGCGCGCCGCCACGGCGTCGTGCGGATCCTCGACATCGACTACCGGCCTGTGCTGTGGGGGCTGACCGCGCGCGGCGCGGGCGAGAACCGCTACGTGCCCGACGCGCAGGTCACGCGGCAGCTGCAGCAGGTGCTCGGCGAGTTCGACCTGCTGGTCGGCACCGAGGAGGAATTCCTGATCGCGGGCGGCGTGCCGCACGACCTGATCGCGTCGCTGCAGGCCGTGCGCCGCGCGAGCGGCGCGGCGCTGGTGGTCAAGCGCGGCGCGCTCGGCTGCTGCGTGATCGAGGGCGACATCCCCGCGCGCATCGACGATGCGCCGACCTTCCACGGCGAACGCGTCGAAGTCCTGAACGTGCTCGGCGCGGGTGACGCGTTCCTGTCGGGCCTGCTGTCCGGGCTGCTGCGCGGGCACGGCTGGGCGCAAGCGACGCGCATCGCGAATGCGTGCGGCGCGATCGTCGTGTCGCGCCACGCGTGTTCGGCCGCGATGCCGACGCCGGCCGAGCTCGAACACTGGTTCGGCGGCAGCCGCAATCCGCAGGTGGATGCCGATCGCGCGCTCGCGCACCTGCATCGCGTGACGGTGCCGCGCCGCGCATGGGACGACCTGTGCGTGATGGCGTTCGACCATCGCAGCCAGTTCTACGAACTCGCGGTGCAGGCCGGCGCGGACGAAGCGCGGATCAAGACGCTCAAGCGCCTGCTCGTGCGCGCGGCCGAACAGGTCGAGCGCGATCGCCGGATCGAAGGCCATGTCGGCGTGCTGATCGACGGCGGCGCGTACGGCCGCGACGCGCTCGCGTCGGCCACCGGCCGCGGCTGGTGGGTCGGCCGCCCGGTCGAGCTGCCCGGCTCGCGGCCGCTGTGCTTCGACGACACGCGCTCGGTCGGCTCGTCGCTCACGCACTGGCCGACCGAACAGGTCGTGAAGTGCCTCGTCCACTACCACCCCGACGACGACGTCGACCTGCGCGTCGCACAGGAGCAGCGCGTGCTGGAGCTGTGGGAAGCCACGCGCGCGAGCGGCAACGAGCTGCTGCTCGAAATCATTCCGCCGCGCGCGGTCACGCCGCCCGGCACCGAGGACGACGCGGTGCTGCGCACGGTCGCGCGCTTCTACAACCTCGGCGTGATGCCGGAGTGGTGGAAGCTCGCGCCGATGAGCGCCGACGGCTGGGCGCGGCTCGAGACGCTGGTGGCCGAGCGCGACCCGCACTGCCGCGGCGCGGTGATCCTCGGGCTGAACCAGCCGTTGCAATATCTGGTCGACAGCTTCCGCTCGGCGACCAACCCGATCGTCAAGGGCTTCATGGTCGGCCGCACGCTGTGGGCCGACGCGTCGCTGCACTGGCTCGCCGGCCGGATCGACGACCAGGCGCTGATCGACGAAGTGGCCGGCAATTTCGCGCAGCTGGTCGACGCGTGGCTCGGCCGCCGTGCCGCCGCGCGCGCCGCGGCAGCAGCCTGATGCAGATGTCCGTGATGACCACCCGATTCCTCCTGATCGACAGACGATGACCACCACCGTGAGACTGACCGTCAGCCAGGCGCTCGTGCGCTACCTGGCCGCCCTGCGCGCCGAAGTCGTCCAGCCGGACGGCCGCACCGAGATCCTGCCGTATTGCGGCGGCGTGTTCGCGATCTTCGGCCACGGCAACGTGGCCGGGCTCGGCGAAGCGCTGCATGCCGAAAAAGAACGGCTGCCGACGTTCCGCGCCCACAACGAGCAAGGAATGGCGAATGCGGCCGTCGCATTCGCGAAAGCGAACTTCCGCCAGCGGATGATGGCTGCGACATCCAGCATCGGCCCCGGCGCGACCAACATGCTGACCTCCGCGGCGCTCGCGCACGTCGGCCGGCTGCCGCTGTTGCTGCTGCCCGGCGACGTGTTCGTGTCGCGGCTGCCCGACCCGGTGCTGCAGCAGGTCGAGGACTTCGAACAGGGCGACGTCAGCGCGAACGACTGCTTCCGGCCGGTGACGCGCTACTTCGACCGGATCACGTCGCCCGAGCAGCTGCTGGTCGCACTGCCGCGCGCGATCCAGGTGATGAGCGACCCCGCGCAGTGCGGCCCCGTGTGCCTCGCGCTGCCGCAGGACGTGCAGACCTTCGCGTACGACTGGCCGGAGGATTTCTTCGCGCCGCCGGTGATCCGGATGCGCCGCCCGCCCGCCGACGCGCTCGAACTCGCGGATGCGATCGACGTGTTGAAAGCGGCGAAGAAACCGCTGATCGTCGCCGGCGGCGGCGTGCTGTACAGCCAGGCATGGGACGCGCTGCGCACGTTCGCCGACACGCACGGCGTGCCGGTCGCCGAATCGCAGGCCGGCAAGGGCAGCCTCGCGTGGGACCACCCGCTGAACCTCGGCGCGATCGGCGTGACGGGCTCGCCCGCCGCGAACCGCGCGGCCGCGCAGGCCGACGTGGTATTCGCGGTCGGCACGCGCCTGCAGGACTTCACGACCGGCTCGCACGCGCTGTTCGGCAATGCGACGCTGCTGAGCCTGAACGTGCAGCCGTTCGACGCGGGCAAGAAGCGCGGCCGGCAATTGATCGCCGATGCGCGCACGGGCCTCGGCCAGCTGTCGGCCGCGCTCGCGGGCTGGCGCGCGGATGCGGCGTGGACGGCCTCGAACCAGGATCAGGCCGCCGCGTGGAACGCGCGCGTGACCGAACTGACCTCGCGCGTGCCGACGGACACGCTGCCGTACGACGCGGAAGTGATCGGCGCGGTGCGCGATTCGGCGGCCGACGCGGGACGCGACAGCGCGCGCGACGATCTCGTCGTGTGCGCGGCCGGCACGCTGCCGGCCGAACTGCACAAGCTGTGGCGCAGCGGCGTGCCGGGCAACTACCACATGGACTATGCGTACTCGTGCATGGGCTACGAGGTCGCGGGCGGCCTCGGCGCGAAGCTCGCGCGGCCCGAGCACGAAGTGATCGTGATCGTCGGCGACGGCTCGTACATGATGCTCAACGCCGAACTCGCGACGTCCGTGATGCTCGGCCGCAAGCTCATCGTCGTGATCCTCGACAACCGCGGCTACGGCTGCATCGAGCGGCTGCAGCTCAATTGCGGCGGCGCGAGCTTCAACAACATGCTCGACGACTGCGTGCCGGAAGGCGGCGAACGCTCGACGATCGATTTCGCGATGCATGCGCGCGCGATGGGCGCCGAAGCCGTGCACGTGCGCGACGTCGGCGAGCTGCGCAGCGAAATGAAGCGTGCGCGCGCGGCGAAGACGAGCCAGGTCATCGTGATCGACACGACGCACGAGCGCACGACCGCGGACGGCGGCGCGTGGTGGGAAGTCGCGGTGCCGCAGGTATCCGCGCGCGCCGGTGTCGAACGCGCGCACCGGACGTATCTCGACGAGAAAACCCGGCAGCGGCGCTGATCCGGCCACCCTTTCCATCCGCCGTACCGCGAAAAACAACATTCGAACCAAGGAAGCACGTCATGAGCTGGAACGTTCGCATCGGTATCAATCCCCTGTCGTGGATGAACGACGACCTGCCGTCGCTCGGCGGCGAGACGCCGCTCGAGACGGCACTGAAGGAAGGCGCCGAAATCGGCTACGCGGGCTTCGAGCTCGGCAACAAGTTTCCGAAGACGGGCCCCGAGCTGAAGGCGAAGCTCGCCGAGTTCGGGCTCGTGTGCGTGTCGGGCTGGTATTCCGGCTTTCTGGCGGAAGTCGAGCCGGGCATGAGCGACGCCGATGCGCTCGCCGCCGAAATCGAGCGCTGCCGCGCGCACATGACGAAGCTGCAGTTCAACGACGTGAAGGTCGTGGTGTACGGCGAATGCGCGGGCACGATCCAGGGCAGCATCGACACGCCGGTCGCGAAGCGGCCGCGCTTCGTCGACGATAAAACCTGGCGGCGCTACGCGGCGCGCCTCGACGCATTCGGCGCGCACCTGCTCGAGACCTACGGGATCAAGCTCGCCTACCATCACCACATGGGCGCGTACGTCGAGTCGCCGGACGACGTCGACCGGCTGATGGCGCTGACCGATCCGGCGAAGGTGTTCCTGCTGTTCGACACGGGCCACGCGTATTTCGGCGGCGCGGCCGATCCGGTCGCGCTGCTGAAGAAGCACGTGGCGCGCGTCGTGCACGTGCACTGCAAGGACGTGCGGCCGCAGGTCGTCACGCAGGCGCGCAACGGCGGCTGGAGCTTCCTGAACGGCGTGATCAACGGCACCTTCACGGTGCCGGGCGACGGCGCGCTCGATTACGAAGCGACGCTGCGCACGCTGAAGGACGCCGGCTACGAAGGCTGGCTCGTGGTCGAGGCCGAACAGGACCCGGCCGTCGCGCCGAGCTATCAGTATGCGAAGAAGGGCTACGAATCGCTGCGCGCGATCGTCGACCGGTTGAGCGCGTAAGCCCTGTCACCTCATCGAGGAACCTCACGCCATGACGATTTCTCCCCTGCTGGTCAAGGCATCCGCCGACCGCGAAATCTGCAACGTGACGCCCGAGTCGGCCGGCTGGAAACACGTCGGCTTTCGCGCGCTGCGCCTGAAGGCCGGCGACACCGAAACGCTCGACACGGGCCCGCGCGAACTGTGCGTCGTCGTGCTCACGGGCACGCTTCGCGCGCAAGTCGACGGCGAGACCTACGACGCACTCGGCAAGCGCGACAGCGTGTTCGAGGAAGTGTCGCCGGACGCACTGTATGTGCCGGGCGGCAAGACCGTCACGCTCGCCGCGACGCGCGACGCGGAAGTCGCGCTGTGCACCGCGCCTTACGCGAGCGGCGACAAGCGCGTGCAGCGCCTCGACGGCGAACGGATGCGGCGTGCGGTGCGCGGGCAAGGCACCAACACGCGCTACGTATGCGACATCCTGATGGGCGACAACCCGGCCGCGGACCGGCTGCTGGTCGTCGAAGTGATCACGCCCGCGAGCCACTCGAGCAGCTATCCGCCGCACAAGCACGATCGCGACGCGGCACCCGACGAAACGTCGCTCGAGGAAACCTATTACCACCGGATCGATCCGCCGCAGGGTTTCGCGTTCCAGCGCGTGTACACGGACGACCGCAGCCTCGACGAGGCATGCGCGGTCGAGAACCACGACGTCGTGATGGTGCCGCGCGGCTATCACCCGGTGGTCGCGCCGCACGGCTACAACCTGTACTACCTGAACGTGATGGCCGGGCCGAGCCGCGCGTGGGCGTTCAAGAACGACCCCGCGCACGAGTGGATGCTCGACGCGGCGCCCAGGCGTTGATGCATTGACGCGCTGAACGATCGACGGCCGGCGCGCGACGCAGGACGCGCGCACGAGCCGGACTTGCGACGACACGGAGCTGCCATGGCGATCCCCTTCCCGCGCTTCGCGCCCACGCCCTTCGGCGCCACGGCCTCGGCGCCGATGCTGGCGCACTTCGATGCCGACGTCGCGCGCCGGCTCGGCGACATCGCGGTCAATCTCGCATCGCGCCGCGGGCTGCCGATCGCGGTCGGCATCGTCGGCGAAGCCGCACCGCTGTTCTATTGCGCGCTCGACGGCAGCCGCGCCCATGACAGCGACGCGATCCGCCGCCGGCAGAACACGGTGTTGCGCTTCGGCGTCAGTTCGCTCGAGGTCGGCGCGCGCTTTCGCCGCGCCGGCTGGTCGTTGCAGTCGCAGGGATTGTCGGATGCCGACTATGCGCTCGACGGCGGCGGCGTGCCGCTGCGGCTGGCCGACGGCGGCATCGTCGGCGCGATGACGATCGCCGGGCTCGACGACGAACGCGATCATGCGCTCGTCGTCGAGAGCCTGCGCTGGCATGTCGGCGCGAATGCGCTCGCGATGATCGCGTAGCGGCGCGCGCCGGCGCGCGCGTTCAGTGCAGCCCGCCGCTCGCGACGAGGCGCTCGCCGGTCAGCCAGCGCGCATCGTCCGATGCGAGGAACACCGCGACCGACGCGATGTCGTCCGGCTCGCCGAGGCGGCCGAGCGGCGTCTGGCTTTGCACCTGCCTGTCGAGGTCCGAACCGATGATGCCCGCGCTGTGCGTGCCTTCGGTCACGATCATGCCCGGGTTGATCGCGTTCACGCGAATCTTGCGCGGGCCGAGTTCGAGCGCGAGCACGCCGGTGATCGCGTCGACGGCGCCCTTGGTGCCGCTGTACACGGCGCTCGCGGGCGGCGTGATGCTCGTCACCACGGAACTGATGTTGATGATGCTCGCGCCTTCGCCGAGATGCTTGACGGCGGCCTGCGTCGTCAGCAGCACGCCGAACACGTTCGTGTCGAACTGCCGGCGGTAGTGCTCTTCGGTGATCGCCTCGATCGGCGCGAATTCGTACACGCCGGAATTGTTGACCAGCACGTCGAGGCGGCCGTACGTATCGATCGCGGTATCGACGATGCGCTGCGCGTCCGCTGCCTTCGACACGTCACCGCCGACCGCGACCGCGCGGCCGCCCGCTTCGACGATCGCGCTCACGACCGCGTCGGCGCCGGCCTTGCTGCTCGCGTAGTTGACGACGACCGACGCGCCTTCGGCGCCCAGCGCCTTCGCAATGGCGGCGCCGATCCCCTTGGAACCGCCCGTGACGATCGCGACCTTGCCTGCCAGCTTGCTCATGATTTCATTCCTCAGTCGGAAGACTTCGATGGATGGGTGCCGGTCGCGCCTGTCGCCGCGCACCGGCCTTGCTGGCAATCTTCGCGGTTCCGGCGGCCGCGATAAAGCGGCTCGACACGAATTGACTGGCGGGGTTTGCCGAACAATCGGCGGATGGACGGTCGGCGGATAGACGGTCAGCCGGCGCTCAGCCACGCACCGACGACGTCGCCGCCGAGCCCGTCGAGCGCACCGTCGTAGACGATCCGCCCGCGCCCCATTACCGCGACGCGCTGCGCGAGCCGCGGCGCGAGCTGCAGCCGTTGCTCGATCAGCAGGATCGCGACGCCGTCGGCCTGCAGCGCGGCAAGGCAGGCGCCGACTGCGTCGACCGCGCGCGGCGCAAGCCCTTCGGCCGGTTCGTCGACGATCAGCACGCGCGGGCGGGCGGCGAGCGCGCGCACCAGCGCGAGCACCTGCTGCTCGCCGCCCGACAGCCGCCCGGCCTTCACGTCGGCCCGCGCGGCCAGCAGCGCAAAGCGCGCGAGCAGCCGGTCGAGGGCGGCACGTTCGGCCGCGCCGCGCAGGCCGCGCAGCCCGAGCCGCAAGTTGTCGCGCACGCTCAGCAGCGGAAATACGTCGCGGCTTTCGGCGATGTAGGCGACGCCGCGCCGCGCGATCTCGAACGTGCGCGCGCCCGCGCATTCGGCGCCGGCGATGCGCACCGAGCCCGCGGTGCGCACCAGCCCCATCACGGCCTTCGCGAGCGTCGAGCGGCCCGAGCCGTTGCGGCCGAGCAGCGCGAGCGTCTCGCCCGGCGCGAGCGCGAGATCGACGCCGTCGAGCACGGGCTGCCGCCCGTACCACGCGCGCAGGCCGCGGATGTCGAGCAGCGCGCTCATGCGCCCTCGCCGAGATAGGCAGCGCGCACGGCCGGATCCGCGCGGATCGCGTCGGGCGCACCGGTCGCGACCACCGTGCCGCGCACGAGCACCGTGATGCGCTCGGCGAAGCCGAACACCGCATCCATGTCGTGCTCGATCATCAGCACCGTGCGGCCCTGCGTCGTCGCGCGGATCAGCGCGATCATCCGCGCCGCCTGGTCGCGGTTCATGCCGGCGGTCGGCTCGTCGAGCAGCAGCGTGCGCGCGCCGCTCGCGAGCGCGATGCCCAGATCGAGCGCGCGCTGTTCCGCATAGCCGAGTGCGCCGGCCGGCGCGTCGCGCCGCGCATCGAGGCCGATGTCGTGCAGCACGCGCACGGCCGCGCGATCGACCGATGCCGATTCGCGCAGCCGGTTCCACCAGCGCCCCCGCTCGGCCGGCGCATGCAGCGCCGCGCAGCGCAGGTTGTCGAACACGCTCAGCCGCGCGAACGCGCTCGTCTGCTGGAAACTGCGGCCGATGCCGAGCCGGCTCGCGACGACCGGCCCGCGCCCGCGCAACTCGACACCGTGCAGCACGACGCGCCCGCGCGTCGGCCGCGTCGCGCCGGCGATCACGCCGAACAGCGTCGATTTGCCCGCGCCGTTCGGCCCGATCAGCGCATGACGCTCGCCGGCCGCGATGCTCAATTCGACACTGTCGAGCACGGTCTGCACACCGAAACGCTGCACGATCCCGTGGAGCGCGATCGCGTTGCCGTTCATAGCCCGTCCTCCCGCGTGCCGTGCCCGTGGTTCAGCAACCGCGCGCGCCAGCCCCACAGCAGCGTGCCGATGCCGGCCGCCGAGGCCGCGACGGCCCAGCCCGCCGGCGCATCGGCGTCGATGCCCCACGCGCCGAACGCGATGCCGGCGCCGTCGTCCTGCGCGAAGCGCCACGCATAGCCGAGCTCGGCCGCGCAGACGATCGCGACGCCCCAGAACACGCACGCGCCGACCCCGCACAACAGGCGCCACCGCTCGGCCGCCGGCGCGCCGCGCCGCAATGCATGCGCGAACGCTTGCGCGATGCCCGCGATCCCGCGCGGCGCGGCGACGACGACCGCGACGAACAGCACGCCGAGATACAGCGCCCATGCGCGCGACACGCCCGCGACGACGACGCTCAGCGCGGTCAGCACCACCGCGCCGGCCGCCGGCCCGAAGAACGTGCCGGTGCCGCCGATCACCGCGGCGATCAGCACGGTCGCCGAACGCGCCATCGACACGCTGTCGGGCGTCGCGATCTCGACGTCGATCAGCGTCAGCGTGCCGGCGATGCCCGCGAAGAACGACGCGCAGGTGACCATCGCGAGCCGCACACGGCGCGGCTCGGTGCCGAGCGCGGCGACGCGCGCGGGGTTGTCGCGCACCGCGTTCGCGAGCCGGGCGAGCGGCGTGCGCGTCAGCGCGTGCATCGCCAGCGCCGATACGATGCACCATGCGGCGATCACCGCGTAGGCCTGCGTTTGCGCACCGAAATGCCAGCCGCCCCAGGGCGCGCCGCTCGCGCGGTCGATCGGCACGCCGCCGACGCCGCCGAACCACGCAGGCACGCTCCACGCGGCGGCCGCGACGCATTCGCCGAGGCCGAGCGTGATCATCGCGAACACGGTGCCCGCGCGGCGTGTCGCGAGCAGGCCGGCCAGGAACCCGAAGCCCGCGCCGGCCACGCCGCCGACGAGCGGCAACAGCGGCAGCGGCGCGCCGACATGATTGAACCAGTGCGCGGCGGCGAACGCGCCGAGCCCCGCGACGGCGGCATGGCCGAACGACAGCAGCCCGGTCGTGCCGAGCTGCAGGTTGTACGACAGCGCGAGCACGACGAGCGCGGCCGTCTGCGCGAGATAGCCGAGCACCGCGCCATGCGGCCACAGCCACGCGGGCACGGCCACGCACGCGGCGAACAGCACCCAGCGCAGCGCGCCGGCCCGCGCGCGGCTAGCCATCGACGCGCTCGCCGAACAGCCCGCGCGGCCGGGCGACCAGCACCGCGACGAGCAGCAGGTACGGGACCAGCGGGGCGAGCTGCGCGATCGACACGGCCGCGACGCTGTCGGGCAGCGCGATGCCCGCCCATTGCGCGAGGTCACGCAGCGACGTGTCGCTGGACGCCGCGAAGGTCTGCGCGAAGCCGACCGCGAGCGACGCGGCGAACGCGCCGCCGAGCGAACCGAGCCCGCCGATCACGACGATCGCGAACACCACCGACCCGACGGTCTCGGCCAGCGCCGGCTCGATCACCGCGAGCGGCGCGCCGATCACGCCGGCCAGCGCCGCGAGCGCGGTGCCCGCGCCGAACAGCCCCGTCATCACGCGCGGCACGTCGTAGCCGAGCGCCTCGACGGCCGCGCGGTGCGTGAGCGCGGCGCGCACGACGAGCCCGAGGCGCGACGCGCGCAGCAGCGCGCCGAGCGCGACCAGCATCGCCGCGGACATCGCCATCATGAAGAGCCGGTAGCGCGGCAGCGCGAGGCCGAACACGGTCACGGGCGCGCCGTCGAACAGCGGCGGCACCGGGGCCTGCAGCGGTGCGAGGCCCCACAGGAGTTTCGCGCCCTCGCCGATCAGGTACGCGAGCCCGAAGGTCAGCAGCAGTTCGCTCGTGTGCCCGTGCGCCTGCACGCGGCGCAGCAGAGCGCGCTCGCAGCCGGCGCCGAGCAGCCCGACCGCGAGCGGCGCGAGCCCGAGCGCGGGCCAGAAACCCGCGCGGGCCGCGATGCTGTAGCCGACGTACGCGCCGAGCATGTAGAAGCTCGCATGCGCGAAGTTGAGCACGCCCTGCACGCTGAAGATCAGCGTGAGGCCGGCCGACAGCATGAACAGCAGCAACCCGTAGCTGAGGCCGTTGAACGCCTGGAGCGCGAATGCGTGCACCGCCGCAGGCCCGTCAGCCGGCGAGCGGTTCGAGCGCCGCGCGCAGCGCGTCCGGCAGCGGCACCGGGCGGCGCGTGCCGCGATCGACGTACACGTGCACGAAGTGTCCCTGCGCGGCCGGCGCGGCTTCGCCCGCCGCGAACAGCCCGATCTCGTAGCGCACGCTCGACGTGCCGAGTTTGGCGACGCGCAGCCCCGCGTCGACCGACTGCGGGAACACGAGCGGCGCGAAGTAATTGCACTGCGTCTCGACCACGAGCCCGATCGTCTGCCCGTGCTCGACATCGAGCACGCCGGCGCGGATCAGGTACTCGTTTACGACGGTGTCGAAATAGCTGTAGTAGACGACGTTGTTCACGTGACCGTAGACGTCGTTGTCCATCCAGCGGGTCGTGATCGGCAGGAAGTGGCGATAGGCGTCGCGCGGACGCGGCTGCGGCTTGTCGGACATGGCGGTGGCGGTCAGGGCAGGTCAGGACGAGGAAGATGAAGCGCACGTCGCACGGCGACCGTGCGGAACGGCACGCCGGCGAATGGCGAGGTGCCGCGCCGCGATCGTGCGCGGCGCGACGGGCGACATGGCGGCGGCGCGGCCCGTCACTGCCCCGCTCGGTCGACGAATTCGAAATCGAGGCCGCGCGCGCGCATCCAGTCGGCCAGCGCGTAGCCGGTGCCGGCACGCCACGGGCGCAGCAGCGGCGGATCGACGAGGCGGTATTCGAGCAGTTCCGGCGACAGTGCGACGGTGCCCGACGCGCGCACGTGGTACGCGATGATCAGTTCGTTCTTGCGGATGAATTCATAGACGCCGACGAGCGTGACCTGCTCGGCCTTCAGCGCGGTTTCCTCGAACACCTCGCGCGCGATGCCGTCCTCGGGCGTCTCGCCGTTCTCGAGGAAGCCGGTGATCAGCGCGAACATCCCTTCCGGCCAGGCCGCGTTGCGCGCGAGCAGGATCTTGCCGTCGAGCTCGACGATCGCGGCCACCACCGGCAGCGGGTTGTTCCAGTGCACGTAGCCGCACACGTCGTCCGGGCAGGCCTGGCGGACGCGGCCGCCTTCGTGGTCGGGATCGGCGCGCTCGGTCAGCGGACGCGCGCAGCGCGGGCAAAAACGGTAGTCGGCGGTGGTCATCGATGGGGATCTGGCGAGCGCCCGGCGGCGGCCTGCAGGCCGCGTCGCGCGCCCGCTCGGCGCGGGAAAGGCCTCATTCTAGCGAGTTTGCCCGCGCCGCAGACGATCCGGCCCCGATGATGTCAGGGTTGCGTGCGGGGTTGCGCGCGCCCGCGTGCGGCCGTCGCCGCGAAGCCGGCGGCACCGGCGAGCAACGCGCCTGCCGCGACCCACAGCGCCGGCGAGAATGACCCGAAGCGCGCGGTCAGCGGCGCGGCGACGAGCGGACCGAGAATCTGCCCGACCCCGTACGACGCGGTCGCATAGCCCATCAGCCCGGCCGCTCGCTCGCCATGCAGCCGCCGCGCCTCGCGCATCGCGAACAGCGTGATCGCGGTGAACGGCAGGCCGAGCAGCGCGCTGCCGGCCGAGAAGCCGGCCGCGTTCGGCCAGACGATCCCCGCCGCGATCCCGAGCGCCTGCGTCGCGCAGCCGGCGGCAAGCAGCAGCCGGTTGTCCCAGTGGCCGGGCAGCCGCGACGCGGCGATCGCGCCGACGATCAGCGCCGCGCCGAACATCGGCCAGAACAGGTCGGGCCACGGCGAGCCGGCCGGCAGCGCGGCACGCGCGATCACCGGCAGGAACGTCGCGGTGATGATGTAGCCGAAGCCCGGCATCCCGTACAGCACGACGAGCCACGCGGCGTCGGCGCGATGGCGCCGTGCGTCGTGCGGTGCCGCCTGTCGCTCGCGCATGGCCGGCGCCGCGGCGGCCGGCGCGGCGGTTGTCAAGGCGGCCGGCCCCGGCGCGCTGCCGAACGTGCGCCAGATCGCGACCGACAGCAGCGCCGACAACGCCGCGAAGCCGAGCCAGCCGGGCGCCGCGCGATGGCCGGCGAGCGCGCTGCCGATCAGCCCGGTCAGCACGATCCCGACGCCCGGCCCCGCGTAGATCACCCCGCTCCACTCGGGCGCATGCAGCTCGGTGAGCCGCCGCAGCCCCCATTGCGACACGAACACGAACGTCCATGCGCTGACGACGCCCGCGACGAAGCGCACCACGAGCCATGCGGACAGCAGATGGCCGACGCCCATCGCCGCGGTCAACAGCACGGTGGCGGCCAGCCCGAAGCGCACCATCCGCGCGGGCGCGACCCGCACCGCCGCGCAGCTGACCGCGCCGACGAAATAACCCGCGTAGTTCGCCGACGCGAGCCAGCTGCCGGCCTTCAGGCCGATCGAGCCGTCGGCGAGCATCAGCGGCAGCAGCGGCGTGAACGCGAAGCGGCCGACGCCGAGCGCGACCGCCAGCCCGATCATGCAGGCGAGCGCGGCCGCGCGGGCGCGGCGGTCGGCGTCATCGGGCAGGTGTACGCCGGCAACGGCGCTCGGAGCATCGGAACGGGGCATGGCGGCATGGGCCGCGCGCGGCGCGCGCCGGCCGGAACGAAAATCGGAATGCTTGTATCGTAGCTTGACCAAACGTTCTCGATAAATGAATAATCAAGAATCCACATATCTCCAGGAGAGAATCATGGACCTGGCGGCGCTGGCGATTTTCCGGGCTGTCGTGCGCGAGAACGGCGTGACGCGCGCGGCGGCGAAGCTCAATCGCGTGCAATCGAACGTGACGACGCGCATCAAGCAGCTCGAGGAGGAACTCGGCGCGGCGCTGTTCGTGCGCGACGGCCGCCGGCTCGTGCTGACGCCGGCCGGGCACACGCTGCTGCCGTACGCGGAGCGGCTGCTCGCGCTTGCCGACGAGGCGCGCGACGCGGTGCGCGAGGACACGCCGCGCGGGCGGCTGCGGCTCGGCACGATGGAAAGCACGGCCGCGAGCCGGCTGCCGACCGTGCTCGCGCGCTATCACCATGCGTGGCCCGACGTGTCGCTGGAGCTCGTGACCGGCACGACCGGCTGGCTGATCGACAAGGTGCGCGATTTCGAGATCGACGCGGCGCTGTTTGCGCGGCCGCCCGAGCCGGACACGCTGCCCGACACGTTCGAGACCGTGCCGATCTTCCGCGAGGATCTCGTGCTGCTGACGCCGCGCGGCCATCCGCCGGTGCGTACGCCGCGCGACGTGATCCTGCCGACGCTGATCGCGTTCGAGCGCGGCTGCACGTACCGGAAATATGTCGAGCAATGGTATGCGGCGCACGGGATGAAGCCCGCGCGTGTGCTCGAACTCGGTTCGTATCACGCGATCGTCGCGTGCGTCGCGGCCGGCGCGGGCATCGCGGTCGCGCCGCGCTCGGTGCTCGAGCTGCAGCCCGAGACCGGCAACGTCGCCGCCCACACGATCCCCGAACTCGAAGGAATCGACACGCTGCTCGCGTGGCGGCACGGTTACGCATCGGCGGCGCTCGCCGCGTTGCGTGATGCGCTGGGCGCGGCTGCGCGGGAGCCGGGTGATGCGACCAAGGCGGCGGTGGCCGCATCGGTGTCGGCCTGAGTCGGGATCGCAGGCGGCCGCTGGTGCGCGCGCTCAATCCTCATTCCGACAAGGGCGATGCGGCCAGGCGGTGGTGGCCGCATCGGCGTCTGCCCGAGCCGGGAACGCAGGCGAGCGCCGGCGAGCGCGCTAATTCTTCATACCGACAAAAACAAAACGACCCGACCGGCACACGTGCCGATCGGGTCGTTTTTTTGATGCGAAGCGATGTGACGCGACGCGGTCAGCCCGACCACACCGCATCATCAGGCATGCCGATCAAAGGCGCTCTTCGACCCAGCCCTTGACGCCCGCCAGCGCGCCCGGCAGGTTCGCCGGTTCCGTGCCGCCTGCCTGCGCCATGTCCGGACGGCCACCACCCTTGCCGCCGACCTGCTGCGCGACGAAGTTCACGAGCTCGCCGGCCTTGACCTTCTTGCTCGCATCCGGCGTGACGCCCGCGATCAGGCTGACCTTGCCGCCTTCGACGGCCGCCAGCACGATCGCTGCGCTCTTCAGCTTGTCCTTCAGCTTGTCGACCGTCTCGCGCAACGTCTTCGCGTCCGCGCCGTCGAGCGTCGCGGCCAGCACGAACACGCCGCCGACTTCGATCGCCTGCTGCGCGAGCTCGTCGCCCTGGCTCGACGCGAGCTTCGACTTCAGCGCGCCCAGTTCCTTCTCGAGCGACTTCACCTGGTCCTGCACCTGCGCGATGCGTTGCGTGAGTTCCGACGGCTGCGCCTTCAGCGCGGCGGCCGCTTCGTTCACGCGCGCGTCGAGCTCCTGCACGTAGCGCACCGCGTTGTCGCCGGTGATCGCCTCGACCCGGCGGATGCCGGCCGCGACGCCGCCTTCGACGACGATCTTGAACAGGCCGATGTCGCCGGTGCGGTGCACGTGCGTGCCGCCGCACAGTTCGCGCGAGAAGCCGAGGTCGAGCACGCGCACTTCGTCGCCGTACTTCTCGCCGAACAGCGCCATCGCGCCGCCCTTCACCGCTTCGTCGTACGGCATCACGCGCACGATGCCCGGCGCGTTCGCGAGGATTTCATTGTTGACGATCTGCTCGACGCGACGGATTTCGTCGTCGGTCAGCGGCGCGTTGTGCGCGAAGTCGAAACGGGTTTTCTCCGCGTCGACCAGCGAGCCCTTCTGCTGCACGTGTGCGCCGAGCACTTCACGCAGCGCCTTGTGCATCAGGTGGGTCGCCGAGTGGTTGCGCTGCGTGCGTGCGCGACGATGCGCGTCGATTTCCGCGCGCAGCACGTCGCCGACCTTCAGCGTGCCCTGCTCGAGCGTGCCGTGATGGCCGATCACGTCGGCCTGCACCTTCAGCGTGTCGGCCACCGAGAAGCGCGTCGACGCATTCGCGAGCACGCCCTGGTCGCCGACCTGGCCGCCCGATTCCGCGTAGAACGGCGTGTGGTCGAGCACGACGACCGCATCCTGGCCGTGCTTCACTTCGTTGACGGCCGAACCGTCGACGTACAGCGCGACGACCTTCGCGTCGTCGAACGCGATCTCTTCATAACCGTGGAACGTGGTCTTCGCGCCCGAGTATTCGAGGCCCTGCGTGGCCTTGAACTTGCCGGCCGCGCGCGCCTGCTCGCGCTGACGCGCCATCGCGTCGTCGAACGCCGGCTCGTCGACCGTCATCCCGCGCTCGCGGCACACGTCGGCCGTGAGGTCGAGCGGGAAGCCGTACGTGTCGTGCAGCTTGAACGCGAGTTCGCCGTCGAGCACCTTGCCGCCCTTCGCTTCGACATCCGCCAGCGCCGCTTCGAGGATCGACATCCCGTGCTCGATCGTCTCGAAGAAACGCTCTTCTTCCTGGCGCAGCACGTCGGTCACGCGCTGTTCGGCTTCCTTCAGTTCCGGATACGCGGCACCCATCTCGGCGACGAGGTCGGCCACCAGCTTGTGGAAGAACGAGCCCTTGCGGCCGAGCTTGTAGCCGTGGCGGATCGCGCGGCGCACGATCCGGCGCAGCACGTAGCCGCGGCCTTCGTTGCCGGGAATCACGCCGTCGACGATCAGGAACGAGCACGCGCGGATGTGATCGGCGATGACCTTCAGCGAGTTGTTCGTGAGGTCGCTGATCTCGGTCACGCGCGCGGCGGCCTTGATCAGGTTCTGGAACAGGTCGATCTCGTAGTTGCTGTGCACGTGCTGCAGCACCGCGGCGAGGCGCTCGAGGCCCATGCCGGTGTCGACCGACTGCTTCGGCAGGCGAGTCATGTTGCCCTGCGCGTCGCGGTTGAACTGCATGAACACGAGGTTCCAGATCTCGATGTAGCGGTCGCCGTCTTCCTCGGGCGATCCCGGCGGGCCGCCCCACACGTCCGGGCCGTGGTCGTAGAAGATTTCGGTGCACGGGCCGCACGGGCCGGTGTCGCCCATCGTCCAGAAGTTGTCCGACGCGTAGCGCGCGCCCTTGTTGTCGCCGATGCGGATGATCCGCTCGGTCGGCACGCCGACTTCCTTCGCCCAGATGTCGTACGCTTCGTCGTCTTCCTGGTAGACGGTGACCCACAGCTTTTCCTTCGGCAGCTGGTAGACCGTGGTCAGCAGTTCCCACGCGAAGCGGATCGCGTCGTGCTTGAAGTAGTCGCCGAACGAGAAGTTGCCGAGCATCTCGAAGAACGTGTGGTGGCGCGCCGTGTAGCCGACGTTCTCGAGGTCGTTGTGCTTGCCGCCCGCGCGCACGCTGCGCTGCGCGGTCGTGGCGCGCGTGTACGGACGCGGGTCCGTGCCGAGGAACACGTCCTTGAACTGGACCATGCCCGAGTTCGTGAACATCAGCGTGGGGTCGTTTCCGGGCACGAGGCTCGACGAGCGGACGATCGTGTGGCCCTTCGATTCGAAGAATTTAAGGAATTTCTCGCGGATTTCGGCAGCTTTCATGGCGTGCGGGGAATGTCTGGCTGAGACGGCTTCAAACGCCGGCCGTCCTCGCGGACGCACGGCGGGCAGATATCGTAAACGAGCGATTATACGATACAGATCGGCCGCTCCAACGCCAGCGGCCCGGCGCGCCGGACGACCGGCCTGGGCCACCGGCGCGGCCGATTCGCCTTAAGATGCTCGGCATGCCAATCCGCCTTGCCTCGGGCCGGGCGAGCCATGAAAGGAGACGATTCGACGATGGGTGCCCTGAGCCATATCCGCGTGCTAGACCTCACCCGCGTGCTCGCGGGCCCGTGGTGCGCGCAGACGCTTGCCGACTTCGGCGCGGACGTGATCAAGGTCGAGCGCCCCGGCGCCGGCGACGACACGCGCCACTGGGGGCCGCCGTACCTGAAGGACGCGACCGGCGCCGATACGGCCGAGGCCGCGTACTACCTCGCGGCGAACCGCAACAAGCGCTCGGTGACGGTCGACATCGCGACGCCGGAAGGCCAGCAGATCGTGCGCGAGCTCGCCGCGCAGAGCGACGTCGTGCTCGAGAACTACAAGGTCGGCCAGCTGAAGAAATACGGGCTCGATTACGAATCGCTGCGCGCGGTGAAGCCCGATCTCGTCTACTGCTCGGTCACCGGGTTCGGCCAGACGGGCCCGTACGCGCACCGCGCGGGCTACGACTTCATCGTCCAGGGGATCGGCGGCTTCATGAGCATCACCGGCGAGCGCGACAGCGAGCCGGGCGGCGGCCCGCAGAAGGCCGGCGTGGCGATTGCCGATCTCGCGACGGGCCTCTATTCGACGATCGCGGTGCTCGCCGCGCTCGCGCACCGCGATCGCACCGGCGTTGGCCAGTACATCGACATGGCGCTGCTCGACGTGCAGGTCGCGCTGCTCGCGAACATGAACACCAACTTCCTCGCGAGCGGCAAGCCGCCGGTGCGCTGGGGCAACGCGCACCCGAACATCGTGCCGTACCAGACGTTCCAGACGAGCGACGGCTGGATCATCGTCGCGGTCGGCAACGACGGGCAGTTCCGCAAGTTCGTCGAGGCCGGCGGCCGGCCCGAGCTGGCCGACGACGAACGGTTCGCGACCAACCCGTCGCGCGTGCGGCATCGCGACACGCTGGTGCCGATCCTCGCGGAGATGGTGAAGGCGCGCGGCAAGGCCGACTGGATCGGCGCGCTGGAAGCGGCCGGCGTGCCGTGCGGGCCGATCAACGAACTCGACGAGGTGTTCGACAACGAACAGGTGGTCGCGCGCGGGATGCAGGTGTCGCTGCCGCACCCGTGCGGCGCGGACGTGAAGCTCGTGCGCAATCCGATCCGGATGAGCGCGACGCCGCCCGATGCGCGCACGGCCCCGCCGCTGCTGGGCGCGCAGACGGAAGACGTGCTGCGCGACATGCTCGGCTACGACGACGCGCGCATCGCGGCGTTGAAGGCGAAACAGGCGATCTGAGCGGGGGCGCGTGGGCGCGCCCTGGCGCGCTCGCGCACCGCTGCGAGCGCGGGTCGACGGCAGGCGCGGCCCGGGCGCCAGCCGGACGGCCGGCGGCGAATCGATCGACCCGACGCTAGCGCGCCAGCGCGTCGAGCCAGCCGCGTGCATCGGGCCAGTCGCCGAGCCCGCTGTCCGCGTTGATGTGGCCGCGCGGGCCGAGATCATGAAACGCGCTGCCCCACGCGTGCGCGCAGCCGCGTGCGAAGGCAATCGAGCCATACGGATCGTCGCTGCTCGCGACCACGCGGGTCGGAAACGGCAGCCGCTCGTGCGGCACCGGCCCGAAACCGTGCGCGTCGGCCGGAAACGCCGGCCCGGCCGGATCGGGCAACGCGACGAGCAGCGCGCCGCGGACCTTCGCGAGCGCGGCCGGCCGCGCGTAGCGGGTCGCCCACCACGCGGTGGTCAGCGTGCCGAGGCTGTGCGCGGCGATCGTCACGGGGCCCGGTGCGGCTTCGACCGCACGATCGAGCGCGAGACACCAGCCATTGCGGAACGCGCGGTCCCAGTCGGGCATCGCGATGCGCACGAAACGCGCGTCGGTGCGCTCCCAGCGGCTTTGCCAGTGGAATGGGCCGGAGTTGCCGTAGCCCGGCAGCACGAAAACGAGAGAGTCGCTCATGAAGGATTCGTCGACGCATGAAGTCGTTATGTGACGTCGACGAAGTGTCGCACACCCGCTCCTCCCTGATGCTGCCTGTCGAATCGCGGAATGGATGTGCGGAGCTTGAATGGTCGTGACGCGTCGGTTACGCCGTCACGACCGGCCAGCGCTCACGCGCGCCGGCTTCGATCAGCGCACGCCGGCGCCGACCAGGCCGCCTGCGGCGGCGCCGGCGACCGTGCCGACCGGGCCGCCCGTGATCAGGTAGCCGAGCGCGCCGCCTGCGGCCGCGCCGATCCCGGCGTTACGCTGCGTATGCGTCATCGCGCATGCGCCGAGTTGCGACAGGGCCGCGACGATCACCGCGGTACGAACGAGAAAAGTGGTCTTCTTCATCATGATTGTTGGCTTCCTCCCGCCCCGCAAAAAGTACGAATGGCGGCATTGATTCGGTGAAGCCATCATAGGAAAAGCCGAATGCGGGGGGCAATCCGATTTACGTCGTGTTACAGCCGACACACTATCGATATATTGCGATCGGCAGCGCGAACCGCCCTGCCGACGCCGCAACCCGCGCGGGACGGACCCCGGTCAGGTAGAATTACAGGATTAAACCGGCGCGACGCGCCGACACAACCTGACGCCAACCGCATGAGCACCGAACGCAACGACGCCCCCGCGGCTTCCAATTTCATCCGCAACATCATCGACGACGACAACCGCACCGGCAAATGGAGCGGCCGCGTCGAGACGCGCTTTCCGCCCGAGCCGAACGGCTATCTGCACATCGGCCATGCCAAGAGCATCTGCCTGAACTTCAGCGTCGCGCGCGACTACGGCGGCGTGTGCCACCTGCGCTTCGACGACACGAACCCGGAAAAGGAAAGCGTCGAATACGTCGACTCGATCGTCGACGCGGTGCGCTGGCTCGGCTTCGACTGGCGCAAGGATGCGGTCGATCACCAGTATTTCGCGAGCGACTACTACGACAAGCTGTACGAATTCGCCGAGCTGCTGATCCAGCGCGGCAAAGCGTACGTCGACAGCCAGAGCGCCGAGGAAATGCGCGCGAACCGCGGCTCGCTGACCGAAGGCGGCAAGCCGTCGCCGTTCCGCGACCGCTCGCCCGAGGAAAACCTCGACCTGTTCCGCCGGATGAAGGCCGGCGAGTTCAAGGAAGGCGAGCACGTGCTGCGCGCGAAGATCGACATGGCTTCGCCGAACATGAACATGCGCGACCCGGTGATCTACCGGATCCGCTACGCGCATCACTACCGCACCGGCGACGCATGGTGCGTGTATCCGATGTACGACTACACGCACTGCATCTCGGATGCGCTCGAAGGCATCACGCATTCGCTGTGCACGCTCGAATTCGAGGATCACCGCCCGCTGTACGACTGGGTGCTGAACGAACTCGCGGAAGCCGGCGTGTTCACGCGTCCGCTGCCGCAACAGATCGAATTCTCGCGCCTGAACCTCACGTACGCGATCACCAGCAAGCGCAAGCTGCTGCAGCTCGTCACCGAAGGTCACGTCGAAGGCTGGGACGACCCGCGCATGCCGACGATCGTCGGCATCCGCCGCCGCGGCTTCACGCCGGAGAGCATTCACCTGTTCTGCGAGCGGATCGGCGTGACGAAGGTCGATTCGTGGATCGACATGAGCGTGTTCGAAGGCGCGCTGCGCGACGACCTCGACGACAAGGCGCCGCGCTCGGTCGCCGTGCTCGATCCTCTGAAGCTCGTGATCGACAACTATCCGGAAGACCTCGAGGAAGCGTGCACGGCCCCCGTGCATCCGCATCACCCGGACCGCGGCGTGCGCACCTTCCCGATCTCGCGCGAGCTGTGGATCGAGCGCGAGGACTTCGTCGAGAACCCGCCGAAGGGCTATTTCCGCCTGTTCCCGGGCAACAAGGTGCGCCTGCGCTACGGCTACGTGATCGAATGCACGGGCTTCGACAAGGACGCCGACGGCAACGTGACGGCCGTGCACTGCAACTACTTCCCGGACAGCAAGTCGGGCACCGAAGGCGCGAACAACTACAAGGTCAAGGGCAACATCCACTGGGTCAGCGCGAAGCACGCGCAGGCGGCCGAAGTGCGGATCTACGACCGGCTGTTCAAGGAGCCGCACCCGGACGCGGGCGGCGCGAACTTCCTCGAGGCGCTGAACCCGGACTCGAAGAAGATCACGCAGGCCTACGTCGAGCCGGGCGCCGGCGACGTCGCGCCGGAAACGCGCCTGCAGTTCGAGCGTCACGGCTATTTCGTCGCCGACCGCGTCGATTCGAAGCCGGGCAAGCCCGTGTTCAACCGGATCGTCGGGCTGCGCGACAGCTGGGGCAAGCCGGCCTGACGGCCTGCTCCGCGCGCGGCGCGGCGGCCTCGCACCGCCCGCCGCAGGATGAAAAAAAACGGCCTTCGGGCCGTTTTTATTGCGTGCGCGGAAATCGCGCGGCAGCGCCGGCCGCCGCGCTCACGCGCTCGCCAACCGCCGGTGCAGATCCGCGAGCGACAGCGTCGTGCGAAACAGCCGCGCGAGACTGCGGCTGGCATACGCGTCGACGTCGCCGGGCGCGGTCCAGCGATACGCGTCCATCTCGGGAATCAGCGAGCCGTCGCGACGGCTCGGGAACAGCGACGTGCACGTGCAGTGCGCGGGATCGATCTCGTCGTCCGCGACCTGCACCGCGAACAGGTGCAGGTCCTTGTCGTGACGGTAGGCGAAGCGGCCGAGATCGAGCAGCCGCGCCGGTGCGAACTCGATGCCGGTTTCCTCGCGCAGTTCCCGCAGCGCCGCGTCGGCCGGCGATTCGCCGGGCTCGCCCTGCCCCTTCGGGATGTCCCAGTGCGTGGTATCCGTCGCGTGCGCGAGGAATACGCGGCCGGCCCCGTCGAGAATCACGACGCCGCACGACACCGTGCGCGACGCACCGCTGCGCGTCATTTCACGCGCGCTCAGCGCTTCTGCAACTGCCACTTGCCCGTGGCGGTCTTGCAATAGACGGGCTTGAGCGTCAGCGCCTGGCCCTTCGCGGAAATGTCGGTGGCGATCTCGCGGCAGGTCTTGCCGTCGTTCTCGGACGTCGACGGCGTGAGCTTCGCATCGATCTGCGTGCCGCGGCCGCTGCTCTGCCAGGTCGTGGTCTCGCCGTCCTTGCCTTCGTCGCGCACCTGCGCCACGGCCTTGGCCAGCGACGCACGGTCGGTCTTGCTGAAGTAGGCGAGCGGCGTGTCGTTCAGGAAGCCCAGGTTGCTCTGTGCGTAGGCAGGCAGCATCGCGGCTGCGCACGCGGCGCCGGCCAGCACGCGCGTGACGACGGAAAGGGATGCACGCATCGACATGTGTTGTTCTCCTTGGATGTTCGATCGAACGGCATGGCGCGCGGCCGGCGAACCGGCGGCCGGTACTCCGGCGCGCGCCATGCCCGTCAGCCAGCGAGCATAGCATGCGTGCCGCCGGGAACGTCGTCTAGCGGGCCGCCGACGCGGCTGCCGGTTGATATCCGTCGGTCAGCGTGTTCAGGAACGCGATCACGTCCTTGATCTCGGCCGCGTTCAGCGCGGGCGCGTCGCCGCGCTTGCGGTCGAACGGCGGCTCGCGGTTGATGTTCGGCCAGTAGCGCTTCGGCAGGTCGTCGTAGACCTGCACCTTGCCGTGCACGACCGGATAGAACTTCTCCGGATGGATGTCACGCTCGACGTAGAAGCGCATCACGTCCTCGAGCGAGTGGTACACGCCGTTGTGGAAGAACGTCTTGCGCAGCGCGACGTTGCGCAGCGACGGCGTGCGGAACAAGCCGCAGAATTCTTCGCGGCCCTTCAGGTCGGTGCGCTCGGGGCCGCACGCGCCGAGGTCGTAAAAGCGCGGATCGCGATTGACCGGCAGCGCGCGATTGCGCGGCACCGCGATCGCGATCAGGCCGAAATCGCTGAACTGCGGCGGGCCGCCTTCGAGCGTGCGCTGGCTCACGTGGCAGCTCGCGCAGTTGCCCTTCTTCTCGTCGTTGAACAGCTGCAGCCCGCGCAGCTCCGCGGGCGTGAGCTGCGCGTGGCCGGCCAGATAGGCGTCGTACTTGCTCGTGTACGGATCGAACAGCGCCGGCTGCTGCTGGAATGCGTCGAGCGCGCGCAGCACCGCACCGAACGTCGCCTGGTCGTCGCCGAGGACCTGATCGCCGAACGCCTTGCGGAACGCGTCGGCATACGGCGCGGCGCGAACCGCCTTCGCAACCCGCGCCGGCGAACTGCTCATCTCGAAGGGCGACGTGAGGGGAATGCGCGCCTGCGCATCGCGCGTATCGACGCGGCCATCCCAGGTCAGCCCGCCGGTCGGGCCCGCATCGATGCTTTCGTCGCCTTCGTCCGGTGAATCGTGGAAGTGCTCGCTGAACGGCGGAATGCCGCGCAGGTACTTCAGCGACGGCACCGCACGAAAGCCCGTGCTGTGCATGTCGTCGCCGCCGAGTTGCGCCGACAGCGCGTTCGGCGGCCCGAACGCATGCTCGGCGCTATGGCACGACGCGCAGGCGAGCTTGCCGGACCCCGACAGCGACGGATCGAAGAACAACTGCTTGCCGAGCGCCGTCATCTGCTTCACGCCCTCGAATACCTGCGCGCGCGTCTGCGGCTGGCTGGCCGGCGCGACCGCCGGAGCGGCCGGTGCGGCCTGTGCCGCCGGCACGATAGAGGCGGCCGATGCATCGGCACCGGGGCGCGCATCGCACCCGGCGAGCGCCGCGAGCCCGCCAACCAGCGCCAGCGCCGCCGCGGCAGGGATCAACGATCGCGCGGACGCGAAGGATTTCAGAAGGCTGTGCATCGTCGTTCTTCTTGTAGCGGTGGGCAATCGGCCGGAGCTTATGTCAGTTCCGTGACCGCCGCATGACGTTCGACCGACAGTCATTTGAAAGCGCCCCTACACCCGGCTGTCAAATCGGTTCCAGATAATGCGCGCAGCCGGCAGGTGTCCGAAGGTTCCCGCGCCGGCCCGACACCACCGCGATTCCCACACGCGACACACGACGAAAGAGAGAACATCGCATGAAGAAGCACGCCTGGATTCGTTACACGCCGATCGCCCTCGCGGCCGCGCTCAGCCTGACCGCCTGCGGCGGCGACGATGTCACGCAGCAAGGCCTGTCGGCCGTCAAGAACGTCGTCGTGATCTACGCGGAAAACCGCAGCTTCGACAACCTGTACGGCAACTTCCCGGGCGCGAACGGCCTGCAGAACGCGACGGCGGCGAACTCGGTGCAGAAGGATCGCGACGGCTCGACGATGGCGACGCTGCCGAAGATCTGGGGTGGCCTGACCGCGACCGGCATCACGCCGGCGGTCACCGAGGCGATGACGGCGAACCTGCCGAACGCGCCGTTCGCGATCGACGACCCGAAGGGCTTCAACCAGTCGATGAGCATCGCGACGCGCGACATCGTGCACCGCTTCTACCAGGACCAGATGCAGATCGACGGCGGCAAGAACGACATGTACGCCGCATGGACCGATGCGGGCGGCCTGACGATGGGCCACTACACGCCGGACCCGTCGAAGCTGCCGCTGTGGAAGATCGCGCAGCAGTACGTGCTCGCCGACAACTTCTTCATGGGTGCGTTCGGCGGCTCGTTCCTGAACCACCAGTACCTGATCTGCGCGTGCGCGCCGTTCTACGCGAACGCGAACACGAGCCCCGCGGCCGGCAAGATTGCCGTGTTGAACCCGGACGGCAAGTCGCTGAAGGTTGCGACGAACTCGCCCGCATCCGCGCTCAGCGGCCCGCCGAAGTTCGTCAACGACGGCGCGATCACGCCCGACTTCTTCGCGGTCAACACGATGCAGCCGCCGTATCAGCCGAGCGGCAACAAGGCAGCCACGGGCGGCGACCCGCTGCTCGCCGACCCGGCCAACGCCTCGACGATGCCGGCGCAGACGGCAACCAACATCGGCGACCTGCTGACGAATGCGAACGTGTCGTGGGCATGGTACGGCGGCGCGTGGGGCCAGGCGCTGCAGGCAAGCCAGAACGGCACGTCGAACGTGATCTACGGCGCCGACCTCTCGACGCCGAACTTCCAGCCGCACCACCAGCCGTTCAACTACTTCGCGAACCAGGCACCGGGCACCGCGAGCCGTGCACAGCACCTGCTCGACGGCGGCGCGAACGGCGCCGAGTTCATCAAGGCGATCGACGCGGGCACGCTGCCGCAGGTCGCGTTCTACAAGCCGCAAGGCAACCTGAACGAGCACCCGGGCTACACGGACGTCACCTCCGGCGACCAGCACATCGCCGACGTGATCGCGCACCTGCAGGCCAGCCCGCAGTGGAAGAACATGGTCGTCGTCGTCACGTACGACGAGAACGGCGGCTTCTGGGATCACGCCGCGCCGCCGACCGCCGATCGCTGGGGTCCGGGCACGCGTATTCCGGCGCTGATCGTGTCGCCGTACGCGAAGAAGGGTTTCGTGGATCACACGCAGTACGACACGGGTTCGATCCTGCGCCTCATCACGCGCCGCTTCTCGCTGCCGCGCCTGCCGGGCCTGCAGCAGCGCGACGACGCGCTGAAGGCGAACGGCGCGCAGCCGATGGGCGACCTGACCAACGCGCTCACGCTGTCGCCGAACCTGTAACGGCATCACCGCGAACGGGCCGGCCGCGCAGCCGGCCCGGACGAACGAAGGGTGACCCCGCGGTGAACTGCACCCCAAAAGCTGGATGCGAATCCAGCCTTTGGGGTGTTTTTCATGCGCGCGCGTTGCCGCGCGGACGCGTCACCAGCCGTACTTCAGCTCGACGCCGACGTAGTCCGCGTTGTGTCCGCCCGCCTGCCGGATCGCGTCGCCGACCTGGAAGTGCACGGCCTCGACCGCGCCGATCAGGTTCGCGGCGATCGTCCAGTCCGCGCGCAGCTGCACGTACATCCCCGTCCAGCGGCCGCCCTTGCCTGCCGTGCCGGGCACCGCAATGTTCGGCTGCTGATAGACGGCGTCGCCGGTCGTCTCGCGCCACTGGAAACCCAGCGCGCCGAGCAGCGACAGGTTCGCCGACGGCTTCAGCGTCACGGACGGCTTCACGTGGATCAGGTTCGCATAGCTCGTGTAGCCGGCCAGCGTGAAGTAATAGCCGTTCGGAAACAGCGGGTTGAAGGTGCCGACGCGGCCGTCGTGCGGATGCCGGTCGCCCGAGGCCGCATCGACCTGCAACGCGATGCGCGGCGACCACGGCGCATCGAGCCGGTAGCCGGCGATCGAGCCGACGGCCCACGCACCGATCGTGTTGTTGCCGACCGTCCCGGTCTGCAGCATCGTCTCGAGATCCCAGTCGAAACGGCCCTGCGTGCCCGTGTAGCGAACGTCCCACACGTCGCGATGCTCGGGGCCGCTCGCATCGAGGAAACGCGCGTTGCGGCGGTTGTAGCGCGACCAGTAGCCGGACAGGTCGCCCGGCCCGACCGACTGCCGCTCGAAGCGCACGCCGCTGAAGGTGAGACCGCGATTGGACACGTCGTCGAAATCGGACGCGTTGCGGTTCTGCACCGGTTGCGTCGCGTAGCCGATGAAGCGCCATTTCCCGTATTCGTAATCGGCCCAGACCGCATCGAACGCCTGCCGCACGTTCGGGCCGTCGCGCGCGGCGATGAAGCGCTGCAGGTCGAACGCCATCTCCTGCCGGCCGACGCGGAACTTGAACGTGCCGCCGCCGAGCGCGCCCGTGTAGGTCGCGAACGCCTGTTCGAGATCGAGCGGGTTCTTGTCGACGGGCGACACCGTGTTCTTGCCGAACGCGCGCGCGTCCTGCAACTGCGCGAAGAACTGCCAGTGCTGGCCGAGATGCGCATCGGCATGCACTTCGACGCGCTGGATCAGGTACGTGTCCGATTGCGCGGAGCCGATCCCGAACAGCGGCGCGTCGTTGGTCTCCAGCCGCTCGCGCAGGTTCACGCCGAGCGATAGATAGGACGCCGGATCGTTGCCGAGCGGAATATATTTCAGTCCGTCGAGCGGCGCGCGCGGCACGCACGGATTCGCGAGCACCGACCAGTCCTCCTGCCAGCGGTTGAACAGCACCGTCGGGCGTTTGGCCGTGCACGTCGATGCGGCGGTGGCCGTCTGGGTCGCTGCCGACGTCGAGGTCGAAACCGATGACGCAGTCGCAGGCTGCGCCGGTCCTTGCGTCGGTGTCGATGTCGATGTCGATGTCGATGTCGATGTCGATGTCGATGTCGATGCCGATGCCGATGCCGATGCCGATTCCGATGTCGAAGTCGTTACAGCCGCCGTTTCCGCGACCGCCGCGTCGGCGCCCGCGCACAGCAGCGCCGCAACGACCGACAGGCGCGCGGCCCGTTCGAAGCCGCGGGCGTCGCGTCTGCGCTGCCCCGTCGCGATCATGCGCGCTCCTGCGCGGCGGGTCCGGCCGCTTGCGCCGCACACAGTGCAAGCGTCGCGAGCGCGCCGACCGGCGCGAGCAGCGCCAGGAATCCGATGTAGCGGAACCCGAGCGCACCGCACGCCGCGCCGAGCGCGAACGCGACGATCGCCGGCAGCATCTTGCCGAAGCGCGCCCGCGCCGCCGCGCGCGCGGCGTCGGCCGTGCCGGCCGACAGCAGGTCGACGGCGTCGAGGATCGCCTGCGTCACGTTGCCCGTCATCACCGTGTTCGGCACGCCGCCGGCGCGCGAAATCACGCGCGGATGCGCGTTCTGCACCCCCATCGCGAACGTGCCGACGATGCCGGCCACGAGCGCCGACAGGCTGTCGGGCTGCGTGACGGGCGTCGCCCACACGCCGGCCGCGCAGAAGCCGAGCAGCAGCACGGCCTGCACCGCATGCAGCGCGCGCGTGCCCTGCCAGGCGGGCCGCCCGGACATCGACCGCGCGATCAGGCTCGCCGCGATCACGCCGCACACGAACGCGGGAAACACGCTGAGCTTCAGCACGACACCCTGGCCGAAGCCCGCGATGCCCGCGCCGATCAGCACGAAGTTGCCCGTCACGTGTGCGGTGAACAGCCCGAACAGCGCGACGAAGCTCAGCGTGTCGACGAAGCCGGCCACCGCGGCAAGGATCGTGTCTTCGTGCTTCATCGCGCGGCGCTCGCGTGGATTTCGGCGACGTAGCCGCCCGGGAACTGCACGAGTGCCGCGTCGCGGCCGTCTGCGGCGTACGGCGGCACGAGCACGCTCACACCTGCCGCCTTGGCCTTCTCCAGCGTCGCGGCCAGGTCGGACACTTCGTAGCCCGTCATCTCGCGCCCGTACGGGTAAGGCAGGCGACCGTCCGTCACGAGCACGGTCATCTTGCCGAAGCCCGATTCGATGCGAATCCGGCGATACGTGTCGTTCGGCCGGCCGATCTCGATGCCCGGCGCCTTCAGGTTGTCGGACACCACCTTGCCTTTCGAGAACTTGACGAAATCGTGCACGAACTTGCGTACGCTTTGCGGCGACACGTAGACCCGATTCTCGGGGATGGTCTGCAACGCGTCGTAGTTCGGCGCCTGGGTGTGCCAGTAGAGCTGCATGTTCACGCCGCCCGTCCACGTAATGACCGCATCGCGGCCGATCGGATCGGGGAACGTGTCGACGATCACGTCGGCGCCGTGCTCGCGCGCCGACTTCACCGCAACATCCATGTCGGTGACGAGATAGCCGGTGCGCTCCGCGCAGAACGGATACGGGATCGGCGTCTTGAAGCCGAACACCGAGATCGTGCCGACCGGCGTCAGCACGAGCTGCGACATCGTCTGGCTCGGCGTCGGCGTGACCTGGAACACGCCCTGCTTCGATTTCTTGCCGCCGAACGTCGCGACGAAACTGTCGGTGAAGCGGTCGAAGTCTTCCGGCGCGACGCACACGTGCGTGGTGTCGTACTGCGGACCGACGGCCACCGTCGGCGCGACCGCGGGCGGCACCGGCGGTTTCGCGAACGCGGCAGGCGCGGCGACGAGGCCGCTGGCAATCGCAAGCGTCAGCAACGCGGAACGAAGGGTTCTCATAACGGATGTCCTTGTTGTTTCCTCAAATGATGCACCGGTCCGGGGAATCCCGGTCACCCGCGGCCGTCGCCGGCCGGTTGCCGCGCATCGTCGAGCACGGTCGCGAGCACGAGTGCCGCGATCAGCCCAAGATGCTCGAAAAAGCTGTTGAGCGCCATGAAATGTTCGGTGCCCGAGCGGTTCCAGAAATCGTTCGCCACGACCATCGCGACGAGCGTCAGCATACCGAGGCTGCCGGCGCCGAGCCACGTGAAGCGGCGAAACACCACGCACAGCGAGCCGGCGATCTCGACCGCGATCGCGAGCGCCGCCCACAGCGCGGCCGGATGCAGGCCGAAATGCGCCTGCTCCGCGACCGCGCCGTCGAAGTCGAGCGCCTTCGCGACGCCGCCGAGCAGATAGGCGGACACCAGCGCGAGACGCGCGAGCGGCAGGACCCACGGCTGCGACAGCAGCGCGCGGATCCACGCCGGGCTGCCGTAGATGGTACGCGTCGTCATGTCAGACCGCCCAGCACGAACAGCCGAACGCGCCCCAGAAGCCCTTCGCGTCCGACGTCGGCAGCGCGCGCCCCCATGCGCTCGCATGCGCATGCTGGTGCACGTTGCATGCGTTCGCGCAGCCGCACATCGCGGCGGCGGCAGCCCGTTGCAGCGGTGCGCCCTCTCGCTGCGTCGCACCCCAGCCGCCATAGCCGCCGTACGCACGTACCGGCGACCAGTCGGGCATCGCGGGCGGGATCGGCGCGTCGTGCGATGCGAACGGCCCCGCGCCCCAGACGATCCTGCCGCCGACCACCGTCAGCAACGCGGTCGTGTCGACGATATCATCCTCCGCGCAGGTGAAGAAATCGCGATCCGGGACCACCACATCGGCGAGTTGCCCCACCGCGATGCGCCCTTTCCTGCCCTCCTCGTTCGAGAACCACGTCACGTACTCGGTCCACATCCGCAGCGCGGTTTCGCGATCGAGCAGGTTTCGCTGAGGATACATGCGCAACCCGCCGACCGTCTTGCCCGTCACGAGCCACGCGAGCGATACCCACGGGTTGTACGACGCCACGCGCGTCGCGTCGGTGCCGGCCGACACCTTGAGGCCCTTCGCGAGCATCTTCGCGACCGGCGGCGTCGCCTCGGCCGCCTGCGCGCCGTAGCGCTCGACGAAGTACTCGCCCTGGTACGCCATCCGGTGCTGGACCGCCACACCGCCGCCGAGCGCGGCGATCCGGTCCATCGACTTCTCGGAGATCGTTTCCGCATGATCGAAGAACCAGTTCAGGCCTTCGAGCGGGATGTCCTTGTTGACCTTCTCGAACACGTCGAGCGCGCGGCTGATGGTTTCGTCGTAGGTCGCGTGCATGCGCCACGGCCAGCGGTTCTGCGCGAGCACGCGCACGACGCCTTCGAGATCGTCTTCCATCTGCGCCGGCAGATCGGGACGCGCGACGCGGAAATCCTCGAAATCGGCGGCCGAGAACACCAGCATTTCGCCCGCGCCGTTATTGCGGAAATAATCCGTGCCGTCGTGATACTTCGTGCTCTTCGTCCAGTTCACGAAGTCTTCCTTCTCCGCATTCGGCTTCTGCGTGAACAGGTTGTACGCGATCCGGATCGTCATCTCGCCCGCGTCGTGCAGCTTGCGGATCACTTCGTAATCGTCGGGATAATTCTGCGAGCCGCCGCCCGCGTCGATCACGCCGGTCACGCCGAGCCTGTTCAGCTCGCGCATGAAGTGGCGCGTCGAGTTGTACTGGTACTCGAACGGCAGCTTCGGCCCCTTCGCGAGCGTCGCGTAGAGGATCGTCGCGTTCGGGTTCGCGAGCAGCAGGCCGGTCGGATTGCCGGCCGCATCGCGCAGGATCGTGCCGCCCGGCGGCTCGGGCGTGTCCTTCGTATAGCCGACCACGCGCAGCGCGGCCGCGTTCAGCAGCGCGCGGTCGTACAGGTGCAGGATGAACACCGGCGTATCGGGCGCGGCCGCGTTCAGTTCGTCGATCGTCGGCAGGCGCTTCTCGGCGAACTGGTGCTCGGTGAAGCCGCCGACCACGCGCACCCACTGCGGCGCGGGCGTGATCGCGACCTGCTGCCGGAGCATCTCCATCGCGACGGCGAGCGAACGCACGCCGTCCCAGCGCAGCTCCATGTTGTAGTTCAGGCCACCGCGAATCACGTGCGTGTGGTTGTCGATCAGGCCCGGCAGCACCGTGCGGCCGTCGAGGTCGACGATCTTCGTCGCGCGGCCCGCGAGCGGCATCACGTCCGCGTTGCTGCCGACCGCGACGAAGCGGCCGTCCTTGATCGCCACCGCGGAGGCAACGGGGTTCGCACGATCGAGCGTCGTGATGCGCCCGTTGTGCAGGATCAGATCCGGTTGAGTATCGGTTGCGCTCATTGATAGGTCCTCGATGCGGTCAGAAGCCGAGCCAGTGACGCACGGGCCCGATGGCCTGCACGCCGATCAGCATGCCGGCGAGACCGATCAGCGCGATCAGCGGCGGTGCGGGCGAGCGCACCTTGATCACGCTGTACACGACGCCGATCAGCACGCCGGCTGCCAACGACAATAGATAAGATTCCATAACGATTTTTCTCCCGACCGGATTAGAATGACCCGCATCGCGCCGGCCGCATGCTTCGCCGCCTTCGCTTCCACTTCGCTTCCCGTCACCCCGTCCGACCATGCAACATCTTCCTGATCTCGAAGCCTGGGCCATCTTTGCGCGCGTCGCGGAGACCGGTTCGTTCGCGAAAGCCGCGGACTTGCTCGGCGTCACGCAGCCGACCGTGTCGAAGGCCATCGCGCGCCTCGAAAAGCGCCTCGGCGCGATGCTGCTGTACCGCACGTCGCGCAAGCTGTCGCTCACGCCGACCGGCGAACTGCTGCGCGACCGGGCGATCCGCCTGCTCGCCGATGCGGAGCTGATCGAGAGCGAGGCCACCGCGCAAGCGCTCGAACCGCATGGCCTCGTGCGCGTGAACGCGCCGATGTCGTTCGGGATGCACCATCTGTCGCCGCTGCTGCCCGCGTTTCTCGATCGCTATCCGCGCGTCGACATCGACCTCGTGCTGACCGACCACATCGTCGACATCGTGTCCGGCGGTTTCGACGTCGCGATCCGCATCGCCGAACTGAGCGACTCGTCGCTGCGCTCGCGCAAGCTGTGCGCGGTGCGCCGCCCGCTCGTCGCATCGTCCGCGTATCTCGACCGGCATGGCCGGCCCACGCATCCGCGCGACATCGAACAGCACGTGTGCCTCACCTACACGAACCTGCCGACCCCCGAGCACTGGCGCTTTCGCCACCCGGCATCGGGCGAGGAAATCGGCGTGAACGTGCAAGGCCGCATCCGCACCAACAACGCCGACGTGATCGTCCCCGCGCTCGTCGCCGGTCACGGCCTCGCGCTGCAGCCCGAGTTCCTGGTATGGGATCAGCTGCAGCGCGGCGAGCTCGAGGAAGTGATGCACGACTGGAAGATCGCCGACATCAACGTCAACCTCGTCACGCCGCCCGGCATGCTGCGCGCCGCGCGCGTGACGGTGCTGCTCGATTTTCTCGCCGAACACTTCTCGCACGCGCCGTGGGCGCTGCCCGAGACCTGAGCGCGGCGGCCGGCGAACACCGCGGCCGCGCGCGTGCATCGCGCACGCCGGCCGCGGCGATTCCGCCCGGCTGCCCGTTACTTCGCCGGCACGGCCGGGATCGACTCGTGCGGCGTCGCGGTGCGCGGCGCGGCCTTGTGGACCATCGTGTACGCGTAGTCGACGCCCATGCCGTACGCGCCCGAGTGCTCCTTCGCGATCGCCATCACGGCGTCGTACGTCTCGCGGTGCGCCCAGTCGCGCTGCCATTCGAGCAGCACCTGCTGCCACGTGACCGGCACCACGCCGGCCTGCACCATCCGCTGCATCGCGAAGTCGTGCGCGGCCTGCGACGTGCCGCCCGATGCGTCGGCGACCATGTAGATCTCGTAGTCGCCTTCGAGCATCGCGCAGAGCGCGAACGTCGTGTTGCAGACTTCGGTCCACAGGCCGGAGACGACCACCTTCTTGCGGCCGTTCGCGGCGAGCGCGTCGCGCACCTTCTGGTCGTCCCACGAGTTCATCGACGTGCGTTCGAGCGTCTTCTGGTTCGGGAACACGTCGAGCAGCTCGGGATACGTGTGGCCCGAAAAGCTGTCGCTTTCGACGGTCGTGATCGTGGTCGGGATGTTGAATACCTTCGCGGCCTTCGCGAGGCCGACGACGTTGTTCTTCAGCGTCTGGCGATCGATCGACTGGACGCCGAACGCCATCTGCGGCTGCTGGTCGATGAAGATCAGCTGGCTGTTGTGCGGAGTGAGTACTTCAAGCTTCGGATTGCTCATGGCGCATGGCGTCCTGTAAACGAAAAAAGAGGGCCCGCCTCGACCGTGAAAACGGGAGGAGCCGGCGGCGTATCGCGCCGGATCGTCATCCGGCTCGCGATATTTAAGCCGCAAACGCCCGACGCGACCACCCAAGAAACGGAATCGATGCGATTCCGGAAACGGCGCCCGATCGGGGCGGCCCGCTCTTTTTTTCTTCACGCAAACCCGCTACCCTTTCAAAACTTTGACGGTGCCGTTTCGGTGCCGCTCGACCATCACCGGACGCTCCACCATGAAACCGTATGTCTTCTCGCTGCTCGCCGGCATCCTCGCCGGCGTCATCTACGGCGCGCTCGGCGTGAACTCGCCCGCGCCGCCGGTCATCGCGCTCGTCGGCCTGCTCGGCATGCTGGCCGGCGAACAGATCCTGCCCGTCGCGCGGCGCATGCTCGCGGGCCACGGGCTGAACACCGCATGGCGCGACGCGAAATGCAGCCAGCACATGTTCGGCGCGCTGCCGGGCGGCAGCGCGAACGAACGCAAGCCGTCGTGACGCGCACGCTCCGCACTCGCCGCACGCGCCGCGCATGAGCAACGTCGAGCTGTTCCATTACCTGCTGCTGTTGATCTGCGGCGCGGGTGCGCTCACCTGGCTCGCGGAGCGCGTCTCGATCCCGCCGGCCGTCGTGCTGCTGCTCGGCGGCTGCGTGGTGGCCATCGCAGGCAAGCGCACGCCCGACATGGATCCGGCGCTGCTGCTCGTGGCCGTGCTGCCGCCGCTGCTGATGTCGAGCGGCTTCTATACGGCGTGGAAGGAATTCCGGCACGAGCTCGCGTCGATCGCGTCGCTCGCGCTCGGCGCGGTGGTGTTCACGACGGTTGCGGTCGCGCTCGCCGTGCATGCGGCCAATCCGGCGCTGCCGTGGGCCGCGTGCTTCACGCTCGGCGCGATCGTGTCGCCGCCCGACGCGGTCGCCGCGAAGGCGATCCTGCAGCGCCATCCGCTGCCCGCGCGGCTCGTCGCGGTGCTCGAAGGCGAAAGCCTCGTCAACGATGCATCGGGCCTGCTGCTGTATCAGATGGCCGTCTCGGCCGCGCTCGCCGTCACGATCACGACCGCGAGCGCCACCGGCCTGTTCTTCTCGCTCACGCTGATCGGCATCGCGGTCGGCCTCGCGTGCGGCCATGCGATGTGCTGGGTGCTGCAGCGCCTGCGCGAGCCGATGCTCGGTATCGTCGTGACCTTCGCGATGGCGTGGGGCAGCTACGGGATCGCCGAAGCCGTGCACGGTTCGGGCGTGCTGTCGGTCGTGACCTGCGGCCTCGTGCTCGGCGTGCGCCAGCATCGCGTGTTCGGCGCCGACATGCGGATCAAGGCGAAGGCGACCTGGGAAGCGATCGTGTTCGTGCTCGACGCGCTCGTGTTCATCCTGATCGGCCTCGCGCTGCACGCGATCCTCGCCGGCGTGAACCACGAAGGCGCGGTGCTGATGGCCGGCCTGCGCGTTGCGCTGCCGGCCACCGCCGCCGCGATCGCCGCGCGCGTCGTGTGGGTGTTCGTCGCGATGTGGCTGCCGGGCCGCCTGCGCGCGCCGCGCGCGGGCCATGCGCCGTGGTCGTGGCGCGAGGCCGTCGTGCTCGGCTGGTCCGGCATGCGCGGCGTCGTGAGCCTCGCGGCCGCGATCGCGCTGCCGGGCAACTTCCCGGGGCGCGACCTGATCCTGTTCAGCACGTTCCTGCTGATCATCGCGACGCTGGTCGTGCAAGGCGGCACGCTCGCGCCGCTGATCCGCGTGCTGAAGCTGCGCCCGGCCGCGCGGCACACGATGTCCGAGCATGCCGTGCGCGCCCATACGTTCGGCGCGGCGCTCGCCGAACTCGATGCGCGCGAGCAGCGCGGCACGCGCCTCGAACGCGCATCGCTCGACCGGCTGCTGACCGAATACCGCAGCCGCGTCGCGTTCAACGAACGCGCGCACCGCGACGGCGCGGAACCGGCGGACGTGCGCGCGCGGATGCTGCGCGTCGAGCTCGAGCTGGTCGGCGTGTCGCGCGATGCGCTGCTCGATCTGCATCGCGACGGCCGGGTCGACGACGCGGTGCTGCACCGCATAGAATCCGAGCTGGATTTCGAGGAACTGCGGCTGCAGCGCCTGCTCGAACCGTAACGTCCGGCCTGCCCGGCCCTCCCCGGCCGGCCCGTCTCCCCTTTCCCCACATGGAATTGCAATGAGCGAACTGTCCGTCGAAGCGAGCATCGGCTCGCTCGATTACCTGGTCCATTTCACCGACGGCGTCCATCAGTGGCGCGCCGACGAACCGGCGTCGCTCGGCGGCGGCGATACCGCACCGACGCCCGTCGCGCTGCTGCTGTCGAGCCTCGGCGCGTGCACCGCGATCACGCTGAAGATGTACGCGCAACGCAAGGGCTGGCCGCTCGCCGAAGTGCACGTGAAGCTCGCGCACGAATCGGGCAGCGCGGGCAGCACGATCATGCGCCGCATCACGCTCGACGGCGACCTGACCGACGAGCAGCGCGAGCGCCTGCTGCAGATCGCGAATGCGTGCCCGGTGCACAAGATCCTCACGCACCCGATCACGATCGATACGGCCATCGCCTGACCCACCGGATACGAGAGACCCACCATGTCCGCATCGATCAAGACCCTGCTCACGCCGCGCGAGAGCGACATCGGCAACCTCGTCGTGCGCCGCGTGCTGCCCGCGCGCGCCGCCCGCCTCGTCGGGCCGTTCATCTTCTTCGACGAGATGGGGCCGGCCGTGCTGCCGGCCGGCAGCGGAATCGACGTGCTGCCGCATCCGCACATCGGCCTCGCGACCGTCACCTACCTGTTCGACGGCACGCTGATGCACCACGACAGCCTCGGCTTCCGGCAGAAGATCGTGCCCGGCGACGTGAACTGGATGACGGCCGGGCGCGGCATCGTCCACTCGGAGCGTTCGCCCGACGAGGACCGCCCGCATGAACAGCCGGTGCACGGGATCCAGACCTGGGTCGCGCTGCCGGTCGAGCACGAGGACACCGCGCCCGCGTTCGTGCATCACGCGGCCGACACGCTGCCGTCGTTCACGCGCGACGGCGCGCACGTGCGCGTGATCGCGGGCACCGCGTTCGGGCTCACGTCGCCGGTCGCCGTGTTCTCGCCGACGCTCTATGCGTACGCGGAATTCGCCGCGGGCGGGCAGCTCGCGCTCGATGCGGAACACGACGAGCGCGGCGTGTATCTCGTCGACGGCGACCTCACGATCGACGGCGCGCCGCTCGCCCCCGCGACGATGGCCGTGCTCGAACCCGGCACGAACGTCGCGCTCGCCAGCGCGAACGGCGCGCGCGTGATGCTGCTCGGCGGTGCGCACCTGCCGGGCGAGCGGTTCATCGAATGGAATTTCGTGTCGAGCGAGCGCGCGAAGATCGAGGCGGCCCGCCACGCATGGGCCGCGCAGACCTTCGGCAAGGTGCCGGGCGAGGAAAACGAATGGACGCGCCAGCCGGAGCGCCGCGCGCAGTGAGCCCGCAGTGAGCCGATAGCGGTCGGCGCATCGATGCAGCGCGGCCGGCATTCACGCCGGCCGCCTTGCGTTTACCGCTTCAATCCCATCAGCTTCGCGAGCACGGGCCAGCGCTCGAGCGATTCGACGAATGCGCGCCGCGCCTGCTCGTCGACGTAGCGGGCCGGATCCAGCGCGGGCAGGTGCCGCGCGAGGCCGAGCACGTCGTTCGGTTGCGACAGGCGATCGTCGTCGCCTTCGCCGATGTTTACTGTTCGTCGATCCATACGCCGTCCGGAGTCTTGACCGCATAGCCGGTGCTCGTCTGCAGCGTCACCGTGCCTTCGTTCTCGCCGACCATCCGCGTACGCGGCAGGTCGGCGGCATATTGCGCGAGCGTCGCGCCCGGCTTGAACGGGCTGTTCGACACGAGGTTCGACAGCAGCTGCGCGAGCGCGAGGAAGCTCGTCGGCTGGTCGATCACGGTCGTCGTGCCGTGATTGCCGGCGAAGCCGACGAGCCGCACGCCGACCGGCCCGTGGACGACGCGCGGCGTCGGGATCTCGCGCAGGCCGGCCACCTGGTTCTTGTCGCCGCGCAGCGCGGCGCCGTGCTCGGGCACGAACACGATCACCGCGCGCCGTCCCGACTGCGCGATCAGGTCGGCGAGCCGGTCGAAGTCGTTCATCATCCGGGTCACGCGCTGCGGATACGAATCGATGCTGGTCAGCGAGCTGCCCACCACGCGGTTGCCGTCGTGCAGGCTGATCGTGTTGTAGTACAGCGCGACCGGGCCCGGCACCGACGCGCGCTGCGCGTACCAGTTCGCGAGCGTGCCGTAGTCGTCCTTGATCGCGGAGCCGTCGAACGCATGCATCGCGACCGGGGCGGCGGCGTTCGAGATCATCGGCGCGTCGGGCACGCCGATGTTGTCGTGAACGACCTGCAGGAAGTTGTCGAAGTGCCCGTCGTGGTTCAGCAGCGACTGCACCGTGTAGCCGGCGGATGCGAGTTGCGAAAACAGGTGGCACTGCTGCGGCGCGGGCTTGTACAGGTCCGCGTGCGCTTCCTGCCCGCAGCTCGCGCGCAGCACGCGGATCGCGGCCGGGCCGCTGTAGCTCGCCGCCGTGCTGAAGTTGTTGAACAGGTAGTCGAAGTGACTCAGCATCGGGGGATTGCGCACCTTCGCGGCATCGAGGTCGTCCCACGACAGCGAGCACACGTGCAGCACGATCACGTCGAACTGCGCGGCCGGATCGTTGCCGAGATGGCCGAACGCGACCTGCCGCTGCGACTCCTGCGCGCGGAACGTCGCGAGCGCCGCGTTGTGGTCCTCGGGCTGGCCGGCCCGCCCGCCCGTCGCGTCGGCCTGCTGCGGGAGCGGCGCGACGACGCGCGCCATCAGCCCGTTGCCGGCCTGCCACAGCGGCATCACGACCAGCGCGGCGAGCACGAAGGTCGCGACGCGCACCCAGCGGTTGACGACGAAATAGACGATCAGCACACCCGCCACGGTCAGCACCAGCAGCGGCGGCAACAGGCGCGGCAGCAGCTCCATCCAGTAGTCGAGGCGGAACGTGCTGACCTCGCGCGCGGCATCGAGAAGGCGCGCGAGCGGCGGCGCATGCATCTCGCGCGCAAAGAGCGGCACTGCGATCGCGAGCGCGGCGAGCTGCCGCACGACGCGCCACACGCGCGGCCGGATCGGCGCGCTCGCCGCGAGCGCAAGCGCGAACGCGAGGTTCGCGAGCCACAGCGGCTGCAGGTGGCCGGTCGCGAACAGCGCGAACTTCAGGATGAAATACAGATTCCAGAACGTCATCTAAACTACTCCGTGATGGGCACCGCGTCAGTCGCGCGCCCGATCGAGCTTCGGTGCCAGCATCGACTGCAGGCCGCGCGCCGCACCTTTCCACATCCGTACGTAACCGTCCAGGCCCACGCGCAGCACTTCCTTCAGCCCACGCAGCGGCGTGTCCGCGCGCGCGCTCGCGTGCCAGTCGAGCCACGCGTCCGCGCGGCCGAACGTGCACTGCACGAGCTGGCGCTCCTGCTCGAGCGTCAGCGCCTCGAAGCTCACGCCGACGTGGGTCGGCGTCACGCGGCTCACGCGCACCGGGAACGGGAACGGCCGGTCGCCGCGCGACACGCACACCGTCAGCGTGTCGCCGACCGCGAGCGGCAGCCCCGGCACCGCTTCGAGGCCGAGGCCGCCGGTCGAGTAGTCGCTCGTGAAGCACGCGGCCGTCGAGCCGTCGGCGAGCAGCAGCGTCGCGGGCACGCGCATCGCGATCCGGTGCGTGACGCGCACCTGTTTGGTCTCGCGCGCGACGGCCATGGCCGCGCCGAGCATCGCGAGGTTGTAGATGGTCCAGCCGAGCGTGATCAGGATCGTCGACGCCTCGTCGCCCTGGTCGGCCACGAGCCGCCACAGGCCGGCCGCGATCGCGAGCACGTTCAGCGCGAACAGCACGAGGTACGGCTTCGACGTCGACCAGTCGACGTAGCCTTCGTCGATCTTGCCGCCCTTGTCGGTCACGTTGAACTTGCCGTGCTTCGGGCTGAAGAACGCGACGGTGGTCGGCAGCGCGATGTACCACGCGAGCACCGATTCGTAGACCTCGGCCCAGAACGAGTGGCGATAGCGCCCCTGCATCCGCGAGTTCGCGACGTTCGCGAGCACCAGGTACGGGATCACGTAGCTCGCGAGCGCGACCGACGACGCATTGATGAAGTACAGGTGGAAGAACAGGTACGCGAGCGGGATCGTCAGGAACACGAGCCGCGGGATCCCGTAGAAGAAGTGCAGCATCGCGTTGCCGTAGCAGATCCGCTGGATGAAGCCGAGCCCGCGCCCGAGGAACGGATTGTCGATGCGGAAGATCTGCGCCATCCCGCGCGCCCAGCGCGTGCGCTGCTTCACGTGGCCCGCGAGGCTCTCGGTCGCGAGGCCGGCCGCCTGCACGGTCGGCAGGTACGCCGACGTGTAGCCGCGCCGGTGCAGCTTGAGCGCGGTGTGCGCGTCCTCGGTCACGGTCTCGACCGCGACGCCGCCCACCTCCTCCAGCGCGGTGCGCTTGAGCACCGCGCACGACCCGCAGAAGAACGTCGCGTTCCACAGGTCGTTGCCCGACTGCACGAGCCCGTAGAACAGGTTGCCCTCGTTCGGGATCTCGCGGAACGTGCCGAGGTTGCGCTCGAACGGATCGGGCGAGAAGAAATGGTGCGGCGTCTGCACCAGCGCGCATTTCGGGTCGCGCAGGAACACGCCCATCGAGGTCTGCAGGAACGAGCGCGTCGGCACGTGATCGCAGTCGAAGATCGCGATGTATTCGCCGTGCGTCTTCGGCAGCGCGCGGTTGATGTTGCCGGCCTTCGCGTGGCGGTTGTCGTCGCGGGTCAGGTAGCCGATCCCCGCCTCCCGCGCGAACGCCTCGAACTCGGGGCGCCGGCCGTCGTCGAGCAGGTACACGCGCAGCTTGGCCGCCGGCCAGTCCATGCTCTGCGATGCGAATACGGTCGGCTTCACGACCGACAGCGGTTCGTTGTAGGTCGGGATGTAGACGTCGACGCTCGGCCAGGTGTCCGGGTCGTCCGGCAGCGGCACGATCGGCCGGTCGAGCGGCCACGCGGTCTGGACGAAGCCGAGCAGCAGGATCATCCACGTATAGGCTTCGGCGCCGTACAGCAGGTAGCCGGCGAACGCCTCGACGGGGCTGCGGAAATCGAGTGTCTGGGTCGTGCGCCACCATACGTAGCGGACGGTGGCGAGCAGCGCGAGCGACGCGAGCGCAAGCGTCGGCAGATGGCCCGGCAGGCGGCGCAGCGCGAGCGCCAGCACCGCGACGATCGCGAAGAACGCGAACTGCGCGCCGGGCATCAGCGGCGACATCCCGGCCGCGGCCCACATCAGCGCGCCGGCGATCAGCAGCAGCGGCGCGAGCCAGCGGTGCCGGCCGACGCCGTGCGCGCGCGCGTCGAGCCAGCCGCCCCAGCGCGCCCACGGCAGACGCGCGAGCAACGCGTCGATACGGGCGCCGAGCGCGCGCGCCGCGACGTAGACCGGCACGACCAACGTGTCGAACCATGCGAGCGGATCGCGCGCGGGCTGCCGCTCGGCTGCGCGCGGCGCGCGCACGATCGCGCGCCACAGCCATTCGCGCGGGCTCAGCGGCTGCAGCACGCCCCACTCCTGCGCGAGCCACAGGAAGGCGATGCGCGCCCGGCGGCGCACGGGATCGGGCCGGCCGGGCGGCGGCGCGTGGAAGAACAGCCGCACGAGCCAGTCGAGCAGCGTGCGCTGGGCCGGCAGCCCGATCCCGCGCGCGCACCAGTCGGTCGCGCGCCGGGCCGCGGCACGCCAGCGCGACGCGAACCCGGCCTTCATCGCCGCGCTCCCGTGCGGCCGGCCGCGGCCGCCGCGAGCCACGCGTCGACCCAGTTCGCGACGCCGTTCAGGTCGTGCGACGCCTGCGAATACGGCGCGTCGTCGAAGATCCAGCTGCCGCGCGCGAGCGTTTCGGGCACGGCCGCATCGACGTGAATCCGCTGCTCGAGCATCGACGCCGGTCCCGCAACCGCGCGCAGCATCGCGAGCGCATCGCGCTGCATGTCGCGCGCCGGGTTCAGCCGGTTCACGACGATCTGCAGGTCGCCGCCGCTGGCCCGCAGCGCGTCGAGGCGCGCGGCAACGGTCGCGCACGCGGCCGGTTCGGGCGGCACGACGACGAGCGTCAGGTCCGCGCGGCGAATCGCCTGCTCGGCCTGCGGCGACGGATAGCGCGCGGTGTCGACCAGCACGACGCCGTCAGGCGGCAGCGCGATCTCGTCGAGCGCGCGCGACAGCCAGGCCGGATCGGCCGCGAGCCGCGCATCGCAGGCGGCGGCGCCCGCCGCATCGACCTGCCCGTACGGGACGAACAGCACGCCGTCGGCATTGCGCCACGTATGCGCGTGCCACGGCGCGGCGGCGCCCGGGTCACCGAGCAGGCTGTGCGCGAGCCCGTGCTCGGCCAGCGTGTCGAGACCGAGCGTCGCGCCCATCAGGTTCTGCGCGTCGAACTCGACCGCGACGACCGGCCGGCCGCGACGGGCGAGCAGCACCGCGAGCGCGCCGGCGAGCGTCGTGCGGCCCGCGCCGCCGGTCGTCGACGTGACGGCGATCGTCTTCATGGCGCGGCCTCGCCGGCGGGGTCGGCATCGGGCAGCAGGCGCCCGCGCAGCGCGACCGGCACGAGTTCGCACGGCACCGCGTCGCGCCGCTGCAGCCCGCGCGGCGCATGAAAGCCGCGGCCGAGGCCCAGGTGCTGCGCGACGAGCCACACCGGCACCGCGATCGCGATGCCGACGATGAATCCGATGACGAGTTCGGCGATCATGCGCCCTCCGGCTTGCGCAGCGGCATCGCGCTGCGGATGGCGCCGCGCGTGTGCGCGACGGGAAATGCGGGAAATGCCGGCGCATCGCCCGGCATGTCGGCGGCCGGCGTCGCATCGTCGGCGTGAATCGCGTGCGGCGGCGCATCGACATGCCCGTCGGCCACACCGCTCCCGGCGGCCGCGGCGGCGACGCCGGCCGCGGCGCCGTCGGCGCCCGGTTCGGCAAGCGCCGCGGCATCCGCCGCGCGTTCGCCCGGCCCGCGTGCCGCATCCGCCGGCTGCGCCGTCGCGAACAGGTCGCTGTAGTCGGCGATCGGCGCACGCCGGTTTTCGGCCTTCAGCGCATCGAGCTCGGTGTCGATGCTGCCCTGCCCGAGACACACGACGCGATCGGACAGCGTATCGACCGGCACGTCGAAGATACGCGCGAGCGCCTCCTCGGCATCGGCCGGCTCGCACGCGAACAGGAACACGTACAGGTGCCCGGCATCGGCCGTCACGACGTCGCCCGCGCGGCGCGGCCGGCAGTGCCGCAGCGCATCGACGTGCGACACGCCGGGCAGCAGCGCGATCTTCGCGAGCGTATGCGGCAGCGCGAGCACGGCGCCGCGATCGAGCACCGCGCGAATCCGCAGGCAGAACGCGCCGACCGGCAGGTAGCCGAGCACCGAATCGCCGAGCGCGGCCGCGAGCGCCGCGCGATAGTCGGGCGCGACGGGCCGCGCATAGAGCTGCCCGCGCAGCGCGTGCACGGCCGCGTGCATCCGCGACACCGGCAGGTCGCGCGCGACGACGCGGTTCGCGCCAACGCTCAGCACCAGCATCTCGAACTGCTGGCGCAGCACCTCGCCGCGCTCGACCACGGCGATCTTCAACGCGCCGCCGCATTGCCGGCGCAGCGCGTGAACGGCCGCGCACAGCGCCTCGAGCTGGGCATGCGAGCGGAACGCCAGCACCGCGGTCGCGGCCTGCGCGCGCGCACAGGCGGCGACGACCGCCGCGTTGTCGTCGACGATTTCCCAGCCGGCGGGCACGCGGCCGCCTTCGTCGAGCACCGCGCGGCTGACGACGACGCGATCCTCGTCGGTCGCGAGCTTCATCCGGCGCAGGGGTTCGGCGGCGGCGCCGTCGACGATCGCCGCGAGCCGGCCGCCCGGCGCGAAGCGCAGCGGCCGCACTTCGCCGGCCGCGAGCGTCTCGCCCGCGCGCCAGAAATCGACGACCCACAGCAGCTCGCCGTGCGTGCGCTGCAGCTGCGCGACGCCCGCGCACACGCCGTGAAAGCCGCTGCGCGGCGCGCGATTCGCATCGCGCACGAGCGGCGGATCATCGGTGTCCGGATCGGCGCCGGTGCGCACGATCTCGGGATCGACCAGCAGCACCAGTGCGATCCGGTGCGTGCGGCACCAGTCGGCGAGCGCGTGCGCTTCTTCCGCGAGCGCCGTCGGATCGTCCCAGCTGAACCAGCGTTGCGCGCCTTCGATGAAATACAGCGAGCGCGCGCGAAAGCCGTAGCGCTTCATCGCGCGCAAGCCGCCCGTGAGCCGCGCGAACGGACCCGGCGCGGCACGGCGCGGCGCACCGGGTTCGCGCGCGGCATCGCCGTCGGCCGCCGCGGGCGCGGGCGGCATCGCCAGCACGTTGAGGTTGCGCGGCCAGCCGGCCGGCTGCGCGCCGCCCGAGAAACCGCGCACCTGCAACTGCGCGGCAACGCGCGCCGCGGCGCGCGACAGCACGACCGTCACGTCGCGCGTGCGCGACTGCCGCGCGCTTTCCCACACCAGCGCGTCGCACGCCGGCGTGCCGGCGGCGGCATAGATCGCGTACAGGCCGCCTGCTTCCAGCTGCGTCCACGTGTCGGGCAGCCCGTCGATCGCGAGCCGGCTCAGCGGGCCGGCGCGGCCGCCGGCCGGCCCGGTGCGCAGCAGCGCACGCAGGCGGCCCAGCAGGCCGGCGGCGCCGAGCGCGGGACGGGTTGCATCGAGTTCCGTATTCACGCGTTCTCCCAGTCCCCTAGTAATCCGAATAAAGCCGCACCGGCGTCGGCGTGACGAGCCAGCTGCGCGCCGCGCGTGCGTCGAACGCATAGCGCAGGTACACGAGCGCCGAACTCGGCGCGTAGTCGTGCGACCGGTCGACGTGCAGTTGCGCGCCGACGCTCAGGTGCGGGTTCACGCGATACTCGACGATGCCGTTCACGCCGTACGAGAACGACACGCCGCGCGTCGAACTGCCCGCGTAGACGAGCCCCGCCGCTTCCTGCGCGGCGCGCTGGTCCGCGAAGGTCGGGTAGAACAGCGAATCCTTTTCGTAGCTGTTCGAGATCCCGCCCGTGACGGTCAGGTCCCACGACAGCGCGTCGCGCCGCCCCGCCCACTCGAGCGGCACGCCGAGCGACAGGTAGCGCTGCGGGCTGTAGTAGCCACCCTGCCCGTACGTGTAGTAACGCAGGTTCTGCGCGTAGTGCCACGCATTGCCGACGAGCCCCGTGCTCACCTTCATCGTCGCGCGTTCGTACACGGGCACCGTGAAGCCCGAGCGCAGCGTGAGTTCCGCGTTGCGCTCGACGTTGCGACCGGACAGCACGCCCGCTCCGAGTTCGGCGAACAGGTTCACGCGGCCGACGTCGAGCGCCGCGCGCAGGTTCACGCCGTCGCGGCGCACGCCGCCCCATACCGCCCCAGTCCACGGGTCGCGCATCCCCGCATACGACAGCACGCTGCTCGTTTCCGGCCGGCGCGACGCGTTCACGGTGAAGCTCGCCGGGCCCGCGTCGAAGCGGTAGCGCACGCCGCCGACCAGGTAATGCACCGGGAAGCCGAGCGGCGACGTGCCGAGATCGACGCGCCACGCATCCGTGCGATAGCCGGCGCCGAGCGCGACGCCCGTCATCGGCTGGTGCAGGTCGCCCTGCGGATGCGCGATCAACGCGGCGGCCTGCTGATTCAACGGCAACTGGACGGGCGACGCAGCCAGCGCGTTGAGCGCCCCGTAGGTGCCGAAGGTCTTCAGCGAATACGCGTTCGGGTCGCTCGTATCGAGCGTGCCGGCGTCCAGATGCACGGTGTCGAGCTGCAGGAACGCGTGCCCGTCGTAGCGCACCGGCATCTGCAGGTAGATCGGCACCTGCTGCGCGCGGTACGCGGAAATCCCTTCGTCGCCCGACTTGTACGCAGGCAGCCAGCCGGTCTCGAGCTCCGGATCGCGCCGCTGTTCGAGATCCGCGAACGCGGCCTGCGCGGGCGTGCGGCCGTCGCGGCCCGGGCTCACGCCGCTCGTGCGTTCCTGCGACAGCGACAGCCGGTACAGCGACGCTGCAGCGTCGTAGCGGCCCTGCGCCTCGGCCACGCGCCCGGCGGCAACCGTCACGTCGGCGCGCGCCGGATACGCGACCTGCAGCGGGTCGATCACCTGCGCGGCTTCGTCCGGGCGGCGCAGCGCGTTCAGCCGGCGCGCGACCGACAGTCGCGTATCGACGTCGTCGTCCGGCGTGCGCGCCAGCACGGCCTGCACGCGCGCGAGCGCGGCCGCGCGCTGGCCGCTGTCCTCGTCGATGCGCGCGAGCGCGAGCTGCGTGTCGGCATCGTCCGGCGTGCGCGCGATAACCGGCGCGAGCGCGTCGCGTGCGGCGTCGTAGTGCCCTTGCGCGCGTTCGAGATCGGCCAGCTCGAGTGCGTAGCGCTGGTCCGCGCGGCCGGCCGGGCTCGCGCGATCGAGCAGCGTGCGGGCGCGCGCATAGTCCTGCTGCGCGATCGCGTCGTCCGTCCGGCGCAGCACGAGCCGCAGCGACTGATCCTCGATCCGCGCGGTCTGTGCCGGCGTCAGCGCCGGTTCGCGGCGCAGCGTGTCGAGCCACGCGGCGAGCGCGTCGTCGCGCCCCGCGCTGCCGAGCAGGTCGCCGTAGCGCAGCCGCACGTCGGGATCGGCCTCGCGCGGATGCGCGGCGATCCAGTCGCGCAACGGCGCGAGGCCGCGCTCGGATTCGCCCGCGTCGATCCACTGCGCGCCGATCGCGGCCAGCATGTCGGGGTCGTCCGGCGCGCTCGCCTGCGCATGCGCGAGCGACGCGGCGAACGCCGCGCGATCGCCGCGGCCGAGCGCGCCGCGCGCGTCGGCCAGCGCGCTTTCCGCATCGAGCTTGCGGGCGAGCGCGCGCATGCCGTCCGAGCGCTGCGCATCGTCGACACCCGCGAGCGCGGCCTGCGCGCCGGTAACGTCGTCGAGCGAGTTGCGATACAGCGCGGTCGCATAGCGCATCTCGGGCGTAGCGCTTTGCGCGAGCCCATCATCCATCACCGTGCGGCCGAGCTGCGGCAGCCCCATGTCGCGATACAGCCGCGCGAGCGCGAAACGCGTCCACGGTGCGTCGGGCGCCGCGCGCACGGCCGCTTCGTAGCGTTGCACGGCCGGCCCGCGTTCGCCCTTGTCCGCGAGCGCGCGCGCCTGGCTCGCGAGCAGGTCGGCGCGCAGCCCGTCGAGCGCGCGGCGATCGTCGCGGCCCGTCACGCGGCTTTGCAGCGCGTCGAGCAGCGGGCCGACGCGGTCCGCGCGGCCGGTGTTCTCGTACAGCGTCGCCGTGCCGCGCACCGCCGACAAATTCGGCGAACCTGCGGCCAGCAGTTCGCGCAGCAACGGCTCCGCGCGCGCCCAGTCGCGCTGCGCGAGCAGCGCATCGGCGAGCTGCAGCTTCGCGTCCGGGCTGTCGGGCTGCATCGCGAGTGCGGCGCGCGCCGCGCGCTCGGCATCCTGCGGCCGTCCGGCCGACGCCGCCGCGCGGCCTTGCGCGAGCAGTCCCCAGAACTGCGCGGTACGCGCGAGGCTCTGCCACTTGCCGCGCTGCTCGGTCGACAGCGACGCGGCGCGCGTGAACAGCGCGCGCGCTTCGTCGTGCCGGCCTTCGCGCAGGCGCAGCAGGCCGAGCCCGCCGAGCGCATCGGCGTCGCCGGCGCGTGCCTGCGCGGCGCGCGCGAGCAGCGGATCGGCGCCGGCCAGGTCGCCGCGCGCGAGCGCCTGCAAGCCGCGCTGCTGCGCGATGTAGTCCGGGTCGCGTTCGAGCCGGCGCTGCGCGTCGCGCTGCCGGTCGAGTTCGGCGCTGCGCTCGCGGAATTCGGTGTCGTCCGGCACCAGCGCGAGATACGCATGCAGCGCATCGAGATACGCGGGATCGCTGCCGGCGGACTGCAGCACGCGCCGCCACACGGCCATCGCTTCCGTGTGATCGGCGTCGGCGCGCTTCGCGAGCGACCATGCGATGCGGTTCGCTTCCGCGCGCGTGTCGGCGCGCTGGTTCAGCAGCCGCGCGAGCGCGAGCGCCGCGCTCGCGTCCTGCGGGTCGGCCGCGACCGCACGGCGCAGCGCGGCGATCGCCGATTCGCGGCCACCCGGCGCATTCGCGACGATCTGGTAGTACTCGGCGCCGAGCGCGCCGGACGGCGCGCCATTCGGGAACAGCGCGACGATTCGCCGGGCCGCTTCGTCGGCGCGACCGCTGCGCGCGAGCAGGCGGATCTGCGCCATCTCGCCGCGCCCGCTCGTCGCGACGCGGTATTCGTCGGCCGCGCGCCGCGTGCCGGGCGCCGCGGGCGCGCGTGCCTGCAGGCGTGCCAGCGCAGCCTGCGCGCCTTGCGCGTCGCCGAGCCGCAGCAGCACCCGCATCTGTTCCGCGAGCAATTCGGGATCGTCCGGCGCGATCAGGAGCCCCTTGCGCAGCGCGTCGCGCGCGAGGTCGTCGCGATGCTTCGCGCCCCACATGCGGGCGGTCGCGAGCTGACGCTGCGCGTCGGGCAGGTCGGTCGTGGCCGGCGCCGACGCCGAGATGGCCTTCGGCGCGACGGTGTTCGGCAGCGCGGGCGCGGCGACGGCGGCCGGCGCCGCCGCCGTGACCGACGACGCGAGCCACGCGAACCCTGCGACGCGCGGTGCGGTGCGCTTCATCGGGCCGCGCATGAACGGTCCTCCCAGCGCGCATCGAGCGACCCGTCCGCGCCGAACCGGTAGCGGCCGTCGCGCCAGCCGAGGCCGAACAGCGTCAGCACGCTCGTGTAGTAGCCGGGCGCCGCCTGGCGCGCGAGCGCGTCGACACGGGCCGCCTGCGCATCGGCGAGCGCACGCTGGCCGCGCGCGTCGAGGAACGGCACGGCCGCCGCCGAGAAACCGCCGTTGCCGTCGTTCGGCCCCGCGACGCCGGTCGTCGTGTCGACCTTCTCCGGCGGCGCGCCATGCGCGGCGATATGGTCGGCGAACGGCGCGAAGCGCGCGAGCAGCGGCGCGGCGAGCGGATCGGCGCGATCGAGCATGCCGGCCCACAGGTACACGCGGATCGCGTTGTACGCGCTTTCCGCATGGGTCTGGGGATCGGGGCCGAAGCCCGCGCCCGCGCGATACAGCGCCCAGTCCGGCGAGAAGCCCTTCGGCGCGGTGTCGAGCAGCACGCGGCCGGTGCTGGCCGCGAGCGCGGCCCAGCGGCGCTCGTCGGGCAGGCGCGCGGCGAGCCCGCGGATCACCTGCGGCGGCGAATAGCTCGGGTTCACGCGCCATTGGCCATCGGCCAGCTTGAACCCGGTCGGGCCGGGCAGCAGCGTGAGGCCGAGGCCCGGCACGCTGGCCGTCTCGTCGTCGAGCACGCGCTTCGCGAGCAGCGCGCCGCGCGCGGTGTAGCTGCGCTCGTGCCACAGCCGTCCGGCTTCGACGAGCGTGTAGGCGATCCAGAGATCGGCATCCGACGCCGCGTTCGCGTCGAGCACGCGCCACGTGCCGTCCGGCGCGCGGCCCCACAGCCACGCCGGCAGCCGGGCGCTCAGGTCGCCCTGCGCGAGGTTGTTCTCGGTCCATGCGAGGATCGTGTCGAACGTGCGCCGGTCGTTCGCGACGAGCGCGAAGAACAGTCCATACGCCTGCCCCTCCGATACCGTGCGCGAATCGGCCGAGCCGACGTCGATCACGCGGCCGTCGGCCGACACGAAATCGCGCTTGAACGCGTCCCAGCGCGGCCACGCCGCGCCGCACCGCACGTCGGCCGCACCGCCTTGCGCCGCCTGCGCGCGCCCGGCCGTTCCGGCCGCCCCGGCCGCTGCGCACGCCGCCGCGACGGCCAGCACGAGCGTCGTGCCGCCCCGCCGCGCCGGCCGCGCGGCCCGTCGCCTTGCGAATGCCCACGCCATCCGTTACATCCCCCGGCGGCGCGCGGCGATTTTCTGCAGCACGCTGAACACGCCGAGCGCGAGCAACAGTCCCGCGACGACGCCGACCACGCCGAGCGCCACCGGGTGCCGCGCCGCTTGCGTCCAGACGCGCGCATACCACGGCACGAAGCCGACCACGTACGGATCGCCGACGCGCAGGCTGTCGACCTGTCCCGGCCGCACCAGCGCGAGGTCGCCCTGCAGTTGCGACACGAGGCCCGGCTTCTCGAAGACGTCCAGCAGGTCGGCCAGGCGCGTCTGGTCGGTCGCGGTCAGCGCGACGACGCTGCGGCCATGGCTGCCCGGCAGTTCGAACCCGGCGAGCGCGGCGAGCGCGCCCGTCTGTTCGATATGCGCGCCGCCGTCGGCCATGCCGACGCCGTTGCGCCAGCGCTCCTTCACCGAGAACGCGACACGCGTCGCGCCCGTGCCGGCCTGCTGGTCGATCGCCAGCGGCAGCGCCGCGCGCCAGCGCGACAGCAGCGGCGACGCGGGCGAGCCGTCGATCACGAGCAGGTCCTTGCGGCCCGCCAGCGCGGCGACGTCGCCGGGCCGCGCGACCTGCACGCGCAGCGCCGGGAAGCCGGTCCACTGCCCCATGTGGCCGAGCATCGTCAGGTAGGCTTCCAGCTCCTGCGGCGACGGCCGGTCCGGGATCACGACCGCCGTCTGCGACAAGTCGGCGAAGCGCGTGAACGGGAAGCCGCTGTTCGCGAAGAATGCGAGGTTCGGCAACTGCGCGTAGTGGACGAAGTGCGAGAAGTCGATCGTCGAATCGGGATCGATCGCCGCGCGCTGCGGCTCGGTCGCGGTGCTCGCGCAGAGCCCCGTCTTCTGCGAGTCGAGCGTGAAGCGGAACTGCAGCTGGTTGCCGCTGCCGACGCGGAACGCCGGGATGTCGACATCGCTCGTCACGCGCCCTTCCGGCACTGCCAGCAGCGGCAGCTGCATGCGCCCGCGCGCGTCTTCGGCATGGGCCGGCCCGAGGCGGTACGACTTCACGAGCTGTTCGTTGATCTCGACGGCGAGCGTCGAGTTGTCCTGCACGGTCGGCGCCGTGTAGCGGTAGCGCAGCGTGATCGGCACGCCCGAGCCGTTCCACGAATGCAGGTCGGCCGGCACCCGCAGGTTCAGCCGGATCGCGTCCGGCGACGTGCCGCGCACTTCGAGTTCGCGCGGATCCGACACCAGTTCGCGGAACGCGATCGGCCGGTTCACCGGCAGCCAGCGCGGGGCGTCGTACGGCTTGCGCGGCGCGCCGAGATCGACGTGCGCGACCGTCGCCGCCGGGCCCGACAGCGCCGCGCGGCCGAGCACGAGCGCCGCGACCGCATCGTCGACCTCGGCCGCCGTGCGGCCCGTCACGACCAGCAGCTTGCGGCCCGGCGCGGCCGGGTTGTCGGCGACGGCGAGCAGCGGGCCGTTGACCGACGGCAGCGCGAGGCCGGCCGGCAAGGTCGCGGCCGTGCCGACCACCACCGCCTGGTCGTCGGCCGGCAGCGTCGCCGCGACCGGGAAGCGCGCCTGCCGGTAGTCGGCCTGCGCGCCGAACCACGACGCGAGCACGCCGGCGCTGCGCAGCGTCGCCGAGTCGGGCGACGCCGGCAGCACGAACGGCAGCCGCAAGAGCCCGTTGTCGCGCCGGTCGAAGAACGGCGCGGGCAGCAGCGCGAGATCGTTCGGCAGGCGCACCGGCGACTCGTCGAGGATCAGCTCGCTCGTCGGGCTCACGTCGGCCCACAGCGCCGAGCTCGACGGGTCCTCGCAGTGATCGAGCGAGTAGTGCGCGATCAGGCGCAGGCCGATCTGGTTGAAATCGGAGAAGTAGCGCGGATCGATCGGGATGTCCTGCGTGACCGTGCGGCCCGCGCGCGTCGCGTCGAACGGGACGGTCGCGACCACCTCGTCGTTCACCGAGACCTTCAGGTGCGACATCGGGAACACGAGCGACGGGGAATACGCATAGGTCAGGCGCAGCCGCGCGCCGGTGACCACGCGGTCGAGCCGCACGCCCGCATGGATCGTGCGCGCATCGTCGGCGCCGCGCAGGTGCACCGGATCGAACGCGCCGAGCGACGCGAACGGCAGGCGCACGGTCGTCGCCGGCAGGCCGGCGGGCGCCGTGCTGGCGGCGGTCGACGCGGCCGATGCGGCCACGCCGCCGGCAAGCGCAGGCGTGGCCGGGCTGCCGGCGGACGCCGAAGCGGTCGCCGAAACAGTCCCCGAAACGGATGCCGACGCGGCCGGCATCGGCGCGGCCGACAGCGCGGCCGCATGAAACGCGCCGAATGTGGCGAGCGACAGGACGAACAGCGACACGGCCGGCTTCATGCGCGGCTCCGCATCGTCGTGGTCGTCCGGTGATCAAGCGCGCCGCAATCGACGCGCCCAAAGCAGCTATGCCCGTGAGTGCACATCCCCACTGCTTCCCCTCAAAGTCTGGCCTGAATGCATTTATCGAAACGACGCGGCGAATTCTTCCGCTGCCGGTCCGTCGGACGGTGTGCGCCTGGCACCGGCGCTCGCACATTCGTCACACTATCTCAAAATAAGGACAAAACTCACCCTGATTCGCGCTGACGAAGCGAAAAACAACTCAATACGGTCGGAAATACTGCGTGCGGCGATTGAATGGCAAGAATTACGCCGTTGCTGCCGGCCGGACCGATCGGCATACTGCCGACGCCGCCGGATCGGCGAACCGTCGCACTTGCGAACCGTCCGGATACCGGATGCCGGATGCGACCCCTTGCGGGCCGCCCGGAACGCGCTGCCGCGTGGGCGGCGCGTATGCTACCGCAAGCCGGCGCCGCGTGCCGGGCTTTCTTCATGGAAAACTGACTTGGATCAAATCGTCGACACCGCCACCCCGTCCCCCGACACGCTGCTGCGCATCATCGCCACGCAGACCGAGATCGCGAAACTCGGCCTCGACCTCGGCAGCGTGATGGCTTATGTGACCGAGCAGGTGCCGCAACTCACGGGCGCGAGCGGTGCGGCGGTCGAATTCGCCGAAGGCGACGACATGGTGTACCGCGCCGCGTCGGGCTCCGCCGCCGGGATGCTCGGGCTGCGGCTGCGCCGCTCGGGCAGCCTGTCGGGCCTGTGCGTGACGCGCGGCGAATTGCTGCGCTGCATGGACTCGGAAACCGACCCGCGCGTCGATCGCGATGCCTGCCGCCGCGTCGGGCTGCGCTCGATGCTGGTGATGCCGCTCACCCACGCGGACACGACGGTCGGCGTGCTGAAGGTGATGTCGCCGGAGGTCGACGGCTTCTCGGCCGCCGACGCCGGCACGCTGCGGCTCACGGCCGACCTGATCGCCGCCGCGATGTTCCACGCGGCGCGCAACGAGGCGAACGAGCTGTACCTGCGCGCGACGCACGACGCGCTCACCGGCCTGCCGAACCGCGCGCTGTTCTACGACCGCCTGCGCCAGTCGATGCACACGGCGCTGCGCGCGAACGGCCGGCTCGGCATCCTCAACATCGACATGGACGGGCTCAAGCCGATCAACGACGGCTACGGCCACCGCGCGGGCGACGCCGCGCTGCGCGAGGCCGCCACGCGGATGCTGGGCGCCGTGCGGCGCTCGGATACGGTCGCACGGGTGGGCGGCGACGAGTTCGCGGTGATCCTGCCGAACGTCGGCAGCCGCGACGACATCGACGCACAACGCGCACGGCTCGCCCGGCAGGTCGCCGAACCGTTCGAGTTCGAGGGTCAGCCGCTGCGGCTCGGCGTCAGTGTCGGCGTCGCGATGCTGCCCGAAGACGGCACCGACATGAACGCGCTGATCGAGCATGCGGACCAGGCGATGTACGAAGTGAAGCGCACGCGGCCGCAGCGGGCGTGCCACGCGTGACGTGCGACGCCCGGCCCATTCGGCCAGCCGGGCCGCTCACGCCCGGCTAACCGGACTGCGGCACCGCGATCGCCACCCCGACCACGATCCACTGCACGATCGCGACCAGCACACCGGCCCGGCACAACCCGACCGCGCCGCGCACGCGCGCGTCGAGCGCGCGTCCGGCCTTCCCCGCATCGATCCAGCCGAGCTCGGCGAGCGCGCGATCGAGCGCGGCCAGCCTGTCGTCGACCGACGCGTCGCCCGACGCCGTGCGCGCCAACGCGGCGAACAACCGCCGGTCGATCTCGATGCGCACCGCGTACCACAGCGCGGCAATCCCCGACCCGGTGCTGATCGCGGCCAGCAGCACGCGCGCGAACGTTGCCGGCGCCCAGCCCGCCGCGATCCACCAGCCCGTGCCGGCCGCGGCCAGCGCGGCCGCGATCGCCCATGCGCCCGCGTCGAGCGCACCGCGCGCGGCGGCGATCCGGAACGGTGCGGACGCGTCGCGCATCATGCCTCGCCCGTCATGCGGCGGCGGTCGATCCAGTCCTGCAGCACGACCACGCCGGCGTCCGACCAGACCGCGCGCGGCCGCACCGTCCGGACTACCGCGAGCGCGTCGCGCGCGTCGGCCAGCCCGCGCCGCGCGGCGAGCCATGCAGCTGCGCACAACACACTGCGCCCATAGCCGAGCGCGCAGCAGACCAGCACGTCGCGCCCTTCGGCGTGCAGGCGTTCGAGCGCCGCGACGGCCGCCGCGAGCTGCGCGGCGCTGGGCGCGACGAGGTCGAGCTGCGGCACCGTCGCATACACGACCGACGGGTCGGCCGCGGCCCAGCGCGGCATCTCGGCCGTCAGGTCGACGAGCGCCGTGAAGCCGTGGCGTCGCATCTCGCGCGTGGTCGGCGTGCGGCCGACCGACACGCGTTCGTCGATCCGCACCGGCGCGGGCTGCCGGAACGTCCACAACCGTGAATTGATGAAGGCACCGGCGATCGTCGGCGCGAGCAGCCAGCGGATGAACACCGGGAAACGGCCCGCGTCGTCCTTCTGGAACGCACCGGGCGCGCCGCGCCGGTAGATCCACGCGACGCACGCCAGCGCCAGCACGCCCCACCCGGCCGCCAATGCCAGGCCCGGCGCACGCGACACGCAGCCAAGCGCGACGAGCGCGACCAGTGCCGCACCGAGCGCATAGCGACGCGCGAGCGCGCGGCCGGCGGCGGACGGCGAGCCGGTCGCACCCGGCAGCCGCCCCGCGGCGTCACGCAGCGGAAACAGGAACAGCGCCAGACAGCCGACGGCCGCACCGGTCGGCACGTCGATCGCATGATGCTGGTAGGTCGTCAGCACCGACACGCCGATCGCCGCGAACCATGGATGCAGCACGATGCGCGCCGCCGTGCCGCGCAACTGCTTCGCATAGACGGCCCACAGCACGACGAGCAGGCCGATGTGCAGCGACGGCGCCTGGTTGAACGGCTTGTCGAACCCCATCAGCAGCGTGAACAACGCGCCGGCCACGCCGCCCGCATCGGGCCGCTCGAAGCCGAAGCGCAGCGGCCACGCGATGAAGCACGCGACCGACACCAGTTGCACGGTCAACAGCCGCTTCACGTGATCGAGCAGATCGTCGCGCCGGGTCCAGAAGAGGAACGACAGCGCGTACAGCAGGTCGATCGACCAGTACGGCACGATGGTCCACGGCACGAACGGAATCGCGTGTTCCCAGCCGAACGCGAAGGTCGGCACCGCGGCGCGGCGCGCGGCGAGCCAGTTCGCGAAGCCGTAGGTGGAGAAGAACACCGCACCCATCACCGCGAGCCAGCCGACGCGCAGCGCGAACGACGCGGCGCGCGCGCCGGCCGCCGGCTCGGCCAGACTGCCGCCCGCGCCGCCGCCGAGCGCGCTCATGACGCGTCGACCCGCTGCGCGAGGCTGACCGTGAAGATGCCCATCTCGTCGATCCGCTGGTCGAGCTTGCGAAAGCCCGCGCGCGCGACGAGCTCGTCCATCTCGGCCTGCGAGCGGCGGCGCATCACCCAGGTCGCGTCGCCGCGGTGATTGTTCAGCGCACGCGCGATGAATTCCAGCTGCGGATGCCACGGCTGTCCGGTATAGACGAGATAGCCGCCGGGCGGCACCGCCTGCGCGAGCCCGCGCAGCGAGCGTTCGATCAGCGCGTTCTCGCCGAACAGCTCATACAGCCCCGACACGATCGCCAGCGTCGGGCGCGGCTCGAGCGTCGCGAGCGACGCCTCGTCGAACGCATCGCCGCGCTCGAAGCGCGCGATCGGCTCGAGGCCGCGCTGCGCGATCAGCACGCGCCCGGCCTCGACGTTCGGCGGGCTGTAGTCGCGCAGCGTGATGCCGTCAGGCGCCGCGCCGTCGCGTTCGGCGGCCGTCGCGATCGCGTCGAGCACGTAGCGGCCGTGCCCGGCCGCGATGTCGACGATCCGCACCGGTTCGCCGTGGCCGCGCAGCCGGCCGATCGCCGCGCCGATCAGCTCCTGCAGATGCACCTTGCGCTGACGGATGCCGACCCAGCCCGGCGAATCGAGATAGGTGCGGTCGATCAGCGCGCCGACGCCGAGCCGGCCCTGCGCGCGGTTGCGGTACACGTAGTCGAGCGTCGAGCCCGAATCGAAGCCGAGCCGCAGCCCGAGCGCGATGCCGTCCGACAGCATGCCGCCGGCCTTCAGCCCCGCCCGCGTGATCGCCCAGTACGCCCGTGCGAACGGGTTCGCGGGCGGCCGGCCGAGCGCCGCGTATTCATCGTGGAACGCGCCGCGCCGGTCGGCGTCGGCGAGCGACACGCGCGGGCTCGGCGTGTCGAACTCGCGCAGCACGAACGCACGCAGCGGCACGAGCGCCTGCGCGCGGTCGCGCTCGCCGAGCGTGTCGTGATAGAAGCCGGGCAGCACGATGCGCTCCTTGCGTGCGGCGCCGAGCCGCTCGAAGAAGCGGTCCTGCGGGCCGCGATGCACGACCCAGTCGGCGCCCGAGATCAGCAGCTGCGTCGGCACGGTGATCGCGGCCGCATCGGCGACGATCCGCTGCGCGGTGTCGTGCAGGTCGAGCAGCATGTTCACGGCGATCGGCCGCGTGATCAGCGGATCGGCCGCATAGCTCGCGATCCGTTCGGGATCGTGCGTGAGGAACTTCGGTTTCACGTAGCTGTTCACGTAGAACAGCCCGCGCAGCTTGTACATCAGCCGCAGCCCCGGCCGCGCGAACGGCACGTAGAGCTTGATGTGGAACGCCGGCGACGCGACCACGAGGCAGCGGATCGGCGGCGCGTAATCGTGTACCCAGGTGGCCGCGAGCACCGCGCCGACGCTCTGCCCGACCACGGCCATGTCCGTGATCGCGATGCCGTGCGTGTCGCGGATATGCTCGACGAAGGTCTGCAGGTCGCGCACCGATGCGGCCGCGCTCGGGCTGTAGCCGCGCGCGCCGGGCGAGCGGCCGTGGCCGCGCGCATCCCAGGCGAAGAACGCGAAGTCCGGCAGGTCGAGTTCGTCGACGAGGTGCGCGACGCGCGCCGAATGTTCGTGGCCGCGATGCAGCAGCACGATCGCGCCGCGGCAGCGCGGGCCCGTCGCGGGCCAGTGACGATAGAACAGCGTGTCGCCGTCGTGCGTGATGAAGTCGGCCTCGCGGGCCGTGCGTGCGCTCATGCGATCTCTCTCGTTTCGTTATTCGAATCATGCGGCGCCGCCCTCCGGCGCCGGTCCCGCCACGGCCGCCAGCCGCCGTCAGCCGCCCGCTTCGGCAACGCCCGCCTGCACGCGCCGCACCGCCGTCACGATCGACAGCACGATCAGCACGCGCCACAGCCACGCGGCGACGCCGCCGACCGGCAGGCCGAAGCCGATCCACAGCGCGAACGCGCCGAGCGCGAGCGCGCGGTCGCTCTTGCCGAACGGGCCGTCGTAGCGGCGCGTCGCGCCGGCGAGCGGGCCGATCAGCCCCGCGCATTCGACGATGATCGCCGTCAGCGCGAACAGCCAGACGTCTGCCGGCGCGAACGCGGGAATCGCGAGGAACGGCAGCACGAGCGCGACATCGGACACGATGTCGCCGAGTTCGTTCAGGTACGCGCCGAGCGTGCTCTTCTGCCCGTGCTCGCGGGCGAGCATGCCGTCGATCGCGTTGAGCGCCATCCGCACGAACAGCCAGATCGGGATCAGCAGGAACAGCACGCGGGCGAACACGCCGAGCCCCGCGAGCGCGCCGACGACGATCGAGCCGCCTGCCGCGAACAGCGTGACCTGGTTGGCCGTGACGCCGCGTTCGGCAAGCGAATCCGCGAACGGGCGCAGACGGTTCTGGAATTTCGGTTTGAGTGCGTAGAGGCTCATCGTTTTATGGTTTCGGCACGTTCGGATATGTTCGTCGCCGCCATGCCCCGGGCGGCGCAACCGCCGGCGGCGGCTTTCGACAGGTGGTCGTAATCGTCGCCGAGCGGCCCCGACGCGTCAAGCCGCGCCCCGCGCCGGGCAATCTGGCGTTTTCGACGGAAACTCGCGATAATCCGCTGGCCCGTGAGCGCAGCAATTCACTCGAACTGTCGCCGGGCGCTCGTGCAACAGCCGATTATCACGCCGTCGAACGGCGCATTCGCCGCAACGCAACATCTGCCGGCGCATCGTCCGATGATCGCGGCCCTGCGACAGGCAGCCACGAATTTGAAAAAACTTGAACAATGGCCGTCCGGCGCGCATCCTGCCGCGCCGGCATTCCGGGATTCCGCCCGCCGCGCCTGCGCGGCCGCGCGGGCATGCACGCAGGAGGCGCGGCGCCGATGAACATCCTGAACATCTGGCAGCGCGATTTCCTGCTGTCGATCGTGCGGCTCGTCGCCGGCGCGTATCCGGTCTGGCATCAGGCGCCGCCTTCCCCGACGCAGAAGATCTATTTCTCGAACCACACGAGCCACATCGACACGCTCGCGATCCTTGCCGCGCTGCCGCGCGACGTGCGCGCGGTCGTGCGGCCCGTCGCCGCGCGCGACTACTGGGACAGCGGCGACCTGAAGCGCCACATCGCGCAGAAGCTGCTGAACGTCGTGCTGATCGACCGTCACCGCGAGAGCGGCGGCGACCCGTTGGACCCGGTGCGCGATGCATTGCGGCAAGGCCACTCGATCATCATCTTCCCGGAAGGCACGCGCGGCGCCGACGTGTTGCCGCAGCCGTTCAAGAGCGGGCTGTTCCATCTCGCGACCGAGTTTCCGAACGTCGCGCTCGCGCCGGTCTATCTGGAGAACCTGCAGCGCATCATGCCGAAGGGCGCGATCTGGCCCGTGCCGCTGATCTGCAAGGTGCACTTCGGCGCGAACGATGCGCTCGGCGCCGGCGAAGACAAGCCGACCTTCCTCGCCCGCATGCGCGCCGCGATCGTCGCGCTCGCGCCGCCGCAGCGGCCGGCCGGCTGAACGCGGCGCCCTCCTCCCCCTTTTCCGGACCTCTTCATGCGAACTCTCTTCTGGGAACTGGTCGCGGGCGTCACCGGCGTGCTGGTGCTCGCAACCGTGATCGGCGCGATCCTCGGCGCGCGCAGCGGCGGCACCAGCGCGACCATCGTCAACCTGAACCAGCGCATCCGCGCGTGGTGGGCGATGATCGCGATCATGGTCATCGCGATCAGCCTCGGCAACAACGTCACGTATCTGGTGTTCGCGCTGCTGTCGTACCTGACGCTGCGCGAGTTCATCACGCTCACGCCGACGACCGCGAGCGACCACACGACGCTCTTCATCGCGTTCTTCGTCGCGATTCCGGTGCAGTACCTGCTGCTCGGGATCAACTGGTACGGGATGTATTCGATCTTCGTGCCGGTGCACCTGTTCTTCGCGATGTCGCTGGTGTCGGCGCTCACGCAGGACACGCGCGAATTCCTGAGCCGCAACGCGAAGATCAACTGGGCGCTGATGGTGTGCGTCTACGGGCTGAGCCACGCGCCGGCCGTGCTGATCCTCGACATTCCGCGCTACGCCGGGCAGAACGCGCTGCTGCTGTTCTTCTTCCTGTTCGTCGTGCAGATCAGCGACGTGCTGCAATACGTGGTCGGCAAGCTGTGCGGGCGCCGCAAGATCGCGCCGCAGCTGTCGCCGTCGAAGACGGTCGAAGGCTTCGTCGGCGGCGGCCTGCTCGCGACGCTGTGCGGCGCGTCGCTGTATCGCGTGACGCCGTTCAGCTTCGGCGCGGCGTTCGGGATCTCGCTCGCGATCGTGATCGCGGGCTTCGTCGGCGGCCTCGTGCTGTCGGCCGTGAAGCGCTCGCTCGGCACCAAGGACTGGGGCTCGATGATCGCGGGCCACGGCGGGATGCTCGATCGCGTCGACTCGATCTGCTTCGCGGCGCCGGTGTTCTTCCACCTCGTGCGCTACCTGTACGTGTAGTCCGGACCTGCACCACGCGGGCGGCGCCATGCCGCCCGTCCGCAACCGCTTGGTCAGGTCGCCGCGACCGCACTTGAAGTTGGACTGGTCAGACCGCTTCAAAAAAACCGGGATGCACTCCGGCGGATCAATACGGGGCACACGTCGGCGGGACGGGAATCCGGTGCGTTCGGTGCATACTCATGCTCATCCCCATTCGTCCGCCGCCTCGCGCAGCGGGCACTGCCGCCCAACCCACCCATGAAACTGAAGCTCGACATCGTCCAGCTCGCCGGTCGCGACGGCGACACACCGTACAACCTGCGGCGCACGCTCGACGCGATCGCGAGCTGCGCGCCCGGCACCGACATCGTGATGTTTCCGGAAGCGCAGCTCACCGGCTTTCTCGATCCGTCCGATCTCGCGCGCGCGGCCGAGCCGCTCGACGGCCCGAGCATCGGCGCGGTGATCGCGGCCGCGCGGGCGCGCAACGTCGCGGTAGTGGCCGGGCTGATCGAGAACGACGGCGGGCGCTTCTACAACACGACCGTGTTCGTCACGCCGGACGGCATCGCGCTGCACTATCGGAAGACCCACCTGTGGATGTCCGAGCGCGGCATCGTGCTGCCGGGCGACCGCTACGCGAGCGTCGAATGGCGCGGCGTGCGGATCGGCCTCTTGATCTGCTACGACAGCGAATTCCCGGAAAGCGGCCGCGCGCTCGCGGCGCTCGGCGCGCAGCTGATCCTCGTGACCGACGGCAACATGGAGCCGTACCGTCAGGTGCACCGCACGTCGGTCTCGGCCCGCGCGATGGAAAACCAGGTGTTCGCGGTCGTCGCGAACCGCGTCGGCGCCGGCACGCACGACGTCGTGTTCGCGGGCGGCAGCCTCGCGGCCGATCCGTTCGGCAACCTGATCTTCGAGGCCGGCAACGGCGAATCGCGCCATACGGTCGAACTCGATCTCGACCAGGTCGCCGCGTCGCGCGCGGTCTACGACTATCGCGCGGATCAGCGCCTGAACATCGCGGGCGAACGCATCGAGCACGCGGACGGGCGTCGCGAATGGTTGATTCCGTGAGCATGAACCTGACGGCGAACGCGGCCCGCTGGCGACGCACACCGCCACGTCGTCACTCAGGCTCCGGCACATCGATCGCCAGCAACACCGAACTGACCGACTTGCCGTGCGCATCGAGCGCGAGCGAACGCGTGACGCCGCCGCCGAGCGCATCGCGCAGCACGAAGTTGAACGCGGCAAGCGCCGGCAGCTCGTAGCGCACGACGTCGCCATGCACGATGCCCGCGAGCCACGCCTTCACCGCCTGTGCATCGAGATGCGCGCGCAGGTGTTCGTAGTGACGCGGATCGCGGCAGATGACCGATACGTTCAGCGTATTGCCCTTGTCGCCGGTGCGCGCATGCGCCAGTTCACGTAGTTGCATCAGGCCTCCACGAAAGAAAACGACGGCGTCACGGCCGTGCGCGGCAGCAGCACAGACTGCACCGCGATCACCTCGCGCGTCGACTTGAACGCACCGCCACCGCCGGCCGGCCCGTTCGTATACAGCGTCTCGACTTCGTTGCCGATCCGCGCGGCCTCGGCGGCGCTCGCCGCACGGCCGGCCACCCGCACGCGGACTTCGGCCGGCTCGCCGCGCACGGCGGGCGTCGCGTCGCCGTACAGCGCATCCACGCCGATCAAATCGAAACGCAGTTCGGTCGCGGCCACGCCCGTCAGCGCGATCCGCTCGCGGACGATGTCGAGCGCGAGCCGCGCGCGCTCCAGCGCGCCCGGCCCGCCGTACGAGATCTGTCCTTCGCCGATATGGCCGTCGACGTACGCGACCGACACCTTCAGCGTCGCGGTGCGTGCGCTGCCGCGCCCGCCCGTCACGCGCACGCGGTCCGGCGCCGCCTCCGCAACCGCCACGCGCGTGAAATCCGCGACGACGTCGGGCTGCAGGTAGCGCGCCGGATCGTGAATCTCGTACAGCAGCTGTTCCTTGCAGGTCGCCGCGCTCACGCGGCCGCCCGCATGCGGCACCTTGGTGATCACGACCGAGCCGTCGGCCGCGACCTCGCCGATCGGGAATCCGAGCCGCGCGAGATTCGGCACGTCCTTGTAGCCGGGGTCGGCGAAATAGCCGCCCGTCACCTGCCCCGCGCATTCGAGCAGATGGCCGACGACCGTCGCGGCCCCGAGCGTGTCCCAGTCGTCCATCCGCCAGCCGAACGCGTGGATCAGCGGCGCGGCGAACAGCGACGGATCGGCGACGCGCCCGGTCAGCACGACGTCCGCGCCGGCCGCGAGCGCATCGACGATCGGCGCGGCGCCGAGATACGCGTTCGCGGACACGATGCGGTCGCGATACGCGGCGACTTCGTCGCCCGACTCCTCGAAGCGGAACGCGCCGCGCAGCACGACGTCGAGCACGTCGTCGCCTTCGACCGCCGCGACCTTCAGCCCCGCGAGGCCGAGCGACTGCGCGATCCGCGCGGTGCGCCGCGCGGCCGCGCGCGGGTTCGCCGCGCCCATGTTCGACACGATCCGCACGCGCTTGTCCGCCGCCACCGGCAGCACGGCATGCATGCGCGCGTCGAGCAGCGGATCGTAGCCGAGCGCCGGATCCTTGCGCCGCGCCTGCTGCGCGAGCGCGATCGTGCGCTCGGCCAGGCATTCGAAGACGAGATAGTCGAGCTGCCCGTGTTCGGCCAGTTCGACCGCGGGCTCGATCCGGTCGCCCGAGTAGCCGGCGCCCGCGCCGATGCGCACGCGCCGTTCGTGTGATGGCTTTGCTGTCATGTCGGTACCGAGATCCGGCGCTCGCGCGCCGGGAAAAAAATCAAAAGACGCCCAGCACGACGCACGCGATCGTCATCACGATCGAGGCGCCGAACAGCAGCGGGAACGTGAACTTCTGGTGCTCGGCCAGCTCGATGCCGCACAGGCCGACGACGAGGAACGTCGCGGGCGTCAGCGGGCTGACCGGAAACCCGGTCGTCATCTGGCCGAGCAGCGCGGCCTGCCCCACCTGCACGGCCGGCACGCCGAGCTGGCCGGCCACTTCAGCGATCACCGGCAGCACGCCGAAGTAGAACGAATCGGGATCGAACAGCATGCTGAGCGGCATCGACGCCAGGCCGAGCGCGACCGGAATGTGGCCGGCCATCGACGGCGGCACGAAGCCGACCGCCGCCTGCGCCATCGCCTTCAGCATCCCGCTGCCCTGCATGATCCCGGTGAACACGCCGGCCGCGAGCAGGATGCCGGCCATCATCAGCGCCGCGCGCGCATGCGCGTCGATGCGCTTCCTCTGCATGTCGACGTCCGGGTAGTTCACCAGCAGCGCGACGCACAGCCCGACCATGAACATGATCGCCGGCGGGATCTTCTCGCCCATCACGACCATCGTGCCGAGCACGACGAACGTCAGCAGCAGGTTGAACCAGAACAGGTGCGGCCGGCGCAGCGCCTGCTCGTCGGGCGTCAGCTCGCGGGTCGGCAGCGGAATCGACGCATCGTCGCGCGACAGGCCGAGCCGCTTCTCCTCGCGCCGCCCGAGCCAGTACGCGACGCCGAACACGAACACGAGCCCGATCGCCTGCACCGGAATCAGCGGATTGAACAGCGCCGACACCGGCAGGTGCAGCGAGGCCGACGCACGGATCATCGGCCCCGTCCACGGCAGGAAGTTGATCCCCGCGGCCATCGACACCGCCGCGGCCAGCACGCGCCGGTCCATCTTCAGGCGGTCGTACAGCGGCAGCACCGCGGGAATCGTCACGAGAAAGCAGACGGCGCCCGAGCCGTCGAGGTGGATCAGCAACGCGAGCAGCGTCGTGCCCATCACGATGCGCGTGGGCCGCGTGCCGACCGCGCGCAGGATGCGGTCGATGATCGGGTCGAGCGTGCCGGCGTCGGTGATCGTTCCGAAATAGAGGATCGCGAACACGAACATCCCGACCACGGGCGCGAGGCCCTTCAGCCCGTCGATCACGAACTTGCTGGTATGCAGCCCGAAGCCGCCGATCAGCGACGCCGCGATCGGCACGATGATCAGTGCCACGAGCGGCGACATGCGCTTGGACAGAATCGCGGCCAGCAGCACGACGATCGTGCCCAGCCCGAGTAACGGCAGCATCGGTGTCTCCTACCTTGTCTTTTGTTGGAGACGAGCGTAAGGTCGGCGCAGCGATAGCACAATTGAAATGATTTGATCGCAGCAATCACGAACCGTTATGGATCTGAACCTTCGCGACATTCGCGCGTTCGTCACCGTCGCGCATGCCGGCAACTTCACGCGCGCCGCCGCGCGGCTGCACCTGTCGCAGCCGGCGCTGACCGTGCAGATCCGCCGGCTCGAGGACATCGTCGGCGCGCGGCTGTTCGACCGCAACAGCCGCAGCGTCGCGCTCACGCAGACGGGGCGCGAACTGCTGCCGCTGCTGCAGCGCTCGCTCGACGACATGGAGCGCGTGCTGCGCGATGCGCGGGCGCTCGGCGAAGGCGCGAGCGGCACGGTGCGGCTCGCGTGCCTGCCGACGTTTGCGTCCAGCCTGCTGCCGGAGTTGATCCAGTCGTTCCGGCGCGACGTGCCGCGCGCGGGCTTCGACATTCGCGACGGCGTCGCGAGCCTCGTCACCGCGCTGGTGCGCAACGAGGAAGCCGATCTCGGGCTGACCGGCGGCGACGCGTTCGATGCGTCGCTGGATGTGCTGTACGCGGGCGCCGACCGGCTCGTCGCCGTGTGCCCGAAGGATCATCCGCTCGCGCGCAAGCGGCGCGTGCGCACCGCCGACGTCGCCGCCGTGCCGCTCGTGCTGACCGCACAGGGCACGAGCGTGCGCAGCGTCGTCGATGCCGCGCTGGAAGCGGCCGGCTGCACGCCCGACATCGCGTGCGAACCGACCTACATGATGACGGCCGTCGCGATGGTGCGCGGCGGCCTCGGCGTGACGATCCTGCCGGCCGCCGCGCGCGAGGTGCGCGCGGAGCCGGATCTCGTTGCGAAGCCGATCGACGACCCGGCGTTCGTGCGGCCGATCGCGCTCGTCGCGAAGCGCGGGCGCACGCTGTCGCGCGTCGCGCAGGCGTTCGCCGACGTGATGCTGGCGGAATTGAAAAAGCGCGCGTGAACCGCGCGCCCGGATCGCGAACGAAAGCCCGCTTTCTGCCTACTGCGCGTCAGGATCGACGTGCAGCGATTCGCCGATCGCATAGAAATTGCCGCCCGCGATGTAGTGCAGGCTGCGCAGCGCCGGATCGGCCGATTCGAAATACCAGTGACCGTCGCGGAACACGCGCGTGTCGGACCATGCGCCGACCACCTCGCCGATGAACAGGTCGTAGGTCTGCTGGTTGTGCGGCTCGGGAATCAGCTTGCACGCGAGCCAGCCCGAGCAGCCGGCGACGAACGGCAGGTCGTGGCCGGCGACGTCGAACAACGTGACGCCGGCCTCGCGCAACTTGTCCGGCCGCTCGGCGAGACTGTGGCTGCCGACCGCATGCGTGAGCTGCAGCTGCGCGGCCGTCGGCACCTGGATCACGAAGGTGCCGCTGCGCTCGACCAGCTCGCGCGTCTTCGCGGACTTGTCGAGCACGACCGTCAGCTTCGGCGGCAGGAAATCGAGTGCGCAGGCCCACGCGGCGGCCATCACGTTGTCGACGCCGTCGTGGCGGGCCGACACGAGCACGGTCGGGCCGTGGTTGAGAAGACGGTAGGCTTTCTTCAGCTCCACCGGAGCGATGTGACTGTCCATGCGGGTTCCCTGGTGAGCGGCACGACGCGTGCCGGCCGAGGCCAGCATTCTCGCACTCCGTTCCGATCGCCGCTGACGGTGCGCGCGGGCGCGCTGCATCACGCTCAAATCACTCGCATCACTCGCGCAGTGCGCGCGATAACACACTCGGCCCGCATCACACGATTCGATTCGTTAAATAATCAATTGATGAATCGACGACCCATGCATCGTCGTCGAAATCCGACTGGAAATCGTGCGGAATTATCACGATTCCGGCAATACGCCGGTCGCGCCATCTCAAAATTCAAATCGATTGATACATAATTATCAATAATGTGAATCTCTCAATGGACATTGCCGCAGCATGCATATGTCTGCTTTAGGTCACATCGGAGAATTTCATTTTTGCCGTTCGTTGGCGGCTCGGTAGTCTCCTGCCATTCCGGTTCAAGAAAACAGGCCAATCGCAAGGAGATGAAATGAAACGCACGACCCTCTCGCTGATTTCGCTCGCGTCGTTCGCGGCGATGCCCGCCGCGCATGCGCAGTCGAGCGTCACGCTGTATGGCGTGATCGACACGTCGATCACGTACGTGAATCACGCGCAGGGCAAGGACAACGCGTGGATGCTCGGCAACAGCAGCGCAGGCAATCTCTCCGGCAGCCGCTGGGGCGTGAAAGGCAGCGAGGATCTCGGCGGCGGGCTGAAGGCGCTGTTCCAGCTCGAGAACGGCTTCGACCCGAGCAGCGGCCGGCAGGGCCAGGGCGGCCGCCTGTTCGGCCGGCAGGCGTTCGTCGGGCTGTCGAGCGACCGCTACGGCACGCTCACGTTCGGCCGCCAGTACGATCCGCTCATCGACCTCGTGCAGGGCATCACCGCCGACAACTATCTCGGCAGCGCGTTCGCGACGCCGGGCGACGTCGACAACTACGACAACAGCTTCCGCGTCGACAACGCGGTGAAGTACACGTCGGCCGTGTATTCGGGCCTGCAGTTCTCGGCGATGTACTCGTTCGGCGGCATCGCCGGCAGCACCGGCGCCGCGCAGTCGTATTCGGCCGCCGTGTCGTACAACAACGGGCCGTTCAGCGTCGCGGGCGGGTACTTCCACGCGACCAACAGCCCCGCGTCGAACGGGCTGCGCAACGGCTGGACCAGCTCGTCGGACGGCACCTTCGACGGCCCGATCAACACCGGCTATGCGAGCGCGCATTCGATCGGCATCGCCCGCATCGCGGGCCAGTATGTGGCCGGCCCGTTCACGTTCGGCCTCGGCTACAGCAACGCGCAGTACCGCCGCGACGCGAGCTCGGTGTTCAACTCGAACGAGCACTACAACACCGGGCAAGGCTTCGTGAACTACCAGGCGACCAATGCGCTGCTCGTCGGGCTCGGCTACAGCTACACGCGCTCGGGCGGCGATACGTCGGCGACCTATCACCAGGTGTCGGCCGGCGCGGACTATACGCTGTCGAAGCGCACCGACGTGTACCTCACCGCCGCGTACCAGCACGCGAGCGGCCAGACGGGCGACGGCAACGGCGGGTCGATGGCCGCGCAGGCGTCGATCGGTTCGTACGGCTATGCGGGCACGAGCTCGCAGACGATGGTCAACCTCGGCCTGCGTCACCGCTTCTGATCGACGACGGCCGGCTGCGTGAGGCATCGCGCGGCCGGCCGGTCGTTACCGGATTTCGGGAATCGAGGATGCACCGACACGGCGGCTACGGCCGCCGTCGCCGTTTCCACGCCCCGCGCACCGGCGGCCGCGCCTTTCATCGCGCGTTTCATTGCACCATTCATTGCCGCATTCGCCGCGCAATTGACGCGTGGCGTCAGTATTCCGATAGCGGCCGCACGCCGGCATGCGCACGATAATCGGCCCTTTTTACCGATTCCATCCTGTCACGCGTGGATACCGGTGGCGGCGAAAATCCGCGGCAAATGCAAAGGAAAGTTTGACGCGAGCCATTTGCCTGCGCGCTATGGCACACTTCGCGTCTGCGTAATTTCCTTGCACCGGGCGGCCGGATTCCGCCCCATCCTGCCATGCCGCGTCAGACTGCCCGTTCGATCAGCCACGCCACGCCGAAGATCGCCACGACGATCATGTTGTCGTGCGCGCTGCACGGGTTCGCGCGGGCCGACTGCCTCGACGACGCGGCCACGTTCCAGAAAGTGAGCGTGAGCCTGTTGCGCGGCATCGCACAGGTCGAATCGGGGATGAATCCGAACGCCGTCAACACGAACACGAACGGCACCGTCGACATCGGCCTGATGCAGATCAACAGCACCTGGCTGCCGACGCTCGCGCGCGAAGGCATCACGCGGGAAAGCCTGTTCGATGCGTGCACCAACGCGTACGTCGGCGCGTGGATCCTGTCGCAGAACATCCGCCAGCTCGGCGCCAACTGGAACGCGATCGGCGCGTACAACGCCGCGTCGCCCGACAAGCGCCTCGCGTATGCGCGCAAGGTCTATGATGCAATCCGGACCATGCCGGATTCGCCGGATACTCCCATGCCCATCCTTCCGCCCTCCTTCACGCCGCCGCAACAGGTGCAGGCGTACAACCCGTTCGCGAGCCTGAGCGTGTCTGCACCGCCGGTCGCGCGGCCCCGCACGCTCGCGCCGGCCGCGCCGCCGCCGCAACCGCAAGGCGGGCCAGCCGGCCCGGCCGGCACGTACAACTTCGGCTGGACCGTCACGGGTGCCGACCAGGCCAAGCCGACCCAGGTGTTCGACGACGGCGCGCGGATCTACGTGCAGTTCAGCGACATGAAGCACGTGCCGGCGATCTTCACCGAGACGTCGTCGGGCCGCGTGCTGATGTCGTGGGAGCTGCAGTTCCCGTATGCCGTTCTGACACGTCCCGCGCAAACGTTAATCTTCCAGCTCGGGCCGTTCGAGGCGCGCGCGCAGCGCGGCACGACGGGGACGACCGCGCAGGCGGGCGCGGGAGCCGCAGCGGGCACGCAGCGTTCGGGGGCGACGGTCTCCACGGCAGCGACAGCGGCGACGGCGCCCGCATCCAAACACACCGCCAATGCAGCGGCCAAGCGCACCGCATCGGCCGATGCGCTTTGGTATATCGACACGGCGTCCACGTCGGGTTCGGCGGCAACCTCGAGTCCGGCCAATACGGCGACGGCATCGACCGCGTCGAACACGCCCGCGACATGGCCCACCGCAGTGACGTCGAACACGCCGCCGCCCGTTGCGACACCTCAGGCGCCCGCCGCGACGAAGCCGGGCGCACGCGTCAGCACCGACGCGCTCTGGTATATCTCGAAGTAACGCTCGGGCGATCCCTCACCCGCGCCGCACCCAGATCACCTTGCCGTCGCGAATGCCGAGGTCGCGGCGCTCCTGGCGATAGTCCATCGTGCCCGGCAACGACTGGCCGTCGCGCTCGAGCACGCGCCACAGGCAGCCATCGAGCAGTGCGGCCGCATCGGCCTCGGTCTTGCCGATCAGCGCGTCGTCCGGCGTGGCGTCCGCCTTGCACGCGTTCACGGCGCCCGACGGCGCGAGGTTCGTCACCGCGCCGCCGGCCGTGGCATTGGGGTGCTTCGTGTTCATGTCCGCACATCCCGCAAAGGTTGCGCTCGCAACGAGTGCTACGAGCATCGCGATCGTGTTCTTCATCGGTTTCTCCCTGTCGCGGCCCGGCGCAGCAAGTGCGGGACGTGCGCACGCACCGGGCGTTGGATCCATGATGGGTTCTGCGCGCCACCGGCCGGTAAAGCACCGCATTGCGCGATCCGTTCGAGTCGAATCGGCTCCGCACAGTCGCCTCGACAGCCTGACGCCGAAGCCGAAGCCGAAGCCGAAGCCGAAGCCGAAGCCGAAGCCGAAGCCGAAGCCGAAGCCGCCTTCATGTTACCGCACCGATCCGCGGCGAAGTCGTGCTCCCCGTACGAGGAACTGGCGAATCATGCCGGCCGCGTCAGAACTTGTACGTCACGCCGGCCATGCCGTAGTAGTTGCTGCGCGTCTGGACGATCGGGCTGTCGCCGTAGCGTCCGAGCAGCCGCGTGAAGCCGCTGGTCGCATGCACCGACCAGTGCCGCGACACGCCCCAGTTCCATGCGAGCGACAGCGTTGCGCTGTCGACCCCGCCGCTCGTCGAATACGGCCTGAAGCCGCTCGCCGCCGACTGCGCGTCGGTCACGCCGTAGAACGTCTGCATGTAGCGCCCTGTGCCGGCATGCACGCTGCCGGTCACGACAATATCGTGGCGGCCGGCCTTGAATACCGGCACCGCGAGATCGACGTGGCCGGACAAGCCGCGCGACGTATGCGTGACCGGCGCATCGATGGCGACGCTCAGTTCGCCGCCATCGAGCAACTGCACGCCCGCACGCATGCCGACGAGCACCGAGCCGGGGATCCGGCCCATCCCCTTCAGGTGATCCGAACCCGCCAGGTCGAAACGGTTTTCGTCGGAACGGCCAGCGGCATAGCCGAGCGCTGCCGACACGAACGCCCCGTTCGGCAGGTTCAACCGGTAGCCGGCGCCGGCTGCCGTGTCGATGAAGAACCCGTTGCCGAACATCGCGGAGAACGACGGCGCGACGACGGCGCGATACTGGTTGCTGCCCTGGTAGCGCGGAGCAAACCCGCCGCCGAGCGATATCGCGTACTGGTTTTCGGCGTGGGCAACGGCGGCAAGGGTCAGGCCGGCAAGCGGCATGCAATAGCGCAGCGAGCGTAGCGAGCGGAAGGATGGACTCACGATGTCGAGACAAGAGTGACGGAGCCCGAAGTCTAGGTACGACGATGCGGCAGCACTGTCCTGAATCTGCGGCAAATGTGTGCTCAATTGTGATCGTTTGTTCCCGATTGTCGTATCGCGGCCCCGGCCGCCGCCACGCCGGATAGAATTCGCGGGCCGCGCATTCATCGGCATGGAGACGCTGAACGCGCGCATCCGAGGAGACCATGAACGACAATCCGCTCAAATACCGTGTGCTGCTGATCGAGGACGACGACCGCCTCGCGCAGCTCGTGCGCGAATATCTCGACAGCTATGAATTCGCGGTGACGGTCGTACGGCGCGGCGATCTCGCAGTCGCCGCGGTGCGCGAGCATCAGCCCGCGCTCGTGATACTCGACCTGATGCTGCCGAATCTCGACGGGATGGAAGTCTGCCGGCGCATTCGCGCGTTCACCAACGTGCCCGTGCTGATCCTCACCGCGCGCGCCGACGTGTACGACCAGGTCGCGGGCCTCGAGACCGGTGCCGACGATTACGTGACCAAGCCGATCGAGCCGCGCGTGCTCGTCGCGCGCGCCCGTGCGCTGCTGCGCCGCGCGCAGCCTGCCGCGTCCGAACCGGCGGCCGACACGCAGCCGCCCGCCCTCGTGTTCGGCGAGCTGACGATCTCGCCGCCGAACCGCACGGTCACGTGGCGCGGGGAACTCGTCGACCTGAAGACCACCGAGTTCAACCTGTTGCTGATCCTCGCGCGAGCGGCAGGCACCGTGCTGAGCCGCGACGACATCCTGAAGCAGTTGCGCGGCATCGAATTCGACGGGCTCGACCGCTCGGTCGACTCCGGCATCTCGAAGCTGCGCCGGCGCTTCGAGGACGCTTCGTCGGAGCCGCAACGGATCAAGACGATCTGGGGCCGCGGCTACCTGTTCAGCCCTTCTGCCTGGGACGACTAAATGCTGCGCCCGTTGATCAAGCTGTACCTCATCGTGATCCTGTGCTGTGCCGCAGCGATCGTATTCATTCAATGGTCGTTCGACAGGATTTTCTACGAGCGCGTGGCGCAGGCTCAGCGCAACGCGCTGACCACTTACGCGTTCGTGCTGAACGACTATCTCGAACGCCATCCGGGCGGCAAGCGCAGCCTCGCGCTGCGTGAACTCGCGCAGCACGGCAACGAGCGATTCGGTTTCGTGACGATGGCCGACGCCCGTGCGCAACTGCGCGGCGCGCCGCTGCGCGATCTGGACGCCGGCCGGATCGCGATCAGTTTCGACCGCCGGAACTACTACATGCCGCTCGCGGACGGCTCGGTCCTGCACGCCCGCCCGATCGCACCGGCCGACCTCGACATCCAGATCTACGCATACGGGATGACCGCACTCGCGGCACTGTTCGCCGTCGCGCTGTGGATCTCGTATCACTGGCGCGACCTGCGCAAGCTACAGGCCGCCGCGCACGCGTTCGGCGCGGGCAACCTGTCGACACGCGTGAAGCTGTCCGGGCGCTCGAACATCTACGCGCTGTCGCAGCAGTTCAACGACATGGCCGAGCGGATCGAGGCGTCGATCAAGCAGCAGCGCGAGATGATGCACGGCATCTCGCACGAGCTGAAGACGCCGCTCGCGCGCCTCGAATTCGGGCTCGCGCTGCTCGCCGAATCCGACGAAAGCGGCCGCATGCGCGAACGCCGCGACGAACTGCGGCGCGACGTGCGCGAACTCGATGAGCTGGTGACCGAGCTGCTGACGATCGGGCGGCTCGAACAAGGCGCAAGCGAACTCGCGCCGATGGACGTCGCCGTCGATGCGCTGATCGACAGCGTGGCCGGCAACGTCGCGAACGACGTCGCCGACCGCGGCCTCACGCTCGGCGTGTCGACGACCGGCGCGCCCGCCACCCACGTGTGCGATCCAAAACTCGTCGCACGGGCGCTGCTGAACCTGATCCGCAACGCCGCACGTTATGCGTCGCGCACCGTCCTGCTGTCCGCGACGCACGACGCGTCCGGCGCGCTGGTGTTGAGCGTGGACGACGACGGTCCCGGCATTCCGGTCGCCGAACGCGCGCGCGTGTTCGAACCGTTCCAGCGGCTCGACTCGAGCCGCGACCGGCAGACCGGTGGGTTCGGCCTCGGGCTCGCGATCGTGCGCCGTGTCGCGCTCGTGCACGGCGGCGACGTGCGGCTCGAGGATTCGCCGCTCGGCGGCGCACGCTTCGTGATTTCGTTGCCGGCGCGGGCATTGCCGGATTTCCTCGGCGACATGCCACCCCGCACGGTGCACGTGCGCGCCAGCACGGCGACGCCGTAACGACACGCACAAGCGCAGCGACGGCCGGCCGGTCCGTCACGCCGTCACGCCATCACGACTCCGCAAGCGAAACCGTCCTCGTGACCCGCGCCGGCGCGGTTTCCTTCAGCGCCAGCGCGACAAACAGGCCGAGCACCAACGCGCCCATGCCGAGCTGCATGATGTACTGGATGCCGAAGTGCTTCGCGACGTAGCCCGCGACCGACGGCGCGATGCCGCCGCCGAAGATTTCGCCGACGCCGATCACGAGCCCGGACGCCGTGGTCATCAGTTGCGCCGGAACGGCTTCCGCGCTGATCGGCCCGACCGTCAGCGTGATCATCGCGAAGACGAAGAAGATCGTCGCCAGCAGCCCCGCGAACAGCGCGGCCGGCTCGGCGCCGGTGCGCGAGAACACCCACAGCGACACGAACGCGCCGATGACCGACAGCACCATCACGGGCCGGCGGCCGATCCGGTCGGACAGCGCCGGCATCGCGATCCCGCCGAGCGTGCCGCCGATGCCCGTCGCGGACAGCACGAAACCCATCTGCTGCAGGCCCAGATGCAGGTAGTCGGTCAGGTAGTTCGGCAGCAGCGCGCTCAGCACGATCAGGCAGGTCAGCCAGCACAGCATCCCGACGAAGCACAGCGGCACGTTGCGGTAGCGCAGCACGTCGCGCCAGCGATGACGGCCGGCATCGGCCGTGCCGGTATGCGCGGCCGCGCGCTCGGCGCTGGTATCGCGCAGCACCTTCCACGTCAGCGCGCAGACGACGAGCCCCGGCACCGCGACCATCGCGAAGATCCAGTGCCACGGCACGACGCGCATCAGCTGCGTGACGACGACCGGCGCGATGCCCAGGCCGAGCAGCGGCAGCGCCGCCTGCTGAATGCCGACGTTGCGGCCGTGGCGCGCCGGATCCGACGCGTCGAGCGTCGCGGTGATGCTCGACGGTGTGTACGCCCCTTCCGCGAAGCCCATCACCGCGCGGATCGCCATCAGGCTGCCGACGCCCCACGCGAGCCCGCTCGCGCAGGCCAGCAGCGAGAACGCGAGCATCGCCGGAATGATGACCTTGCGGTGACCGAAGCGGTCGGACAGGTTGCCGGTCAGCAGCGCGGACACACCCCACGCGACCGACAGCGCCGCCGTGATGTGGCCGAGATCCTGGTAGTCGAGTTTCAGGTCCCGCATCATCACGGGAAAGAGCGGCATGATCATGAAGCGGTCGACGCCGACGAGCCCGAATCCGAGCGCGAGCAGCGCGACGATCTTCCATTCGTACGAGGTGTCCCGACCGGACACGCGTGCGTTGTTCATCTGGTTTCTCCAATGGGGTGCGCGTGCCGCGCGGTCAGAACACGGTATGCATGCCGATGCGTGCGATCGCCTGGTTCGCGCCGGACGATGCACCGTCCGGATCGAGCACGCCGTTGATCTGCGCATGGGCGCCACTACTCGCCCGCTGCCACGCACCGCTCGCGTAGACCATCGTCCGCTTCGACAAGCGGTACTGGATCGTGGCGGTCAGCTGGTGCGCGTGGTTGTCGTCGAGCGTCGCGTTGCCCTTCATGTACATGTAGTCGACACCGAGCGTCGTCGCGCCGGTCAGCTTCCACGTGCCGCCCAGCTCGCTCATCCACGCGGCGCCGCCCGACGCCCCATTGCGCACGGTCGTGAACAGCGCGCTCAGGTTGGCCGCGCCGAAGCCGTAGCGCAGCCCGGCGCCCCAGTTGCGCACGCTGGTCGCGGGCGAGCCGGCCTGCGCGCCGTATTTCTCGTTCGTATAGGCGGCGGCCGCGCCGAACGTGCCGATCGAATAGTCGGCGCCGACGCTCACGGTGTTGTTCGCGCCGATGCTGCCGGGCACGCCGCCGAAGCCGTACAGCGCGCCGAATTTCAGCCCGCCGATCACGGGGCTCACGTACTTGACCGCGTTCGCGACGCGCTGGCTGCCGGCCATCCGGTCCCAGTCGAACGCGCCGGTCGGATTGCCCGGTAGCGCGAGCTTCTGGAACGGGCCGTTGCGCAGGTTGTACAGGCCGCCCACGTCGCGCGCCGCATCGACGCCGCCGAAGAACAGCGTGTCGGCCATGAACTCGTACTGGTTGCCGAGCGTAACAGTGCCGTAGCGGTCGTGCTGCAAGCCGACGAATGCGGTGCGCGCGAACAGCCCGTCGCCGATCGTCGCGCCCGAGCCGATCGCGATCTGGCTGACGAGCTGGAAGATCGCGTGCATGCCGCCCCCGAGATCCTCGCTGCCGCGCAGCCCGACCAGGCTCGGTGTGAAAATGCCGTCGTCGAATTTCGCGACGCCGTGACCGCCTTCGTTGCTCACGTAACTCACGCCTGCATCGAGCAGGCCGAACAGCGTGACGCTGCTCTGCGCGGATGCCGCGCACGCATGCCCGAGCGCCAGCACGCCGATTGCACAGGTCTTCTTGCCGACCATCGTGATCTCCAAATATGATTCGTTATACTGATTGATATGGCGAGAATGAAATGCCTGAAGCGCCGGGCCGGACGGCCCGACGCGCGCGCGCCGGCGCAAGCCGGCGGCATGCGGTGCGACGATTCAGCCGGCTTCGGTGTTCTCGAAGAAATAGCCCGGCACGTCCGGCCCCCACAGGTACAGCGAGTCCTCCGGCGGGTGATCGCCGACCGGCCACTCGACGCCCGCGCCGACATAGTCGATGTCGGCCGAATACTCCCAGAACGAGCCCCACGGATCGCGCACGTACTGGAAGTAGTTCGAGCCCAGCACGTGGCGCCCGACGCCCCAGCCTTCCACGTAACCGGCCCGCTGCATCTGCATCTTGCCGAGCCCGACGTCGTCAACGACCGGCACATCCCACGCGCTGTGATGCCAGCCCTTCGCGGTGCCCTGCGCGAACGCGATCAGGTGATGGTCGCTGCCGTGGCGCGCGTGGAGGAACGCGACGATGCCGGCTGCGCCGTCCGACAGGCCGAGGCCGAGCGCCTGCTCGTAGAACGCGATCGCCCGGCCGATGTCCGGCGTGAACATCAGCACGTGCGACAGCCGCGCCGGACGCACGATCGGGGCGTCACCGCGAAACAGCGCGCCGCGCTGCGGCCGGATGCCGGTCGCGCGCGGCGGCGCCGGCTTGCATGCGGGTGTCGTCTTCGCCCCCGCCTTCAACTGCAGCAGGTTGGCGTCCGGATCCTCGAACCAGAAGCCGTCGTCCGGCGCCTGCCCTTCCGGCGCCGCCGCCGCGCGACCGCCCGCGGCGAGAATCTGCGCGCGCAGCGGCGCGAAGTCGTCGGCGAAGCAGTTCAGCGACAGATACGCGAGCCGCTTGCGCGGCCCATCGCGCAAGGTCGCCCACACGTGAGCGCCGGGCGCCGTGCGCAGTCGCAGTTCTCGCCCGGCGTCCTCGACGTCGAAGCCGAACGCCGTCACGAAGCGACGGGCGTTCGCGAGGCCCGGCACGTCGAGCGCGAAATGGTCGATGCTGTGGATGCCGAATGCGGCACGCTTGCGTGTCGCTATCGCCGCAGCCGTCGTCGTCGTTGCAGTCGTCATGCCGGCCTCCATTACGCTTCGGCGAGCGCGAGCGCGACCGCGTCGGCCCGCGCGCGTGCCTGCCCCGTGCCGCCGAGAATCCGCGACAGCACACGGCGCAGCGCGCCGGCCGGATCGTCGGCCAGCGCTTCCGAACGCCATGCGACGAAGCGGTCGGGCCGCACCAGCACGCAGCCGTGATCCTCGATCTCGCGCTGCCGCGCCCAATCGCCGTACACGTCGAACGTCCGCGTGCCGGGCGCGATCGACACCGCACGGATCTCGATGCCGAATTCGTCGCCGACCCGCTGCGCCGCATCGAGCCACGCCTGGCCGCCGGCGCCCGTGAGCACCGTGAACGCGCCGCGGCCGACGAGGTCGAGCGTCGACACCTGTTCGCCGTCGTGCTGGATCCACGCGTGCGGAATCGATGCGCCAGGCGTCGTCGTCGGATGATAGTAAAGCTCCGGGTCACGCGACGGAATCGGGAACGTCGCGCCGTCGCGTACGATAGCGGACGACGTGTAATGCTGTCCGAGTTCGACGCCATGGCAGTTGAACTGGTAGTTCTGCAGTTCGACCGCATCGGCGAGCGCCTTGCGGCGCTTCCGGCCGGCGGCGTCCTCGGCGAACAGCCCGTCGAGCGACGCCCAGCCTTCCTCCACGCTCTGCCCTTCCGTGAAGCCGAGCGCCTTCGCGATCGGCAGCATCTCGCCGACCGATTTGATCGCACGATTCACGACCGTCTCGGCAACCGGCTGGCGCTCGTCCGAATAGGTCTGCAAGAGCGCGGGCGATGCCTGCCCCTTCACGATCATCGCGAGCTTCCACGCGAGGTTGAACGCGTCCTGCACCGACGTGTTCGAGCCGAGCCCGTTCGCCGGCGGATGGCGGTGCGCGGCGTCGCCGGCGATCGCGACGCGGCCCTTCACCATCGTGCGCGCGACCATCCGGTTGATCGTCCACTTCGACACCGCCTTCACGCGGATCGGGATCTCGGGGTCGCCGATCGTCGCGCGCGCCCGCGCGATCACCGCGTCGTGGCTCAGGTCGGGCTCGCCGTCCTTCGGGTTGTACATGAACAGCAGCACCCATTCGTTCCACGGCCGCACGCAGATGTAGGTGCCGCTGCCGACCCAGTAGTCGCTGCCCGGCTGGCTCATCCAGTACAGCACGCCCGGGCGGCGCGCGGTGTATTTCTCCAGGTCGACCTCGAGCCAGCAGTTCACCGCGCAGCCGAGCCCCATTTCGCCGTCGAGTTCGAAGCCGAGCTGCTTGACCACGATGCTTTGCGCGCCGTCCGCGCCGACCGCGTAATCGGCGATCACCTCGATCTCCTCGCGCGTCACGACGTCGACGAGCTGCGCGATCACCGCGTCGTCCGTCTGACGAATCGACACGAGTTCGGTGTTGAACAGGATATGCGCGCCGGACTCGCGCGCCGCGCCGAGGATCACCGGCTCGAGCAGATGCTGCGGCGCATTGCACATCTGCGACGGGCTGGCTGCCTCGTAGTCGGCCTTGCGCTTCGTGCCCGTGCCCCAGGTCTGCAACCGCGCAATCTCGCGATCCGCGAAGCTGGTCGCCCACACGTTGTTGGTCATCAGCTCGTTCGGCGTCGCGAGCGCGCGCACGCTTGCCTCGATGCCGAGATCGCGGAACACCTCGACGGTGCGCTGGTTCGTGATGTGCGCGCGCGGCGAATGGGCGGTGCCCGGATAACGCGTGATCGCCAGCACCTCGACGCCGTATTTCGCGAGCAATGCCGCGGTCGTCAGCCCGGCCGGCCCTGCGCCGACCACCAACACCGGAACTCGAATCTGTCTCATGTCTTCCTCAGTCTCTTGATTGGGTCCGTTCAACGGCCGGCGTTCATTGCGCCGCGTCTTCGTCGCGCACCGGATTGCGCAGGATGCCGAGCCCTTCGATCTCGACCTCGCACACGTCGCCGTCGCGCATGATCAGCTTCGGGTCGCGCGCCCAGCCGATGCCGGCCGGCGTGCCGCTGACGATCACGTCGCCCGCTTCCAGCGTGATCGCCTCGCTGACGATCGCGATCAGCGTCGCGACGTCGAACAGCATGTCGCTCGTGTTCGCCGACTGCACGACCTTGCCGTTCAGCCGCGTTTCCAGCCGCAGCCCGGCGCCGCCCGCCGGCAGTTCGTCGGCGGTGACGAGCGCGGGGCCGAACGCGCCGGTGCCGTCGAAGTTCTTGCCGACGGTCCATTGCGGCGCCTTGAACTGGTACTCGCGCACCGACCCATCGTTGAACACCGAGTAGCCGGCCACGCAATCGAGCGCGCGCGCTTTCGGCACGTGACGGCCGCCGCTCTTCAGCACGACCGCCAACTCGCCCTCGAAGTCGAGCGAATCGGACACGCGCGGCCGGATCATCGGCGCACCGTGCCCGATCAGGCTCGTCGTGAAGCGCGGGAACAGGGTCGGATAGGAAGGCTGTTCGTACGGGCTTTCCTTCGTGTGGTCGGCATAGTTCAACCCGACGCAGATGATCTTGCCGGGGCGCGTGAGCGGCGGCAGCCACGTCACCTCGTCGACGTGGAAGGTCGGGCCGGCCGATGCCTGCCGGTCGGCGAAGCTGGCCAGGTCGATACCGCTCGCGAGCAACTGCTCGAGCGTCGCATCGCCGAGCGACACGATGGTCGAATCGCGCAGCACGCCGAGCATCCGTTTGCGGCCATCGGGCGAAAAATTCACGTAACGCATGACATCTCCAGATCAAGGGGTCGCCGCCGGGCCGGCCGCGATTTAGATACAAATTTAGAAAATATATATATTTTCGTCTTTGCATGTTTACCCTAGCCTTCGCATACGTTCCCCGGTTCTGCATATAATTTGGCCATCTGGAGGGAAATATTCGTGGACATGACGTTTGACGACGCAGTAACCGGCGGCTCGCGAACCATGGCGTCGGTGCTGGCCGACACCATTCTTCGGGACATCGTGTCGGGTGCGCTCGCCCCCGGCTCCAAGCTGAAGATCCGGGAGCTGGCCGACCGCTACCAGGCCGGCGTGATCCCGCTGCGCGAGGCCGTGTCGCGACTCGCGATGAGCGGCTTCGTCGAGGCGGAGGACCAGCGCGGCTTTCGCGTGACCCCGGTATCCCGCGCGGATCTCGAGGACATCACGTCGGTGCGGCAGTGCATCGAATCCGAGGCGCTGCGCGACGCGATCGAGAGCGGCAACCTCGAATGGGAAGCGTCGGTGCTCGCCGCGTTCCATCTGGTGAACAGCCTGCCGACCGTCATCGACGAGCCGCCGCGGATGAACCCCGACTGGGAACGCGCGCACGACCACTTCCACGCGACGCTGCTGGCCGGCTGTCGTTCGAAATGGCTCAAGCATTTCGCGGCGACGCTGCGCACGCAGACCGCGCGCTACCGGCATCAGTCGCTGCGCAGCCAGCATGCGGACGCGCGCGATGTCGGTCGCGAGCACGAGGACATCATGAAGGCCGTGATCGCGCGCGACGCCGATCGCGCGTGCGAGCTGCTGCGCGCGCACTTCGCCGCCACCGCACGGCTCGTGCTGGAAGACACCGCACCCGCCGGCGGCGCGGCGCCGGCCATGCGTAGCGCCGGCAAGGCACGCGCGCGGCGCTAGGCCGCGCGTTTCGTTCGTTACCCGCTCCCGCCCGCTTCGACTCCCCGATCCGCACCGCCGGATCGGGCCGGCGCCACGCCGCTCGATCGCCGCATGCGCGGCAACCGTCGCCGTCATACCTGTCAGTTCTCCTGATCATGCCGCTCATGATAGCGGCACGCCGCGCCCGGTCGCGCACGCATGCCGTTCGATGAACGAGAACACTATGTTCTGTCCGTGCGCGCTACGCACCGCCGCGTGAATCGCATAAGCTGACGACACTCGCCGGCACCCGAATCCGGCGAATCGCCGGGCGCGCGCCGCGTCGAAGTCGCGCCTCACCGTCGCGCTTCGATCGTCGCGGCACCGCACCGCAACAGAATCGCATCGCGCCCGCACGACGGGGCGGCGCGATCGTGATCCCCAGCCTCCCACCACCCTGATCTGGAGAGAACCATGGCAAGCGAACCGATTCGCGATCCCGCGAACGACCACCTGCTCACCCCGCAGAACGCGGCGTTCATCGTCATCGACTACCAGCCGGTCCAGGTGAACTCGATTGCATCGATGGATCGCCAGTTGCTGATCAACAACATCGTCGGCGCATCGAAGGCCGCGGTCGCATACGACCTGCCCATCGTCCACTCGACCGTCAACGTGAAGACCGGCCTGAACAAGCCGCCGATCCCGCAGTTGCGTGCCGCGCTCGAAGGCTATCCGACCTACGACCGCACCAGCATCAACTCGTGGGAAGACGTCGAGTTCCGCAAGGCCGTCGAGGCCACCGGCCGCAAGAAACTGATCATGACCGCGCTGTGGACCGAAGCGTGCCTGACCTTCCCCGCGCTCGACGCGCTGAAGGCCGGCTACGAAGTCTATGTGGTCGTCGATGCGGTCGGCGGCACGTCGGTCGCCGCGCACGAAGCCGCGCTGCGCCGCATCGAGCAGGCCGGCGGCCAGATGATCAGCGTCGCGCAGCTGTTCTGCGAACTGCAGCGCGACTGGGCGCGCAGCGCAACCGTCCCCGCGTTCATCAACCTGTTCATCGAAACCGGCGGCACCGCGGGCATCCAGTTCTCGTACGACAAGAGCTGAGCCGCGACGGCGAACGCCGTCACGCGCGGTTGCGCCCGTCCGGATGCCGGCGGGCGCAACTGCAACGCCACACCGCGTCGACGCCCGGCGTCGACGCCTTCCCTCCGACCGATACCGGATACGCACGCGCCATGGCCGACTATCTCCTGTTCGCGGGCCGCTTTTTCATCGCGCTGATGTTCGTGCTGAGCGGCATCAACAAATTCCTGTTCTTCCGGCACGGCCTCGAGGAAGTGCGCGCGAAGAACCTGCCGCTCCCGCATCTCGCGCTCGCGAGCACGATCGTCGTCCAGCTCGTCTGCGGGATCGCGATCATGGTCGGCTTCCAGACCCTGCTCGCATCGGTGCTGCTCGCGGTGTTCACGCTCGCGACCGCGATCGTGTTCTACGACTTCTGGAACCAGCAAGGCAACCAGCGCACGCTGATGCTGACCGGCTTTCTCGAACACATCAGCATCATCGGCGGCTTCATGATCCTGATCGCCGCCGGTCCCGGCCGCCTGGTCACCCACGGGTGAAGCGGGTCCGCCCGCCACCCTGCTCGCGCACCTGATCGGAGAACGAAGATGACGCAACTGCACATCGTCGCAGTGCTGTACGCGAAGGCCGGCCACGAGGCACGCCTGCGCACCCGGCTCGCCGAGCTCGTCGAGCCGTCCCGGCAGGAGCACGGCAACCTGCGCTACGAACTGCTGGTCGACGAAGCCGACGCGCGCCGCTTCGTGTTCGTCGAGCTGTGGGAGAACGCGCAGGCCCAGGCCAGCCATCACAACGAAAGCCCGCACATCGCGGCGTTCCAGGCCCGCGACTGGGATGCCGTCGACACGGTGGAGGTCTATCGCCTCAACCAGATCGCCTGACGCCCGCCGCCGCGCCGGCAAGCGCCGGCAGCGATTCGCAGATCGCGCCGCCCCTGGCGGCAGCGTGATCGATTGTTCCATGCACGGAACACTGAGGACCATCCGGCCCGGCTATCGACACGCGACACGTTCCACTACGCTTGAACTCATACGGATTGCCAACGGCGTCGGGCTCGCATCAAGCTCGCGTAACCCGCCGCGCCCCCGAACCGCCCGTTCGCGCCGCGTTGCAGCGCAGTCGCGCGAAGCCGTTCGAGCGGCCGCGACGTGCCGGCTGCGCATCGCATTTCCCGCGTGTTGCAGCCGTTTCGGCGCATGCCGCCGCGCGCCGCGCTTTCGTCACACGATTCGCGCCGCCGCCGACCGTCGCGTCGCCCGTCGATCGCCTCGGCATGCGTGGCAGCGCAGCAAACGGCCGCCCTTCACTCATGCCCGACGCCCCTCGGACAGCATCATGAAATCCCTGAACATAGACGATATCCAGGCCTTCCTGTTCGCCGTCGAGCGGCAAAGCATCACCGAATCCGCACGCCGGCTCGGCCTGTCGAAGTCCGTCGTCAGCAAGCGCATCAGCGACCTCGAGCGCACGCTCGGCGTGCAGCTGCTGATGCGCTCGACCCGCAACGTGACGCCGACCGAAGACGGCATGATCTTCTATCGCGCCGCGTCGGAATCGATGCGCCGGCTCGTCGACGTCGCCGAGGAAATCGCGGAACGCTCGCACGGACTGTGCGGCGAGCTGCGCATCACGTCGCCGGTGAGTCTCACTCGCCGCCGGCTCGGGCCGGCGGTCGCGGCCTTCGCCGCCGCGCATCCGCAGCTGCGCGTCACGCTCGAAACCGACGATCGCACGATGAACCTCGAAGTCGAGCGCTTCGACGTCGCGATCCGCTCCGCGCGACTGCCCGACAGCGCGCTGATCGCACGCCGCGTCGCCGCATGCGAGCGCGTCGTCGTCTGCAGTCCCGACTACCTCGCCGCTCACGGCGAACCGGACTCGATCGACGCGCTGCTCGAGCACCGCTGCCTGAACTACAGCCATACGGCGCCGTCGGCCACCTGGACGTTCACGACGCCCGGCAGCCTCGGCAAGCCGCGCGCGATCAGCCCGGGCAGCGTGTTCCTGTCCAACAACAGCGAAACGCTGTGCGACGCCGCGGTGCAAGGCATCGGCATCGCGATGCTGCCGCGCTACATCGCGGACGACTGCCTGCGCGACGGCCGACTGGTGCGCGTGCTCGCCGATGAATCACCGCAGGACGAAGTGATCTACGCGGTCTATCCGCGCAATCCGTACGCGAGCAACAAGCTGAAGCTGTTCATCGAACACGTGCGCATCGCGCTGCTCGATCCGCCGTCGTCCGCCAGCACGGACAACGAGTTGCATGTCGAAATGCTGTCGACGGATTCCGTCTGACGCGATGCGCGCCACCCTGTCGCCCCCGTCCCGCCGGATCCGTCCTGCCGTCACGCCATGCCGCCGACCAAGCCCGCGCTAGCCAGGCCTGTCAACGCAGCGGCGTTCGCGCGCGTGCTGCTCGGCATGAGCCGCGAATACGGCCGGACCGACGGCGCGCGCCTGATCCACGTCGCGAAGACCGTCGTCGCAGTCGTGCTGGCGATGGGCGTGTCGATGCGGCTGGAGCTGGCAGCGCCGCGCACGGCGATGGTGACGGTCGTGATCCTGATGATGCATCAGCACAGCGGGATGGTGATGGCGCGCGGCTTCTATCGCGGCGTCGGCATGCTGATCGGCAACCTGGCCGCGATCGTGCTGATCGGCGCGTTCCCGCAGGCGCGCGTGCTGTTCCTCGCCGCGCTCGTACTGTGGATCGGTTGCTGCACGTGGGGCGCCGCGTACTTCCGCAACTATCAGTCGTACGGTTTCGTGCTCGCCGGCTATGCGACGTGCATCGCCGCGATCCCGTCGATCGAGCGGCCCTACGACATCATCGCGAACGTCGTCACCGGGCTCGGCGAGGTGTCGATCGGCATCCTGTCGGCCGGCGTCGTCAGTGCGCTGATCCTGCCGCGTCATGTCCGCGCGATGCTGATGAAGACCGGCGAAGACCACTATGCGGACTTCATCGGCTTCGTGCGCGCCGCGCTCACGCAGACCCTGCCGGCCGACGAGCGGAGCCGCCGCTACCTGCGGCTCCTCGCCGCGCGCGCGCAACTCGAGAACCTGCGCAGCGCGGCGGTGTTCGAGGATCCCGACCTGCGCGCGCGCAACGACATCATGACGCGCATGGCCGGGCAGTTTCTCGATGCCGGCGCGCGCTTTCACGCGCTGCATCAGTATCGCGCCCGGCTCGACCGCGCCGCCGGCCATCGTGCGGCCGACGTGCTGTCGGCCGCCTGCGACGACGTCGCGCGCATGCTGCCGCCGGACGACCCCGCGCGCGCGTTCGACCTGCACGCCGTCGAGCAACTCGTCGACGCGCTCGACCAGGCCATTGCGCGGCTACCGGAAAACGCTGCGCCGACACCCGTGCCCGATGCGCGCGATGCGCTGACCGGCTTGTCGCTGCTGCGGCACGCGCTCGACAGCCTGCGCGCATATCTGGCGGACTTCGTCGCGATCCGCCGGCAGCCGGCACCGGCCGCGGCCGCATCCGGTCCGGCCCGCGCACCGGCGCGGATCGTCACCAGCGCGAACCGCATGGTGTCAGCCGCGGCAGGACTGCGCGCGATCGTCGCGGTGTCGGCCGTGTCGCTGTTCTGGATCGCGTCGGGCTGGACCGGCGCGGCCGGCGCCGTGGTGTCCGCCACGATCGCCAGCGCGCTGTACTCGATCATGCCGGCACCGGCCGCGGCGACGCGCCAGGTCGCGCTCGGCTGCACGGTCGCGTGGCTCACGAGCGTCGCGTTCAATTTCGTGCTGCTGCCCGGCATGGACGGCTTCGCGCCGCTCGCCGCGGCGGTCGCGTTGTTCGTCGCGGTCGGCGCGTACCTCAACACGTTTCCGAAGACGGCCGCGTTCGGTCTCGGCTTCAACATCTATTTCTGCTTCCTGACCAACATCACCAACCCCGGCGTCTATGCGCCGACAGTGACGCTCGACGCCGGCTTCTCGTCGATCCTCGGCATCGTGGCCGCATCGCTCGCCTATTCCGTCGTCGCGCCGTATGCGGGCGACTGGGCGACCGGCCGCTATCTCGATGCGCTGCGACGACTGGTGTCGGTCGATGCGTGCTTCGGCGAACTCGACGGCCTGATGCCGCGCTTCGACGCCGGCGTGCGCGATTTCACGCTGCAGATCGCCGCGCGCCCGGCAACCGGCCGCCTCGGCCAGCAGGAACTGTTCGCGTGGAGCTTCGCGTCGCTGGAGATCGGTCGCAGCATCGTCGATCTGCGCACTGCCGGCGCCGCCGAACCGGCCGCCAGTGCGTGGCATGCGCACGAACGCGCGCTGTGCACGGCGGTCGCGCGCCTGTTCGAAAAGCCGTCGCCCGCGACGCTGCACGACGCCGAGCGCGCGGCCGCCGATGCGCTCGCCACGCTGAACGCTGCGCCGCCGCTTACGACCGGCACGACGCCACGCGTCGCCGACTGCGTCCACTTCATCCTCGTGTCGCTGCAATGCAATCTCGTTCCGCTGCAACGCCCGTCCACCCCGCCCACCCCTTCCGCCGCGCCCGATGATGCCCGTGCGTAATCCCGAGCGCCGCAGCGCGGCAAGCTCGCCCCGTTCCCTCGCCGCGCGCGTCATCGCGACGCTCGCCGTGCTGTGGCTCGGCGCGTGCGCGAACACCGGCGGCCGCGCGCCGCGTGCGACGCTCGTCGATGCCGGCACGCTCGCGCAGAACATGCCCGCCGCCGCATCGCAGGCAGCGTGGCCGCGCGACGACTGGTGGCGCGCGTGGCGCGATCCGCAACTCGACGCGCTGGTCGCCGATGCCGTGGCCGGCAGCCCGGCACTGCGCGTCGCGCAGGCGCGCATCGACCGCTACGCCGAGCTCGCGCGCGTCGCCGGTGCGTCGCGCTACCCGAGCGTGTCCGCGAGCGGCGATTTCGGCCGCACGCGCTTCGCACGCTTCGCGAGCCCGAGCCCGCCGGGCGGCAATACCGTCTGGAACAATTCGGCCGGCGCGAACCTCGGCTACCCGCTCGACCTGTGGGGCAAGCATCGCGCGGAACGCGAAGGCGCGCTCGACAGCACGCTCGCGGCCGAAGCCGACGCGCGCGTCGCGCGCCTGACGCTCGAAACCGCGGTCGTGCGCACCTACGTCACATTCGCGAAGACCTTCGACCAGCGCGACGTCGCATTGGCGACCCGCAAGCGCCAGCAGGATGTCGTCGACATCATCGCGCGCCGCTACCGGGCCGGGCTCGCGAGCCGCTTCGAGATCACGCAGGCGAGCACGCCGGTCGCGACGACCCGCGCGCAGATCGAGGAACTCGACCGGCAGCTCGCGGTGCTGCGCAACGAACTGGCGGTGCTTACCGGGCGCGGGCCGGGCGCCGGTGCGGCGCTCACGCGGCCCGCGCTGCGGCTCGACGTGCCGGTGGCGCTGCCGGCGAACCTGCCGGCCGAACTCGTCGGCCACCGGCCGGACATCCGCGCCGCGCGCTGGCGCGTCGAAGCGATGGCAAAAGGGATGCACGCCGCGCACGCCGACTTCTATCCGAACATCGACCTGATCGCGAGCGCCGGGCTCGCGTCGGCCGCGTTCGGCGGCTTCTTCACGTTCATCAACAACGATGCGATGACGCACGGGTTCGGCGCGGCCATTTCGCTGCCGATCTTCGACGGCGGCGTTCGCCAGGGCCGCTACGGCGTCGCGGTCGCCGACTACGATCTCGCGGTCGAGACCTACAACGAGGCCGTCCTCGCGGCGTTTCGCGACGTCGCCGACCAGGTCGTGTCGCTGCAGTCGCTCGCGCGGCAGCAGGTCGACATCGAGGCCGCGAACGGCTCCGCGCAACGCGCGTTCGACTATGCGGCGCAGGGTTATCGCGCGGGCCTCACGGACTACCTGAACGTGCTGTCGACCCAGACCGAACTGCTGCAGGCGCAACAGGCACTCGCCAACGTGCGCGCCGCGCGTCTCGACACGTGGGCGCAACTGATGACGGCGCTCGGCGGCGGCGTCGAAACGACGGGCGACGCAGCCGCCCGGCCACCACCGGGAGCGCCCGATGTTCGCTGAATTTCCGATCGCGTCGCTGCTCGTGCCGGGCGTGCTGCCCGCGTTCGTCGGCTGCGGCGTCGCCTTCTGGATCGTCGATCGCGTGCTCGCCCGCGCGGGGCTGTACCGGCACGTGTGGCATCCGGCGCTGTTCCGCGTGTCCGTGTTCGTGTGCCTGTTCTGCGGCGCCGGCCTGCTGCTGGCCGGCTGACGGATCATCCTGTTTCGTATCGAGTCAACATGCGTGCCCAAACCATTTTCCGCGTCGTGGCCACCCTGCTGCTGTTCGCCGTCGCCGTCCTGCTCGCCCACGCGCTGTGGAACCGCTACATGTATGCGCCGTGGACGCGCGACGGCCGCGTGCGTGCCAAGGTCGTCAATATCGCGCCCGACGTGTCCGGCATCGTGACCGACGTGCGCGTCGCCGACAACCAGCCGGTGCGCCGCGGCGACGTGCTGTTCCGCATCGACGCCGACCGCTTCCGCTACGCGCTCGCGCAGGCCGACGCGCAGGTCGACCTGCGCAAGGCCGAGCTCGACATGCGCCGCCAGCAGGCGTCGCGCCGCGCGCAGCTCGACAGCGCGGTGATCTCGGCCGAGGTGCGCGAGGATGCCGGCTCGGCCGCGCGGCAGGCGCAGGCGAGCTATCAGGCCGCGCTCGCCGCGCGCGACGTCGCGCGCCTGAATCTCGCGCGCAGCGAGGTCCGCGCGCCGGTCGACGGTTACATCACGAACCTGAACCTGTATCCCGGCGACTATGCGAGCGCGGGCGTCGCGCGCCTCGCGCTGATCGACGCGCATTCGTACTGGGTCTACGGCTATTTCGAGGAAACCAAGCTGCCGCAGGTGCACGTCGGCGATCCGGCCGAGATCCGGCTGCTGTCCGGCGGGCCGTCGCTGACCGGACACGTCGAAAGCGTCTCGCGCGGCATCAGCGATCGCGACAATCCGGCCGGCGCGACGCTGCTCGCCGACGTCAACCCGATCTTCACGTGGGTGCGGCTCGCGCAGCGGGTGCCGGTCCGGATCCGGCTGGACGGTATGCCGCGCGACGGCTTCCTCGCGGCGGGCACGACCTGCACGGTCACGCTGCGCCCGACGCCGCACGCGACGGCGCGCGGCGCGGCGCCGGATACGCGCCCTTGATGCCGTGGTGCGGCCGCATACACGCATGCCCGTGTTCGATATCGGGCAACACCGTGTTCTTGTTCGCGCGCCTTCCGGTGGCCCGGCATGCGCTTTTACACTGGGCGTTCGTCGGCGATGCGAGCGGTATGTCACCTGCGCACCCGCTCCGTCGACGCATCCCGAACCGGCCGCGTCGAGCGCGCGCGGCCTCGATCGACCCCGCGCCGGCCTCGCCGGCCGGCAGGAGACTGGCAATGGCATTCAGCGTAACTCACGAACTCCGGCGCCGCGCCGGGCAGCCGACGCAGTGCCGTCCGTCACCGCGCGATGCGGATCGGCGCCGCGGCGGCTGCGCCGAAAGCAATCGATCATGCTGACCGTCTCTTCCGTCGGCATCGCGCCGCGCGCATCGTCACCCGGTCGCAGCCAGATTCACGTCACGCTGCTGGAGTGGTCGCACGAATCGCTGTTGGTCCGCTGGGTCGAAAGCGGCCGCCTGCACTACGGCGAACAGAAATGGCGCCGCGCGGTCGCACGGCGCGACGGACGGTGCGCGTATTCGGGCCGCGCCATCGTGCAGGGCGAGGCCGTGTTTCGTCCGACCGGCCGGCCGCGGCCCGCGAATCACCTCGCGATGATCGCGGCCGATGCGGTGGCGTCGCTCGATGCGTGATGCGCGGAGCGTGGTGCGCGTTGCGTGGTGCGTGGTGCGCGGTGCGCGGTGCGCGGTGCGCGGTGCGTCGTGCGTCGTGCGTCGTGCGTCGTGCGTCGTGCGTCGTGCGTCGAGTGATGCGGTGCCGTACCGTGTCGTGCAACGTCGATCGCGCGGAACGGTACTTGCTTCATCGGGAATTCGCTGACGCGAGGCGAGCCGCGCATCGCCGTGAGCCAAGTCGATGTTGGCTGCAACGCATCTTTCGCACTCCGGAAGCCCGTTCGCACGCGCTTCACCGGATTCGTTGATCAACGGGCGACAGTGCGTCACGCGCATGCCGGCTTATCGTTCGACGCGATCGCGCGTATCGTCGACCCGTGTTGTCCGATCCCGGCGACGTCATCGGCTTCGTTCGCCAACCGGCCGTTCTCGCTCGTGTGAATGCGGCCGTCAAAACAGGAAATTGATCATGGAATTCGTACTGGACCACTCGCTCGACGACGATACCGCCCGCGCGGTCGAACATGAAATCTGGCGCGTCGATCCCGACGCCAAGGTCGAGATCGATTGCGCGACCTCGCACGTGAAGGTCGAGTCGTGGCTGTTCCCCGAGGAATTCGTCGTCGCGTTCGAGGATGCCGGCTACAGCGTCAGGATCAAGACTCACTGACGCGCGCCCGGCCGGCGCCGCACGCGAGCGCGACCGTCGCGTTGCGCCGGCGACATTTGCCGCACCGGCCGGCGGCCCCCGCTCACTCGCCGATCTTGAACGCCGGAAGCTGCTGCCCGAGCCGCGCGCCCATTGCCGCGCCGAGCGCCTGCAGCGCATTGAACGGCCGAATCATCACCTCGAATTCGACGATCCGCCCGTCGACGTCGAAGCGGATCATGTCGATCCCCTTCAGCCGCTTGTCGCCGAGCGTCGCACTGAATTCCAGCACGACGCTCGTGCCGTCGTCGTCGGCGAACGCGCGGTGGTATTCGAAGTTCTCGAGGATCGTGAGCACCGTGCGCAGCGCCAGCAGCAGCGCGGGCGCCGGTCCGTACGGCTTGAACGCCATCGGCGAGCGGAACACGGCGTCCGGATGGACGATCGTGTCGAGTTCGCTGAAATCCTTGCGCGCGAGCATCGCGTGCCACGTCGCGAGCGATGTCGCGACGGCGGGTTGCAGATTCGACAGGGGTTGCATGCTCAACGACTCCGGTAACGTCACACGAAAGAAACTCGCTCCAAGGCGGCGCCCGCTCGGGCCGCCGCCGCATGATGCCGCGTCGGCGTGATCACGCGTCCGGCAGGATCACGACCTTGCCCTTCACCTGCCGGCTCACCATGCGCGCGATTGCGTCGGCCGCACCCGAGAGCGGCACACGCTCGGTGATCGCGGGCCGCACCTTGCCGGCCGCGAACCATTGCGCGAGCTGGCGCATGTTCGCCGCATGCTGCGCGGGGTCGCGCCGCACCGCGTCGCCCCAGAACACGCCCAGGATGTCGCGCTCCTTGAGCAGCGCGAGGTTCAGCGCGATCTTCGGAATCTCGCCGGCCGCGAAGCCGACCACGAGGAACCGGCCGCGCCACGCGGTCGCGCGCAGCGCCGCCTCGCTGTATGCGCCGCCGACCGGATCGTAGACGACGTCCGCGCCGCGTCCGCCGGTCAGTTCGTCGACACGGCGCCGCAGGTCCTCGGTCGCATAGTCGATCGTGTCGTCGGCGCCGGCTGCGCGGCACAGCGCGAGCTTGTCCGTGCTCGACGCGGCCGCGATCACGCGTGCACCCAGCGCCTTCGCGATCTCGATCGCGGCCAGCCCGACGCCGCCGGCCGCGCCCAGCACCAGCAGCGTCTCGCCCTGCTGCAGGCGCGCGCGCTGCTGCAGCGCATGCAGCGACGTGCCGTAGGCCAGCACGAGCGCCGCGCCCTGCTCGAACGTCATCCCCGGCGGCAGCGCCGCGATCTGCTGCACGTCGGCCACACACTGCGCGGCGAAGCCGCCATGGCCGGTGAATGCGACCACCTCGTCGCCGGGCCGCCAGGCGCTCACGCCGTCGCCGACCGCGTCGATCACGCCGGCGAATTCCGCGCCGGGCGAGAACGGCAGCGCCGGCTTCACCTGATAGAGCCCCTGGACGATCAGCGCATCGGGGAAGTTGAGCGACGCCGCCTTCACGCGAATCCGCACCTGGCCGGCGGCCGGTTCGGGAATCGCGACGTCCTCGATGCGCAAGCGGTCGATCGGGCCGAATGCGGTACACAACAGGGCTTTCATGCTCTCCTCTCTCCTTGCGCGAGGTCGTCGCGCATCGATACGGCAGCGGGACGCGCCCGCGCGATCGGCGCGCAGCGCACGCGCACCAGCCCGCGCCGCGCCACCGTCATCCGTGCAGCGCGGCGCTCAGAACCACGCGTCGCGCATCTCGAGCGTCGTCGTATCGACACTCGCCAGCAGGTCGAGCTGCGCATCCACCTTCGGCAGCTCCCAGCGAAAGAAGTAACGCGCGGCGGCCCGCTTGCCAGCGTGGAAATCGTCATCGCGCCCGTGCGCGGCGAGCGTCACGTCGAGCCACAGCCACGCGACGACCAGATGGCCGAACGCCTCCAGATAGACGCTCGCATTCGCGAGCCGCACCTGCGGATCGCCGAGCGCGGTCAGCGCGCGCGTGACGTCGACGAGCCACACCCAGCGCTGCGCGAGCGCATCGGCATGCGAGCGCGCGTCGGCGTCCGCGGCCCGCGCGCGTTCGAGCGTCGCGCCGATGCGCGCGTCGAGCGTGCGCAGCAGCGCGCCGCCGTCCTGGCCCACCTTGCGGCCCAGCAGGTCAAGTGCCTGGATGCCATGCGTGCCTTCGTGAATCGGATTCAGGCGGTTGTCGCGATAGAGCCGCTCGACCGGATAGTCGCGCGTATAGCCGTAGCCGCCATGCACCTGGATCGCGAGATCGTTGGCCGCGAGACACCACTGCGACGGCCAGCTTTTCGCGATCGGCGTCAGGATGTCGAGCAGTTGCGCGGCCTCGGCGCGCACCGCCGCGTCGCCGTGCGCGCGCGCTTCGTCGACGAGCCGCGCGCAGTACAGGATCAGCGCGAGCCCGCCTTCGACGTACGCCTTCTGCGCGAGCAGCATGCGCCGCACGTCCGGGTGCGCGACGATCGGCGCCTGCGGCGCGGCCGCGTCCTTGCCGGCCGGTCCGAGCGGGCGTCCCTGCGGCCGGTTGCGCGCATAGTCGAGCGCGTGCAGGTAACCGGTGTAGCCGAGCGCCACCGCGCCCGCGCCGACGCCGATGCGCGCCTCGTTCATCATGTGGAACATATATGCGAGGCCGTGATTCGGCTCGCCGACCAGATAGCCGATCGCACCGGCGCGCCCCTGCGGGCGATGACGCGTGCCTTCGCCGAAGTTCAGCAGGCAGTTGGCCGTGCCGCGATAGCCCATCTTGTGGTTCAGGCCGGCAAGCACCACGTCGTTGCGCTCGCCGCGCGCGGCGCCGTCGTCGGCCGGCAGATATTTGGGGACGATGAACAGCGCGATGCCGCGCGTGCCGGGCAGCAGCCGCCCCTGTTCATCGGGAATCTTCGCGAGCACGAGGTGAACGATGTTCTCCGCCAGTTCGTGTTCGCCGCCCGAAATCCACATCTTGTTGCCGGTGATCCGGTAGCGCGGGCCGAGCGGCGACGCGCATTCGAAGTCGGCACGCGTGACGATGTCCGACAGTGACGAACCGGCCTGCGGCTCGGACAGGCACATCGTGCCGAAGAAGCGCCCTTCCAGTTCGGGACGCGCGAACGCATCGATCTGCGCGGGGCTGCCGTGCGCGAGCAGCAGGTTCGCGTTCGCGACGGTGAGGAACGGGTACGCGGCGGTCGCGATGTTCGCGGCCTGGAAGAACAGGAACGACGCGGCTTCGACCAGTTTCGGCAGCCGCATCCCGCCGAACGCTTCGTCCTGGCCGGCGGCGATCAGGCCGGCCTCGGCAAAGGCCCGCACGGCCGGCTCGACTTCGGGGATCAGCGTCACGCGCTCGCCGTCGAACCGCGGCTCCTCGCGATCGCCGCGTGCCGCATGCGGCGCGAACAGCTCGGCCGCGATCCGCTCGCTGGTGTCGAGCACCGCATCGAACGTCTCGCGGCTGTGCTCCGCATAGCGCGGCAGCGCGACGAGCGCATCGGCATCGAGCCAGTCGTACAGCAGGAACGCGAGATCACGTCGCGACATCAACAGGCTCATCGCGACGCCCTCCGCGTGGTCCGCACGCCCCGCGCCGGCCGCGGCCGCGCGTGTGCCGTCCGGTCGATCCGCGCGCGCTCGATCGATGCATGCTCCATCACGTCTGTCTCCTGTCGGGCCGCGCGCCGGCGCGCCCGTGGGCGCCGGTTGCCGGAACCGGATGATCGGGTCGGTGACTGCCAATGCTGGCGGGCAATTTAGCACGGTCGTTCTAAAACGACAATGGCGGGTCGCCCCGATGGCGAACCGGGGCGATGGCGGCATGCGCAGGTGAAAGTTGGTCGATTCGATGCCGGCGCGCGACACGCCGGGCGCGATGCACGACGTGCCCGCGCCCCGCTCACGCGGGCGGCGGCGGGTCCGCGTCGTCTGCCAGCGTGCCGAGCGGCACGAAGAGGTAGCCCTTCCCGCGCACGGTGCGGATGTAGCGATAGTCACCGACCGCCTGCTCGATCAGGTTGCGCAGCCGGAAGATCAGCACGTCGAGCCCGCGCTCGGAGCGCCCGGCCACGGTCAGCCCCAGCAGCGCGAGGATCTCCGCGCGCGACAGGATGCGCAGCGGCTGCGAGATGAACAGTTCGAGCAGCGCGAATTCGCTGGCACGCAACCCGAGGTCGTCTCCCCCGCGGGTCGCGCGCCGCGTGACGAAATTCACCTCGATGTCGCCGAACGCATAGATTTCGGCATCCCCCGGCCCGCGCGACGATCCCGACCGGTTCGGTGCGTAGCGGCGCATCGCGCTGCGCACGCGTGCGACCAGCTCCATCGGCTCGAACGGCTCCACGACATAGTCGTCCGCGCCGATCTCGAGCGCGACGACCTTGTCGACCACCTGCGCGTCGCGGCTGATCACGATCACCGGCATGTCGTAACCGGCGCGCCGCAGTGCGCCGAGCGCCATGTAGAACGTCGTGGCCGGCCGCTCGACCCGCAACACGATCAGGGTGGGCGGTGCCGCGCTCACGTGCGCGAGCAGCATCGACACATCGTCGAGCGCCGACGTATCGATCTGGCAGCCGCGCAGGAGCGCGCGGATCCTGTCGCGCATGCGCGGATCGGGCTCTACGACGAGAACTTGGGTGGCCATGGAAAATCGTCCAGCACGACGGCCCGCACGGCGCATCGCGACATCACGCCGGCCCGCCGTCCGACCGGAACGGCCGGGCGCGGCCTGCACGAACCCGCGAGCACGCGGCGCCGGCGACTACACATGCATGCAGCAATCGAGACTCGTCAGGAAATAGCTCAGGCTCTTGCGGATCGACGTCTCGACGTCCCGCACGTCGTGCGCCGCGGGCGACCGGCCGAGCAGCGTCGCGACGATGTCGAGCGCCTCCCACGGATGCCGGTCGTCGTAGTCGGCGTGCAGCTTGAGCCAGCGCATCGCGCGATGCCGCACGGCCGGATCGAACTGCCGTTCGTACGGCGATGCGCACAGCAGCGCACTCCACTCGCCCGTCACGCCTTCGATCGCATAGTTGGTCGCGGCGATGCTCGGCGCGAGCGCGTCGGTACTGCCGCTTCTCCAGCACCAGTGGCTCAGCGAGAATCCGGCCAGCGGCGCGTCGCCGCGCAGCAGCATGTCGACCGTCACGCCCGATTCCGCCGCCCAGTTGGCCCAGTGATCGACGTGGTTCTGCTCGACGCGGATATTGCGGATCAGATAGCGCCGCGCCTTCTCGTCGCCGCGCGACCTGTAGGCCGCGGTCTTCACCAGGTTCATCGCCATGTATTCCGGAAACTGGCTGACCACCGCCCAGCCGGTCACGAAGAATGCGCGCAGTTGCGACGCGCGCAGCGTCCCGCCGCTCATCGCCGCGAACACCGGATGCGCACGGACGCGCGCCTTCAGTTCGTCGGTCGCGCCGACCACGTCGCGCAGCCAGGCCGGATAGCTCGCCAGGTCCATCAGGTCGCCGGTCAGTTCAAATGGAGCACTCATGCGTTCGTTCCTCGCTTGGTTCAATGGAATCCCCCTTCCTGCCAGGGCGCGGGGCGGCTGAAGTAATAGCCCTGGCAATAGTCGACGCCCAGCGCGCGAAGCATCTCGGCCGTCGCCGTATCCTCGACGTGCTCGGCGACGGTGCGGTACTGCATCACGTGCGCGATGTCGTTGATCGCGGACGCGATGCCGCGCTTGATGCTGTCGGACGTCATGGTCGACACGAGGCCGCCGTCGATCTTCAGGTAGTCGATCGGCAACTGGCGCAGATACGAAAACGACGACATACCGGCGCCGAAGTCGTCGAGCGCGAAGCGGCAGCCGAGGTCGCGCAGCTCGTACATGAAACGCGACGCGACCTCCAGGTTGCGGACCGCGCTCGTCTCCGTGATCTCGAAACACAGCAGCGACGGGTCGAGCCCCGACGCCGACAGCTCGGCGATCACGAACTCCACGAAGCGCTCGTCGGTGATCGACATCGCCGACAGGTTCACGTTGTATTCGACGTACTGGCGCTGTTCGAGCCGCGCGAGGCGCCGGATCACGGTGCGCACGACCCAGCGGTCGATCATCGTCATGTGGCCGTAGCGCTCGGCGGCCGGCAGGAACACCGGCGAGATCAGCTTGCCGTCGGCGTCCGGGATGCGCAGCAGGATCTCCGCGCGCTCCTGCGCGCCGAGCGCGGGCTGGATCGGCACGATGGGTTGCGCATACAACTGGAAGGAATTCGTCTCGAGCGCCGTCTTCACGCGGCGGCTCCACTGCATGTGATACGCCTGGCGGCTCGAATGCATGTCGCGCGAATCCGCGACATGCACGCGGTTGCGGCCGCGATCCTTCGCGACGTAGCACGCGACGTCGGCCATCTGCATCGCCCTCTCGACGCTCTCGGGCCGGCACGCGAGATCCAGCACGCCGATGCTCACGCTGAGCTTGAACGGCTCGCCTTCCCACAGGAACGTGAAGTCCTCGAGACTCGCGCGCAGGCGCTCCGCCTTGCCACCGTCCGGCGCGCCGTCGCGGTCGGCCGGCAGCAGGATGCCGAATTCGTCGCCGCCCAGCCGGCCGAACACGTCGTCGTGGCCGAGACAGCGCGCGAACACCGCGGTCGCGTCGCGCAGCAGCGCGTCGCCGGCCGCGTGGCCGCACACGTCGTTGACTTCCTTGAAGCCGTCGAGGTCGAGCACCAGCAACATCCCGTCGCCGCGCTGCGCCAGCGCGTCGCCCAGGCGCCGCTCGAACGCCGTGCGATTGATGAGACCGGTCAGCGCATCGTGCGACGCCTGCCAGGTCAGCTTCTCGATCAACTGGTGTTCGCGCGTCATGTCGCGCAGGATCAGCACGTAGCCGACGCAGCGGCCCGCGGCGTTGTCCATCTTCGACAGCGACGCGCGCACCGACACCGCCGAGCCGCACACGCGGATCAGGTCGAGATCGCGGGTGAACGTGGGGTCGCTGCGGTTGCCGAGCGACGCGAGCAGCTTGATCGACATGCCCGTCGACGTGTCGATCAGGTCCAGCACGTCGTTGATCGGCTTGCCGACACACTGCCGCGACGACGTGCCGAGCAGTTGCTCGGCCGCCGGATTGACGGTCTCGATGCCGCGCGTGAGGCCGATCGTGACGATCGCGTCGGCGACCGAGCGCAGCGCGGCTGCCGCGAACGCCTGGCTCCGGTCCAGCTCGGTCTGCATCGACACCTGCTGGCGTTGCGCGCGGCTCGCCCACCGCACCGACAGCAGGATGATCAGCAGCGAGGCCACGATGTACGACAGGAACAGCTGGATGACGGCCGAGCGGAATTCGGCGCTCAGCTCGTCGGAGAAGCGCTTCGGCAGCGGTTCGATGTGCGCGTTGAGATCCCAGATCGCGCGGTTCAGGCTGCTCGTGCGCCGGACGTCGTCCGCATGCACCGACTCGTGCAGCGCGTTGGCGATCCTGCGCAGCTCGACCAGTTGCCGGTCCGCATCCTCCCAGTATTGCAACGCGGCGTTCAGGCGTGCGAAGCTGCTCAGGATCGGGTAGAACCACACCACCGCCGCCACATCGACCGGATTGATGCCCGCCTCGATCAGCGCCTGGCGCGCCACGCCGTGGTCCGGCGGCGTGCCGGTCATCGCGCGGCGCGCGACGCCGAGGAAGGTGAGGGTCCGGTCGACCGCCAGGTAATCGTCGAACAGCTTTTCGTCGCCGGTCTGCCCGTAGCGGCTCAGCAGGAGGATCTCGTCCTTCTGCGCCTTCGACCAGCTGCTTTCGCCGCCGACGTATACGCGCAACGACATGATCACGATCAGGCTGACGGCGACGAACCCGGCCAGCGCGACGACCACGACAACGATCGGCAGGATGCCGAGCGCCGGACTCCATGGCCACACGTGAAACGAGCTGCGCTGACTCTGGAGCTTCGAAATGTTTTCCATACCTGAATGACTGTTTTTCTGATTCTTCTCGATGCCGCCTGCCTGACGCGTCGCCGCACCATCTGCGCCAGGCATCTCCCCGTTCCCTTCGCGCGCCGCGCCGCCGTGCATGCCATCGCGGCACGACGCGGTGCCGGCGACTAAGTCGTCCGGACGCGGCGCGACAACTCGGCGCCGGCATCCGTACCGGCGTCGGTCGCGAGAATGCGGCGTGTTTCGTCGCGCACGACCCGATGGCAATCGCAGCCCTGCCGTTCGAGACCGGCGAGATCCGTCAGCACGATGGCACCGCGATGCTGATGGATCAGGCCGAGCTCGTGAAGCTGCCGCGTGGCATCGGTGACGGTCTCGCGGCGCACGCCCAGCATCTGCCCCAGCATGCCGTGCGTGACCGGGATTTCGATGCTGCGCGCGCGCTCGTAGGCGATCAGCAGCCAGCGGCCCAGTTGCTGCCGCATCACGTGATGGCGGCTGCAGAACATGACCTGCGACGCCTGGGACAACACCAGCTGCATCCGCACGAAGACCTGCCGCCGGATCGCCGCCGACACGTCGCATGCGTCCGCGAAGCGGCGCGCATACAGCCGGTACGCGAACCCGCCGCGGTAGACGACGACGCGGCGCTGCATCGCGCTGCCGATGACGTCGTCGCACACGATGCCTTCGCGGCCGATTTCCGTCACGCCGAGTGTCGTCTTGCCGCCCGCCGTGTATTGCAGGGAAATGCCCGCCGTCACCGGAAAATAGACGGCCTCCAGATTCTCGCCGGCATCGCACAGCACCTGGCCGGTCTCGAGATTCGAAAGCATCAGATGAGGCGCCAATTCGGAACGGTTAATTCCGTCGAGCGCGGCCAGGAAATGATTGGCACCAAGTGCATACGGCAACTCGATGACGTTGTTGGCCTGATGTATCACGGCGCACCTCGTACGTTGTATCCCTGCCCCTCGGCCACCGGACCTTCCTGCTGTTTTCACCGCGCCGGTTTAACGGTTTCTCCGCCGTTTCATCGCGGTGACATTGAGCAAAAAGGTATCACGCAGCCCAACCGTACGCGACACTCCGCGTTTGTTACATGAAGTAATTTGACAGTTCGGCTCACCATTTGAAGATACTTGCATTGTCAATCAAAAATTGGCGATTTAAATCCGCCCATATAAAACGGATTACGCAATGAATCATTGAAAACGGCGACTGAATGTCAATGCGCGGTAATGCGATTTAAACCGGAAATTAAAATCATTCCAGAATCGAAAAGAATGCGGAAAGTGTGGGCTATCTCACACTTCTCCGGCGCCAGGTGTGAGCGCCGTGACGGCGCGCACGTCCGAGACGGGTGCTAGTGCGCCGATGCCGTGGCCCGGCCCGCGTCGAGCGATGCGGCCCGCAATGCGTCCGCCGGATCCGGGAAGTCGCGTTGCCGCAATTGCGCGAGCTGCGCGTCGCGCGCGTCGGGCGCAAGCGGCTGCGCGTCGAGCCGGTCGCGTTCGGCCGCGTAGTCGCGATAGCGTGCCCGCCACGCATCGTCGCCCTGCTGCATCCGCTCGACGCGCGCGGCGACCTCGGCGCCGAGCTGCGCACGCAGCGCATCGGGCGTCGCGCGCCGGCCGTCGAGCCGCGCGAGCGTTGCGAGCGCATCGCGTTGGCGCGCCGCGCGCTCGCGTGCGTCGCGCTCGTCCGGCGGCAACGCCTGGTCGAGTGCGGCGAGGCGTTCGCGCTTCTGCGCGTCGCCGAGCGTCGGATCGCGCGCGATCCTGATCCGGTCGAGATCGCCGCGCTGCCGCCGGAATTCCGCGTCGAAGAACGGCGCGCCCCAGTCGCCGAGCCAGCGGCGCGCGAGCGCCGCGCGCCGCTCGAGCTCGCCCGCGATGCCGTCCGGATCGAGACCGGCGCCTGCCGGCGGCGCGCCCGGCAGCGTGTCGAACGCGGCGATGCACGCGCGATAGCGCGGCCACAGGTCGAGCGCATCGCGGCGGGCCGGCTCGCCGATCGGCTGCGAAGCGATTTCGTGCGCGACCAGCGCATCGAGCGCCGCGGGCGTCAGGTCATGCTGCGCAAGCAAAAAGTAATCGAAGAATTCCCGCACCGCGTGCACGTGCGCGAGGCGCCCGCCGGGCCCGACCGGCAGGCGCGGCGCACGCGCGCCCGCGAGCGACGCCGGCAGCGCGACATCGGACACGGCAAGCACCGGCCGCGGCACCGCCGCACCGATCGGTGCGGCGTGGCCGGGCGGCGCCGCATCCGCGGCGGCGGTCGACGCAGCCTGACGACCGAACGCGTGCCACACGGCCGCCGCGGCGATCGCCCCGGTCGCGCCGTACAACACCGCGCGGGACAGCATGGTCCGGACCTTCATCGCTCAGACGCCCTGCTGCTTCAGCCGGTTTGCCTGCACGCGCAGCGCGGCGACCGGGTCTTCCGCATAGGCGCCGCGAATGCCGAGCAGCTGGTTGATCGCGTCGAAGTGATTCCAGCGATAGCGCGTCGAGATCACCGTGCCGAACCGCGCACTGCAGGTCGACGTGAAACCGTCGTTCGGGCCGGCACCGGCCAGCGCCATGACGTTGCCGGCCGTCAGGAACACGAGCGTCGACGGATCCAGCACGTTCGCCGGATCGATGACCGGAATCACGCTGGTGTCGACCGCGCCGGTCACGATGCCGAGCAGCGACACCGGCTGATACGCGGCCCCGCTCCACGAGTACAGCAGATGCACGTTGCCGCCGATCGTCTCGACCGGTGCGCCGGTGCCGCAAGCGCCGGCGCCGAGCCCCGGGCTCGGGAACAGCTGGTTGAACTGCGCGGCATGGGGCGTGCTCAGCGCGTTGAGCGCGGCGATCGCATCCTGGTTCGTGTTGTGCGTGTCGCTGGTGAGGATCCCGAACAGGTTCAGCAGCGCACCGAATATTGGCGTCGACAGACCGGTCGGGTCGAGCTTCAGCGCGCCTAGCACGAAATCGGCGAACTGCGAGCCGCGGTGCGGCGTCGCGATCGTCGTGACCGACGCGACGAGCGCGGGCGCGACCGACGCCACGTAGCGCGACGTCAGCCCGCCCTGGCTGTGGCCGATCAGGTTCACCTTGGCCGCGCCCGTGACCGCGAGCACCTGCTTGACGTAGGCCAGCAACTGCTCGCCGCGCCCGTTCGGGCCGAGGTCGCCCTGGAAGCCGGACAGGTCGGCGACGTAGACGGTCGCGCCATGCCGCTGAAGATCGGCCTGGATGCCGTACCAGTACGGCACGACGCCGAAATAGTCGTCGGTCCCGGTCAACCCGTGCACGAGGATGATCGGATAGCGGGTCGCCGCGTAGTCGTCGACGGCCGTCTGCGCGCCGGCCTGCGCCGGGCCCAGCAGGACCCACGCGAGCAGCGCGATACGGGCGATGAGCCGTGCGTACCCGAGCGATACGCGTCGTGCCGCCACGGCGTGCAGGAACGCCGCCGCGATGTCCCGCACGGCCGCATCGGCGCGACGACGCGGCGCGATATGCTGGTCGATGTCATGCATTCGCGTGCTCCCATGCGGCATGCACGGCCACGCGCCGCTGCCACGCGATGAACAGCGGCGCGCCGACGACTTCGAGCGCCGTGAAGCCGACGAACGGCGGCCATGGCAGCCCGAGCGCCGCGAGCGAAATCAGCCGCCCGATACCGCCGAGAAAGATCATCATCCACAGCGTCCCGAACAGCCGCCCCTGATGCTCGATGCGCGGGATCACCGAAAACGCCGCGAGCCCGAGCCCGAGCCAGACGCCCGCATAGAAACGCAGGTTGCCGTCCAGCGTCGCGTCGGCCGGCAGCGCGATGCCGAGCGACGCGTACAGCGGATCGTGGATGCCCATCATGCCGAGCACTCCGGTGATCGTCGGAACCAGCGCAAGCACGGCGGTCGCCGCCTGAAGCGCGCGTTTGCTCATTCGAACTCTCCTTGCGTCATCGATAAAAAATGCCCAGCACCTGAACGCTCGTCGACTCCGGCATCGCGCCGAAGCGACTCCACGACGGCCCGCCCTGATGCAGCCATTGCAGCGCGACGTCGAAGCGGTCGAATCGCCGCCGCAACTCGAGCCAGTATTGCCGGCCGCCGCCGAGATCGGCCTGCACGAAGCCCGACAGGTCGAGGCGACGCACGCCGACATTACGCCACGCCGCCATCACGAACACGCCGTGACGGGTTTGCAGTTCCTGCGCGGCGATCGAGGTCTGCACCGCGCGGCCCCAAGCGAGCGGGTTCGCGCGCTGCAACGACCGCCATTGCGCCGCGTTTGCGCCGCCGCCGTTGCTCTGGAATTCGGCGGTCAGCGACAGGTCGACCGGCAGCGTCCACGTCGCGCCCACCGATGAACTGGTGCGGAACGCACGATCGTCGGCCGCGCCGGTGGCACGTGCGATCAGCGAGCGCCGGTAGCCGCCCGTCCATTCGAGGTAGGCGACCACCGAGTTGCCGAGCAGCACGCTCAGATTCTGGCCGAACTGCGGCGCCTGCCCGCTTTCGCCGTAGACGATCCATTGCGGCTGGATCGCCGCGCTGAGCCGCTGGCTCGCGACGAGCATCCAGCGGTCGACGCCGTTGGTGCGCTGCAGGTCGGATGACGCGGCCGGATCGCCCGGCAGGCTGCGGCGCTCGAGCCGCGGCGACAGCAGCGCCGCGAGCGAGCCCGAGTCCCACACCTGTTGTGCGCGCAGCCCGACCGTGCCGAGCCGGTTCGTATGCCGGCTGTCCGGATCGGGCGGCACGTCGAGACTCACCGCCCCGGCCCGGAAGAAGTCGGTCGGGTTGTAGCCGATCGCCGCGCCGAGCCGCTCGTTCACGCGCCCCGCGTCGACGACGAACGCGGGCGACGCGCGCCAGCTCGCATACGCTTCCTTTACGAGCGTCACGTCGCGCGACGACGTGCGCGACGTGCCGAGCGGATCGAAGCGGTCGAAGCGCATCGAGAAATGCGCGGCGAACGACGGCGTCAGCCACTGGCCGTATTCGAACTCGATCGACAGCTGGTTGCGGCCGGCCTCGCCGCCGTCGCGATAGCGGCTCGTGCGCAGCGCGTCCTGCACGTTCAGCTTCCACGGCTTCGCGGTGTCGGCGGGCGTCGCGGCCGGCTGGTCGGCCAGCGCGAGCGCCGCGGCATCGGCCGCGTCGACGCCGGCCTTGCCGTCCGCCGCACCCGCCCCACCCGCATCCGCTGCACGCACGACCGCAGGCAGCAGCACGAACGCGAGCGCCGCGATCCGCCCTCGGCGCCGCGCCGTCATTGCGCCTGGAAGCGGGACAGGTAGTCGCGCTGCAGCCATGCATCGGGAATGTCGCGCCATGCGTAGTCGGAGAAACGCATGACCGTGACCCAGTTGCTGTCGAGCCCGTCGACGATGACGGTCTCGGTCGGCCGCTCGACGCCCAGTTGCATCGTGTAGCGGCGATAGAACGCGGTCTTCAGCAGCCGGTCGCTTTCCGAATAGAAGCGCGCCTTCAGCGGCCGGTTGTTCGCCGCGTCGATCCAGATCTCGATGCGGCGGTACGTGAGCCCGTCGCCGTGGCCGGCGAGCGCGAGCCGGTACGCGCGACGGGTCTGCCGGTCGCCGTCGACGATCTCCTCGACGCCCTTCAGCGCGGCCGTATAGTCGTGCGCGAGATTGACCGTCACGACGTCGCCGTTCGCGGCCTGGCCGAGCAGCCGCTGATCCGGCGAGATCCGCACGCTGGCCTGGTTCGCCGGATCGTAGAACCACAGGTCGTTGCCGTTCTTCAGCATCAGCTTGCCCGTGTCGCGCGCCGGCGCGACGAAGCGCACCAGCGTGCGGAACGCACCGCCGGGCGCGTCGGGCTTCGAATAGATCGACAGCGTATTGCCGTCGACCTGCTTGCCGGACCGGTACTCGACGAGCGTCGCGGTCAGCACGAACGATTTCTCCGGCGTGCGGATCGCGTCGCTCGCGGCGAGCACCTTCTGCGGATCGGGCGCCGGCTGCGCAGACGCGACACCGGCCAGGAACGAAAGACTCAGACAGCATGAAACGAACAGGCGACGCACGTGCGCTCTCCCGAAAGTGAAGTGAACGAAAAACGCGGCAATCGGGCGACCTCACACATGCCGCAGCGCATCGACGATCGACAGCCGCGCCGCATGCCGCGACGGCAGCCACGCGGACAGCCCGGCCACGCACGCGAGCCCGGCGAACGTGACGGCGATGGTGCGCCACTCGCCCCACACGCGCACCGTCAGCGCGACGGCGTCGATCCGCGCGGGCGGCGTCCAGGTCAGCCCGCTGTGATTGACGATCGCGGCAATGGCGAGCGCGACCAGCACGCCGAGCGACGCGCCGGCCACGCCGAGCAGCGCGCCCTCGCAGACGAACAGCGCCTGGATGCCGCCGCGCCGCATGCCCATCGCGCGCAGCGTGCCGATCTCGACGGTGCGCTCGATGATCGCGGTGCTCATCGTGTTGCTGATCACGAACAGCACGATCGCGCTGATCAGCACGAACACGAAACCGAAGATCACCGAGAACATCCGGTTGGTCTGGTCGTAGAACGGGTTCAGCGTCGCGAAATCGACGACGTCGAGCGCCTGGCCGTCGAAGCCGCCGTGCAGCAGCTGTTCGATGCGCGCGCGCGCCGCCGGCAGGTCGGCCGTGCGCGCGAGCTGGATCTCGATCGCGGTCGCGCGCGGCGCGGCGCCGCCGTAGACGAGCCGCTGCGCCTGCGGCAGGTGCACCGCGAGATACACGTCGTCGAGTTCCTTCACGCCCTGCTGGTCCGCCGTCACGACCGAGAAGCGGCCGACGTTCGGCGCACCGCCCGCGCTCGCGGTCAGCACTTCGACATGGGGCGCGCCGTCGGCGGCCGGCCGCGTGCCGGCCTCGTCCTGCGCGAGCGCCAGCACGTCGGGCGGCGCGGTCGCGGCCGGGCCGTCGGCGGCCGGCTCGGCCGGGCCCGGCGGCGCATCGCGGCAATCCGGCACGCGCAGCGGGCCGCACAGGTGCAGCACGCGCGCGACGCCGAGGCCGACGATCGCCGCGTCGCCGGCGCTGCCGCGCAACGCGAACGCGCGCGGCTGCAGCGGGAACCCGTACGCGTTCCATTGCTGCATCCGGTACTGGTCGTCCGGAATCGCGCCGAAGCCCATCACGGTGCGCGACACGCCCGCCGCGAAGTTGCCGGCGATCCCGCCGAACTGCAGTGTCGGCGTGACGACCTGCAGCAGCGGCGCGAGCTGCGGGTCGTGCCGCAATTGTTCGATCAGCGCCGGGTAGCCGCGAATCCCGTACGCGGCCGGGTCGCCCGTGCCGTACAGGAAATAGCCCTGCCGCTGGATCTGCAGGTGGCCGCTGCGCTGCACGAAGTCGGTCTGCAGGCCGAGCGTGATGTCGCGGCTGAAGCCGCCGAACAACAGGATCGCGCTGACACCGACGATCATCGCGAGCAGCGTGGTGAGCGAGCGCCGGCGGTTGCGCTGCAGGTTGCGCAGCGCGAGCATCAGCGTATGGGTCATCGGCACACCTCCTGCGTCGCCGTGTCGTCGCCGGCCCGTTCGTGGCCGACGATGCGGCCGTCGAGAATCCGGATCACGGCGTCGGCCACCTTCACCACCTGCGGATCGTGCGACGACACGATGAACGACACGTCGCGCTCGCGCTGGATCGCGCGCATCAACGCGATGATCGCGTGCCCGGTCGCGCTGTCGAGGTTCGCGGTGGGTTCGTCCGCGAGGACCATCGCGGGCTCGGCCGCGAGCGCGCGCGCGATCGCGACGCGCTGGCGCTGGCCGCCCGACAGCTGGCTCGGCCGGTGCCGCGCCTTGTCGGCCAGGCCGACCGCGTCGAGCAGGTCGCGCACCCGCGCCGCGCGCCGCGCCGGTGCCCAGCCCGCCATCAGCAGCGGATACTCGACGTTCTCGTACGCGGACAGCACCGGCAGCAGGTTGAAGGTCTGGAACACGTGGCCGACATGGCGCGCGCGAAAATCGGACAGCGCATCGTCCGACAGCGACGCCGTGTCGTGACCGGCGATCGTCACGCGCCCGCTGTCGGGGCGGTCGATGCAGCCGATCAGGTTCAGCAGCGTCGTCTTGCCGCTGCCCGACGGGCCGCTCAGCACGGTGAAGCGGCCCGCGTCGAGCGTCGCCGACACGTCGGCGAGCCCGGTCACGCGCACGCTGTCGAGCAGGTAGGTCTTCGACAGGTGTTCGACATGCACGAGGCTCACGACGCACCTCCCGCGCGCACCGCGTGCACCGGCGCCGCCTTCGATGCGTCCGCGCCCGCACCGCCGGGCACGGCCGGCAACCCGCGTATCAGCCGCCGCAGCTGCAGCCGGTACGCGAAATGCTCGACCTCGATCACGTGCCGCGGCGTGCGATGGAACGCGATGCCGCCGCTCCAGTCCGAGCGGCCGCGCCGGATCAGCCGGTCGATGCGCGCGGCCTTGCGCGGCGCCGCGTCGCGCGCATGCAGGTAGCGGGCGAGCAGCTGCGCCTGGTAGTCCATCAACGGCCAGTTGCCGGTCGAGGTCTGGAACAGCCCGATGAAGAACAGGTCGCGATGCTGCGCGTCGAACAGGTTCAGGTACAGCGACGGCTGCGGCTTGCGCCATTGCAGGTGCGCCTGGTCGATGAACGGAAAGCTCGGCTGGTAGCCGGTCGCGTACACGATCACGTCGATCGCCTCCTCGCTGCCGTCGACGAACACGACGCGATCGCCCTTCAGTTCGCGCACGTCCGGCCGTGCGGCGAGGTCGCCATGGCCGAGGTGATAGAACAGCGTCGAATTGATGATGAAATGCGATTCGAACAGCTTGTGGTCCGGCTTGCGCAGCCCGTAGTGTTCCGGCTGCCCGGCCGTCGTCAGGCGCAGCAGCCGCTCGCCGAACACGCGCCGCGCCCACAGCGGCATGCGCAGCCGCAGCGGCCACTCCGCCCACTCGTCCGCCGGCATCCCGAACAGGAATTTCGGCCAGTAGTAGTAACCGCGGCGCGTGCTGTGGAAGACCGCGCGCGCACGATGCGACGCCTCGACCGCGATGTCGCAGCCGGAATTGCCGGCGCCGACCACGAGCACGCGCTTGCCGTCGAAGATCTCCGGTGTGCGGTACTGCGACGAATGCAGCTGCAGCCCGTCGAACCGCCCCGGATAGTCGGGCAGTTGCGGATGCGACAGGTGACCGTTGCAGACGATCACGCCGCGATAGGTCCGCACCTCGCCGCGATCCAGTTCCACGCGCCACTGCGTGCCGCCCTGCACCGGTGCGATCTCGAGCACCGAGCGGCCGAACTCGATCCGGTCGTACACGCCGAAGCGCCGCGCGTACGCGCGCAGATACGCGAGTGCCTGGTCGCCGCGTGCATAAGTCGGATAGTCGTCGGGAATCGGAAAGTCGGTGTACTCGGAAAACCGCTTCGAGCTGATCATGTGGATCGAGCGATACACCGCGCCGCTCGGGCGGCCGTAGTACCAGTTGCCGCCGACGTCGTCCTCGCGCTCGATCACGTCGAAGCCGATGCCGGCCGCGAGCAGGTTCTTCGCGGCGGTGATGCCCGCCGCGCCCGCGCCGATGATGCAGTACCGCGCGCCGTCGTTGCGCTCCGTCATGGTGAACCTCCTCTTCCCGTTCAAGTAGCCGACGCCGTCACGGCTTGCGTGTCGGTCGCGCCGGCAAGCCGTGCGTCGTACAGGTCGGCGATCGATGCGCCCGCGCGATCGGCGATCGCGAAGCGGCCGTCCGGATAGCGCAGCAGCATGTCGGCATCACCCGCCTGCGCGGCGCCGAACACGATGCGGCCGATGCGCCATGCGCGCGGCGGCTCGCCGTCGGCGGGCCAGGCGCCGAGCAGCACGCGCAGCACGTTTTCCAGGTGATTGACCGGCAGCCACAGCTGCGGACACGGCACGCGCCCCACGTCACCTTGCACGCCCTGCACACCCCACAGCGCGGCGGGGTCGGCGACCTTCGCCTGGGCGATGCCGCCGCTCCATCGCGCCTCGGGCAACAGGTCGTCGCGCCAGCTCGCGCGCGCGGACCGCCGGGCCGGGCCGTCCTCCGTCTCGCGCGGCAGCGCGACGGTCGTGCCGCCGGGTGGATGACTGCGGTACACGAACGTCGCATCGAGCAGCACGCGGCCGGCAAGCGACGCGCAGCGCACCGTCACGTGCCAGCCGTCGTCCACCGTGCGGCCGCTCACGTCGGTGTCGAGCGCGAGATCGCCGTGGCCGTCGAGCGCCTCGGCGAGCGCGTCGAGCGCGATCGTGATGTCGACGGCTTCCTGCAGGCAGGCCCGCTCGCCGCCGGGCGGCGCGACCCAGTCGGCCACGACGCGTGCGTGCTCGAGCAGCAGCGACGCCGGCACGGCCGCGCGGCCGTCGAAGCGGAAGGCATGCGTATACGGTGCGCCGGCCGCGCGATAGCGCGTCGAAAAACATGTGAACGGCCGGAAGCGGCGCGGCGCGCCTGCGTGATGCCGGCGCGTCGCGAGTTCGCCGAGGTTCGGCAAGCCTTCCACCGCGTCGAACCCGCGCAGCTGGATCGGCGTCAGTGCGCGGCCGACCGCGCCCATGTACATCGGCTCGCCGCTGCCGGATGTCGCCGGATTCGCCGGATGCGCCGGCGTCGCGAGTTCCGCGAGCCAGTGACGCACGCCGTCGTCGATCCGCATCGGTGTCACGTAGCGCCGCGTGACGGCGAGGTTCGTGATCATCCCGACACCGTCCCAGGTCGGCCACGCGATCGTCTTCACGACGCGCTCGCCGGCGTCGCGCCGCGCCCCCCAGCCGAGCCGCGCCAGCGCCTCGTTCGCGGCCGCATAGTCGGTCTCGCCCGTCATTCCGCCCCAGCGGCCGGTCAGCGAGCCGACGTTGACGAAACAGTCGACGCGCGGCCGGTTGCGCACCGCCGCGTAGAGATTGAGGAAGCCGAGCACCTTCACGCGCGCGGTGCCGATGAACTCGTCGGCGCGCTTGCGCGGCAAGCGCACCGGCTGATCGATGCCCGCGTTGTGGATCACGGCGCGCAGCCGGTCGCCGAATGCGTCGCACAGCGTGCGCACGGCCTCCGCGTCGGTCACGTCGCATACGCGGTAGTGCACCGGCAGGCCGAGCGCGGCCGCCGCGTCGAGCGACGCCTTCAGGTCGCGGCGGCGTTCGAGCTGCCGCAGCGCATCCCGGATCGCCTTCGGCGATCGCTCGGGCGTCGCCTGGCGCAGTTGCTCGAGCCCGTAGCGCTTGAAGCCCGCATCGTCGAGCGCGAGCCACGGCTCGTCGCCGGCGGGCAACGCATCGCGCCCGGTGACGATCACCGTGCAGCGATGGCGTTTCGCCAGCGCGCACGCGGCCAGGAAACCGATGCCGCGCGCGCCGCCCGAGAACAGCACGACGTCGTCGGGCGCCCAGTCGGGCGCCGCGTCGGCCGGCAGGTCGTCGCGGGTCGCGACGAGCGTATGGCGGCGTCCGCCGCGGTGGCCGATCTCGAAGCGTCCCCAGCGGTACAGTTCGCGCGCGATCAGCTGATCGACGCGCCCCGTTTCGTCGGGCGCGATGTCGAGCACGCGCACGTTGCAGTTCGGCAATTCCTGCGGCAGCGTCTTCGCGAGGCCGGCCCACAGTCCGCCGAGCGGCTGCACGAGCGGGCCGTCGCCATGGCCCATCAGGCCGTCCTGCCAGGTGAGCGCCAGATAGAACAGCCGCGACGTCGATTCTTCCTGCCACCAGTCGCCGTAGCACGCCTGCAGCAGCGCGACCGTCCGGCGCAGCGGCGCTTCCCATTGATCGCGCGCGTCGAGCGAGAACGGCGCTTCGATGCCGAGATCGACGATCCCGTCGAACGGGCCCGACTGCGCGACGAACGCGCTCGCGGCGGCCGCCGGGTCGGCGACGTCGGCCGGCGCGAACACGTCCGGTTTCGCACAGGCGCGCGTGAGCGTCGCCACCACGCGCTCGACCGTACGACCACGGCCGTTGACGATCGCGATCCGCTTGCCGCTCAGCTCCGCCGCCGGCAGGTCGGGCAGCGGCTCGATCTCGACCGGCCGCCAGGTGAAGCGGTGCGTCGGCGTGGCGTCGGTGCGCTGCGGCGCGTCGTCCGCGATCGCGTCGCGCTGCAGAAAGGCCAGCACGTCCGGCGCCAGCGTGGGGCCGGTGGAACGAACGGGCGTGGGCGATGCCGCGTTCGCCGGGTGCTCGGCGCCGGGTGTCGGTGTCGGTGTCGGTGTCGGTGTCGGTGTCGGTGTCGGTGTCGGTGTCGGTGTCGGTGTCGGTGTCGGTGTCGGTGTCGGCGCTGGCGTTGGCGCTGGCGTTGGCGCTGGCGTTGGCGCTGGCGTTGGCGCTGGCGCTGGCACTGGCACTGGCACTGGCAACGATGTAGACCCCAGCGCTTCCGTGCCCGTAAACGGACACACCGATGTCCTGGCAGCCGGTGCGCTTGCATCCCCCCCCGCCTGCCCCGCGGACACCCGCTCGCGCAAGCGCGGCTTCGCGATCAACCGGATCCCGTCGCGCGGACGCAGCGAGATCGTCGCGCCGGTGTCGAGCGAATGGCCGGGCACCGCGCTCAGGTCGACGTGCTGCGCCACCACCGCGATCAGCACGCGTATCTGCAGCAACGCGGTCTGATAGCCGATGCATTTGCGCATCCCGCCGCCGAACGGAAAGTACGCGTACTTGTGGCGCTCCGGCGCATGCGATCCGAAGTTCTCCGGATCGAACGCGTCGGGGTTCGCCCACAGCGCCGGATGACGATGCGTGACGTACGGCGACATGAACACCGACGAGCCGCCCGGCACGTGATAACCGCCGATCTCGTCGTCGTCGACCAGATCGCGCGTGAAGCCCCAGATCGGCGGGTACAGCCGCAGGATCTCGTCGACGGTCTGCGCCAGGTACGGCAGGCGTTCGAGATCGGCCGCATCGGGCGCGCGGCCGCCGAGCACCGCATCGAGCTCCTCGCGCAAGCGGCGCAACACGTGCGGATGCTGCGCGAGCGCATACAGCCCCCACGCCATCCCGCTGCCGGTGGTTTCGTGGCCGGCGAGAAACACCGTCATCACCTCGTCGTGCACCTCGCGCTCGGTCAGCGGAGCGCCTGTGTCCGGGTCGCGCGCGGCGAGCAGCAGCGAGATCACGTCGCTCGTGTCGCAGCGCCCCGCGCGATGCTCGGCGACGATCGCGTCCACGATCGTGTCGATCCCGCGGCGCGCATGCGCGATCTGGCGATTGAACGGCGTCGGCATCCAGCGCGGCACGAAATCGTTCAGGTTGCCCTGCGGCATCATCGCGGCGATGCCGAAGCGCACGGCCGGCCCGACGTCGTCCGCATGCTGCGAGATGTCCGCGTTGAACAGCATCAGCCCGAGCATGCGCAGGCTCACGCGCATCATTTCCTCGACGGCGTCGAACGGCGCATGCGCCGGCCGCTTCAGCCACGCATCGACAAGCGCGAGCGCCGCAGCGCCGACCGCGGCCGTGTGCGACTCGACCTGCTTGCGGTGAAACAGCGGCTGCACCACGCGGCGGTGACGCCGCCAGAACTCGCCGTCCGTCGTCAGCAGGCCGTCGCCGAAGAACATCTTGAAGTTGTCGTAGAAGCGGCCGCGCACGTAGTTGCGGTGGTTGTCCTGCAGCACGTGCTGCACGCCGTCCGGATGCGCGAGCGCGTGCGTGAGGAACGGGCCGAGACGGTTGCGCGCGATGTCGCCGTACTGCTGCTGCAGCTTCAGCAGCATCGTGACGGGATTGCGCTTGTACGCCGCGAGGTTGCCCATCACGACGCTGCCACGCGGGCCGGGCGCGAGTCGCTTCATGCTCATGCGGACACCTGTTCGGAAGGCGTGCGCCCGGCCAGTCGCGCGTCGATCTCGCCGCGCGCGGCGAACGCGCCGGTCACGCGATGCACGTAACCGATCACGATGCCCGTCACGTCGCGCATCTGCATCAGGATCCTGCCGTCCGGGCGCGCCGCGACGAACCGGTTGCCGCTGCTCGCCGGCCCTTCCAGCGCGAACGCGCGCGGGCTCACGCGCAGCGCGATCGACGCGTGGCGGCTCGCCAGCTCGCAGTCGTTGCCGGCTTCGTAGATATCGATGCGGCCGATCGACATCGGCGCCGCGAGCGGAATGTAGTCGCCTGCGACGTGATCGAGCGCGGCCACGCGCGCGAGCCCGTCGAGCAGGATGCTCGGCACCACGAAGCGCGAGAACACCGGATCGCCGTCCGGCACGTTCAGCCGGAAAAGCGCCTGCTTGCCCGCGTCGCTCATGCCGGTGTCGGTCGTCGACACGAACATACCGGTCAGCCGCACCGGCGCCGCGTCGAAGTGATACGGATCGGCGACGGGCGTGAACGCCGCCAATGCCGGTTCGTGCCACACCGGCGCCGGCGCGTAGGCGTCGGCCAGGCGCACGGTGATCTCGAAGTGCGGCTTGTCGCGCACGAGCACCTGCCCGCCCGGCGCCAGCACGTCGCCGGAAATCCGCACGCGCACGTGCACCGCGTCGCCGTCGCGCGACGCGATCCACGCGTGGATGCGCTTCACGCTCGGCCGCTTCGCGTCGTACACACGCAGGAAGTGCAGGAATGCCGCATCCGCGAAGCCGACGACCTTGAGCCCCGGCACGAGCCGCAGCGCGGCCTCGGCGGCCACTTCGGGCACGAAGGTTCCCGGCAGCGTCGGAAAGCCGTTGACGACGTGATGCTGCAGGTACGCGTCGCGCTCGAGGTCGAACACGCGCTCGAACGTCACGCTGTCGTCGGTCCGCGCGCGTTCCGCGCCGAGATAGAAATCGGGATCGCGCGACGCGGCGACGGCGGCCGGCGCGCCTTCGTCGAGGTCGAAGTAACCCGGCAGATGCGTTTCGATCGCGCGCCGCTCGGCGTCGCCGAGATGCACGGACATCGCCGCGCGCTCGCCGAGGCCGAGTTCGCGCATGAAGTGATGCTGCCCCTCCGCGGTGCGCATGCTCGTGAACAGCCCGCTCTTCTCGAGAAACGCGCGCGTGACCGGGTTCGCGCCGAGCCCGACCGAGCGCCACAGCGTCCAGCCGATCGTGAATTCGTCGTGACCGAGCGCCGCGCGGTGATACGACGCCTGCGTGTTCAGGAAGTCGTTGCCCGACGCGTAGTCGGTTTCGCCCGCCTGCCCGGTCAGCCCGATGAACGAGCCGAAGTTGCACCACAGGCGCGGCTGCCGCGTGCCGAACGCGCGGCGCAGATTCCAGTAGCCGCGCACCTTGATGTCGCGCACCGCGACGAAATCGTCCAGCGACTTCACGCGCACCGATGCCGAACGGTTCAGTCCGGCCGCGTTGACCAGCAGGTCGACACGCGGCTCGCGCGCGAGAATCGTGTCGATGGCCGTCTTCACGCTGTCGGGGTCGAGCACGTCGGCGCGCAGGTAGGTCACGCGGTGCGCGCCGCAGAACGCGCGCATCGCCTCGATGTTCATGCAGGCCGTGCGCGCGTCGGCACGTCGCTCGAAGGCGCGGATGATCTCGGGCAACGGCCGTTCCGGATGCCGCGCCTTCTGCTGGCGGATGTAGTCCGGGCGGCTCTTCGCGAACGTTTCGTCATCCATCGCGAGCAGTTCCGCGTCGATCGTGTCCAGCGCGCTGCTGCCGATCAGGTACAGCGTCGGGCGCACCTGCGCGGCGAGCGTCTTCATCAGCTCGCCGGTGATCCCGCGCGCACCGCCGACCGCGACCACGACCGAATCCTGGCCGAGCGACAGCCGCTCGTCCGCGCGCAGTTCGCCCGCGTCCGCGATCACGCGCGGCGTGCGACGCCGGCCGGCGCCCAGCGCGACGACCGGCAGCCAGTGACGGGCGCCGCTTTCCCGCTCGGCGTCGCGCAGCGCGTCCGGCAGCGCGCGCGCATCGGTCAGCACGGCAACCGGGCGCGCTTCCGGCATCTCGATCGCCAGCGCCTTCACGAGGCCCGTGAACAGGCCGGCATCCGGATGCGGCACGTCGCCCGCGAGCGCGTCGAGCAGCAACGCGATAAAGCTGCCGTCACGCTCGAGTGCCGCATGGCAGCGCTTGATCGCGAGGAACGCCAGGTCGTGCAGCGCGAGCCGCGCGGACGCAGCCGGCGCTGCGGCGCCCGGGGCGAGCGTGCCGGCGTCGAGCGACGTGAGCACGCGCACGTGGCCGATGTCGTCGGGCAGGAAGTCGAGCGCCGCCGCGTCGATCCGCTCGATCCAGTGCCAGCCCGGCCTGTGCGTGGCGAACGGCCGCGTCGACAGCACCACGCAGCCGGGACCCGCATCGGCCTGTGCGGCCAGCGCGTCCGGCATGTCGGTCACGATCACACAGCGCGGTGCGATGAACGGCGTCGACCGGCCCGCGGGCCGCCACGGCGCGTCGCGCCATTCGATCCGGTAACGCGCGACGCCGAGCGGCTCGCCGTCGGCCGCGACGCCGGTCCGGCGCAGCGGGCCGGGTATCAGGGTGCCGGGTTCAACCGGTGCAGTCGCCGCGGTTGTCGATGCGGCCGGTTCCGCGGTCGCGGCGGCCGGCGCCGTCGCATGGGCGGGCGGCACAAGCAGCGCGTCGCGATGCGGCTCGTGCGGCATGGTCCCGTGCGGGCCGGCCGGCTCGCATGCAACGTGCAGCGCGTAGCGCGCGCGGTCGCCGCCGCCGTCACGCGTGAGCGTCGTGCCGGCATCACGCGCGACGATTGCGCGCAGCACGTCGATCGCCGAGTCGGCCCCCGCATACGTGACCGCACGGCCCGTCGCGTCGCACGGCGCGGCCGGTTCGACCGCAGCCGCCACGTCGCCGCCGCCGACCACCGCAAGCACCGGCAGCCCTTCGGCCTGCGCACGCCGCACCGTCGTGACGGCGAACAGCACGATGCCCTCCGCGAGCGGCAGCCCGAACGCGGGCCGCACCTCTTCCGCCGAGTTGCCGTTGATGCCGCCGACGATCGCCATGTCGAGTTCGCCGCTGCACAGGAAACGCTCGGCCGCCTCGAACGCCGCGAGCGTCGACGCGTGGCCCGCATCGACCGTCATGTTCATCCCGTGCAGGTCGTGATAGTTCGCGACGCGCGCCGGGATCACGTTCGGCATCATTCCCGGAAACGAATTCTCGGTCGTCGGCGCGACGAGTTGCTTCGTCGCCTCGCGCAAGCCGTCCAGCAAGCGTTCGGTCGCCGCGCGTTCGTCCGGCCGCGTCGCGTCGAGCACCGCGGCCGCAATGTCGTCGAGATAGCAGCGGCTCGCGTAGAGCGCCGCATTGCGCGTGGGCCCCATGTGCCCCATCACGAGTCCGATCGTGTCCGCATGCGTGTGCCAGAACGTGCCGAGGCATTCGCGCAGGTCGTGCGCGGCGTCGAGCGCCATCAGCTGGCAGCGATCGAGCGCGCGCAGCACCGCCGGCGGCATCTTCACGCGCGCGAAGCTCGGCAGCGGGTAGCCGGTCCCGAAGCTCGTGTCGGGCGCACGGCCGTCGCCGCGCAGCCACGAGGCGACCTGGGCGTCGCCGTCGAGGCCCGGAAACTTCGCGGACCAGCCGACGATCGCGAGCGGTTCGCGCTCGAACCGCCCGCTCGCCTGGCCGGCAGGCAGATCCGCGCGGTATTCCGACACGATCAGGTGGCCGTTCGTGCCGCCGAAGCCGAACCCGGACACCGCCGCGACGCGTGCCGATTCACGCCGGACCGGCCACGATACCGGCGCCACCGGAATCCGCAGGTTCGTGCCGGCGATGTCGAACTCAGGCGGCGGCTCGCTGAAGCGGTGCTGCGGCGGGATCACCTGATGCCGCAACCCGAGCAGCACCTGGATCACCGACACGACGCCGGCCGCCCACCCCGTATGCCCGACCAGCGACTTGTTCGACGTCACCTGCACCGGGCGGTCGCGCCGGATCGCGTCGCGCAGGCTCTGGAACTCCGCGAGATCGCCGGCCGGCGTGCCAGTTGCATGCGCAACCACCCAGTCGACGTCGGCCGGCACCGTCGCGGTACGCGCATACGCGCGGTCGATCGCGATGCGCTGGCCGGCCGAATTCGGCGCGTAGATCGCCTTGCCCTTGCCGTCGGACGACGAGCCGAACGATTTCAGTACGCCGAGGATGCGGTCGCCGTCCGCGCGCGCCCGCGCGACGCGCTTAAGGATCACGACGCCCGCGCCGTCCGCGAACAGCACGCCGTCGCAGTTGCGATCGAGCGGCCGCACCTCGCCGCTGCGCGACAGCCCGTGCAGCTTCGAGAACAGGACCGAGCCGCGCGGCGCGAGCGCGAAGGCGCCGCCGCACGCGACCACGTCCTGCTTGCCGAGCAGCAGCGCCTTGATCCCGAGATCGATCGAATACAGCGACGACGAACACGCGGTGTCGACCATCATGCATTGCGCGTCGTCCGGCAGCACGCCCTGCATCGCGTTCAGGCCGACCCGGTGCGGGAAGAACGACGCGAGATCGCCGGCGCCGCGCGCATAGCGCGCGCTCAGCACCGCATCGATCGCGGCCACGCGCCGCTCGCGCTCGACCGCGTCCACGCCCGCCTCGATCAGCACCGCGTTCAGGCGTTCGCGCGCGGCGGCCAGCACCATCCCCTCCTCGAGATGCTGGCTGCCGTCCGCCGTGTAGCCGACGAGGAACGCCACGCGATCGGCGTCGCGCAGCGTCACGCCGTCGAGCGACTGGCACAGCGCGTGACGCAGCCACAGCGTCGTCAGCTCGTGCGGCGCGGTGCCCGCGTCGAGTTCGGCGCGCACCGTCGGGCACGGCTCGAACTGCTCGATGAAGACCGAGCGCGACTGATAGCTCTTGTCCTCGGCCGACGTGTCGGGCGAATAGAACGAGCGGTAATCCCAGCGATCCGGCGGCACGTTGCCGAACAGTTCGGGGCCGTCGAGCAGCGCGCGCCAGAACGCGTCCGGGTCGCTCGCGCCGGGCAACGCGAGACCCATGCCGACCACGGCGATGTCGTCGCTGTCCGGCGCGTCGTCGGGCGGCGCGGCGGGACCGGCGGCCCGCGGTGCGTTCACGGAGACGGGCGGCACCGCGGCCGGCACCGCCTCGCCCTCGCCCTCGGCACGCGCCGCGCCCGCCCATTCCGCGCGCGGCGACAACCCTTCACTGCACAGCGACAGCCCGCCGTCCGCGACGACCACCTGCCCGGTGATCCAGCGCGCCGCATCCGACGCGAGAAACACGACGAGATCGGCGAGGTCCTCCGCGCGTGCGAGCCGCTTCAGCGGCGTCGCCGCGATGCTCGAGCGCTTCGTGTTCTCCGGGTCCGGAAACTGCGCGGCGACGTCGCCGTCGATCAGCGTCGACGACGCGCCGTTCACGCGAATGTCGCGTCCCGCGTACTCGACCGCGAGATAGCGCGTCAGCGATTCGAGCGCCGCCTTCGCGGTGCCGACGACCAGGTAGTTCGCCGGCACGAGCGTCGCGCCCACCGACGACACGTTGACGATCGCGCCGCCGCCCGAGCGCGCCATCAGCGCCGCGGCACGGCGCGCGCACCAGAACGCGCCCTTCAGGTTGGTGTCGAGCGCGCGATCGAAATGCTCGGCGCCGATCTCGTCGACCCCGAGCAGCGCACCGGACGCCGCATTGTTGACGAGCACGTCGAGCCGGCCGTAGCGCCGTTCGATCTCGTCGAACATCCGGTCGACCTGCGCCTGCTGCGCGACCGACGCACGGATCACGTCGACCGTCGCGCCGAGCGCGCGCAGTTCGTCGGCCGTCTGCTTCGACGCGTCGAGCGAGTGGAAGAAATTCAGGATCACGTGCGCGCCCTGCTCGGCGAAACGCCTGCAGATCGCCTTGCCCACGTTTTTCGCACCGCCCGTCACGAGAACGAGCTTGCCGCGCATGCTGGTATTCGACATGGATCGCCTGCCTATCGAGAACTTGTCATTACGGGCAGGGCCCCCCCTGCCGACCAACGTTTCAGCCCACGGCCGTCAGGCGACCGCCTTCCCCTGGTTCTCGTAGACGAAATCGACGATCTGCCCCATCGCCTTGAAATCGCCGCTGCGGAAATTGGCCGGCAGCGGCGGCAGCGCGTAGCGCGCGGTGATGCGCTGGATGATCTCGGTCTGCTTGACCGAATCGATGCCGAGCTCGGCTTCGAGCTCGATCGTTTCAGAGAACACCTCGGCCGGATACTCCATCGCTTGCGCGTAGATATCGACGAGCTCCGTGAACAGCCGCTCGCGCGGCACGTGGGCGGGCTTCGCCGCGGCGAGCGGCTCGTGAGGCGCCGACGGCGCCGGCACCGCCGTCAGGGTCGGCGCGGCCACGGCTGCCAGGCGCGGCGCGGATGCGACGAGCGGCTCGGCCTGCGGTGCCAATGCGGCGAGCGTCGGTGCCGCGACCGGCGCGGCGCCGGCCGGCGCCGCGCTCGCCGCATCGAACGCGTGACGCAGCTCGCCCTTGAGCCAGTCGACGATGTGCGGTCCGCGCGCATGCCAGAACGCGTCGAACCCGGAGCCGGCGTTGCCGATGCGAATATCGTCCTTCATGATGCTGTCCTCCTGGAAATAACGGGTGATGGTCGTGACAACGCTCGATTCCTCGGTCGCGTTCGACGGGCCGCCGAACGTCCTGACCGTGCCGGGCCCCGCGATGCGCACGACGATGCGCGCCAGCGCGTTGAGCGCGCCGCATTCGACGTAGCGCCCGATGCCGTCCGCGCACGCGGCGCGAATCGCATCGGCGAACCGCACCGGCAGCACGAAATGCGACGCGAGCCGCGCGCCCGGATCGTCGGCGCCGCTGTAGCGGCGGCCGAGGATCGGCGAATACACCGGAATCGCGAGCGGGCCGTGCCGATACGCGGCGAGCCGCGCGGCGAACTGTTCGCGCGCGCCGGCCAGATCCGGGTGATGAAATCCATACGGAGACCTGAGCGTCTGTGCTGTCACGCCGCGTGCCGCGCATGCCGCGACGAAGCGCTCCAGCGCGTCGCGCGGGCCGGACACGACGGTCTGCGACGGATGGTTCTCGACCGCGACGCACACGTTGCGCACCGCGTGCGTGACGGCGCTCGCGTCGATCAGCTCGCGCGTCGCGTCGGCACCCGCGGCGATCGCGGCCATCATCCCGTCGGCCGGCGCCGCCGCCTGCAACGACGCAATCCGGTCGCAGACGATCCGCGCGCCCTGCTCGATCGAATACATGCCGCCGCACACCAGCGCCGCGATCTCGCCGAAGCTGTGTCCGATCAGCACGTCGGGCGTCACGCCGCGCTCGCGCAGCACGCCGAACATCCCGACCGACGCGCCGTAAATCCCGAGCTGCAGCAGATCGGGCGCTTCGTGCAGCCAGACGTCGAGCCCGGCATCGTCACGCCACAGCGCGCCCGTCAGCGGGCGGCCGAGGCGCTCGCTCGCGACCGCGTCGAGCAGGTCGAGCGTCAGCCGCACGCTCGAGTGTTCGCGGCCCAGCTGCCGCAGCGCGCCCGCATAAAACGCGCCCTGTCCCGGGAACAGGAACGCGCAGCCGCGCGCTTGCGCGCCGCTCGCGTCCGGCCCGGCGCCGTTCAGCCCGCGTCGTTCCATAATCCCAACCTCCCGAGGCTCTCCGCCAGTTTCAGTCTCGCGATCCGCCACTTCGACACCGCGAGCACACGCTGCCGGCGCGCATCCGCGAGCGCCGACTGCGCGTTCAGCAATTCCGTGAACGTGCCGACGCCGGCTTTGTAGCGGCCACGTGCGATGTCGAGCGAATGCAGCGCGGTATCGAGCAGATGCCGCGAGTTGTCGAGGTTCGTCGTATCGGTCTGCAGGCTCTGGTAGCTCTTCCACACGTCGAGCGACACCTTAAGTTCGGTATTGCGCACGTCGGCTTCCTGTGCGTCCGCCTGCGCCTTCGCTTGCGCGACCCGGTAGCCCGACGCGAACCCTTCGAACAGCGGAATCGAGACCTGGATGCCGATCGAGTTGCTGTGACTGCTCTGCAACTGGAGAAACGACGCCTGCTGCTGGTAGGACGGGTTGTTGCGCGCGAGGCTGCCCGTCAGCGAAATCGTCGGCAACGACTGCGCGCGCACCGCACGCACCTCGTCGCGCGCCGCTTCGAGCTTTTCGCGCGCGGCGATCAGCTTCGGGTGATGGCGCTTGGCTTCGGCGATCAGGTCGGCGACACCGCGCGTGAAGTCGTCGCGATCGGGCGACGGTTCCGCGTCGGCGATGCGCAGCGGCGTATCGGCGTCGGCGCCCAGCGTCGTCGCGAGCGTGCCGATCGCGCTCTGCAGGTCGCCCTCCGCGCTCACGCGATCGAGCAGCGCCTTGCGGTAGGTGGTCTGCGCCTGCAATGCGTCGCCGAGCGTGCCGGCGCCGCCGTCGTGCCGCGCGCTCGCCTCGGCGAGGCTCTCCTGCGCCGCGTGCTCGACCGCCTGCGCCGCGGCGAGTGCCGCCTGCGCGTCGCGCAGCGCGTAGAACGCCTGCGCCGCATCGTAGAAAACGCTCTGCAGCGCATCGTCGTGCGCCGCGTTGGCCGCGCGCAGCAGCGCGCGCGCACGGTCGAGCGTCGCGCCGCGCTTGCCGAAATCGAACAGCACCCAGCTCAGGTTGAGCATGCCGTAGCGGCTGGTGCTGCGCTGGTCCTGCGAATAGCCGCCGCTGTAGTTCGTCGTCAGGTTGTCGCGTTCGACACCCGCCGTCGCATTGAGCGTCGGCCAGTACGCGGCCTTCGACACGCCGACCTCGGCCGCCGCCGCGCGCGCATCCGACCATGTCCGGCTCAGTTGCGGATGCGAGCAGATCGCCAGCAGGATCGCGTCCTCCAGCGCGAGCGGCCGCGCGTCGACAGGCTGTGCGCCGCACGCGGTGGCGGACGCCATCGACCCGGCCGGCGTGGCCGCGACGTCATTGCGCGTGCCGTACACGTCGAGCAGCTGCGCGCGTGCCGGCAGCGCGGACACCGCGAGCGCGACGACAGCCAGCAAGGTAGCGAGGGGATGCTTCATCGCTCAGCGCCCCGCGACCGGTTCCGCCGCACCGGCATCATGCGTCGCCGGCTGCGGCGCGACGGGTCCAGCGGCGGACGTCCTTGCCGCCATCGCCGCGCGCATCGCGGCGGTCGACTGGTCGAGCACGACCTTGCCGCCCTGCAGCATGATGACGCGCTGCGCGGACGCGATCGTCTCCGGCCGGTGCGCGACGATCAGCCGCGTCATCGCGAGCTGCGTGACGGCCGCGTTGACCTGCATCTCGCGCTGGATGTCGAGATGGCTCGTCGCTTCGTCGAGCACCAGAATGCCCGGCCGCTTGTACAGCGCACGCGCGAGCAGCACGCGCTGCTTCTGCCCGCCGGACAGCACCGTGCCCATGTCGCCGACCAGCGTGTTGTAGCCCATCGGCATCGCGGCGATGTCGTCGTGCACGGCCGCGATACGCGCGCATTCGGCGACCCAGCGCGGGTCCGCGTCCGGGTCGAAGAAACTGATGTTGTCCGCGATCGAGCCCGCGAACAGCACGTCGTCCTGCAGCACCGTGCCGACCAGCGCGCGCAGCCGCTCGATGCCGAGCCGGCCGACGTCGAGCCCGCCGATCCGCACCGTGCCGCCCGTCGGTTCGTGGATGCCGAGCAGCACGCCGATCAGCGTCGTCTTGCCGCAACCCGACGGCCCGACGATCGCGACCGACTCGCCCGCCGCGATCGTCGCGCTCACGCCGTCCAGCACGAGCGGCTCGCCTTCCGCGTAGCGGAACGACAAAGCGTCGATCTCGATGCTCGCGTCGAGCGCGTCGGCCTCGCCCGGCACGTTGCGCAGGCTCGCGTCCGGCTCGCTTTGCGCGAACACGATGTCGGCCAGCCGCTCGCCCTGGAGCTGCAGCATCCTGACTTCGAAGTACTTGTCGATCAGGCTGCCGACCCGGCTGTCGAACTGGTTCTTGTACGCGTTGAACGCCATCAGCACGCCGACCGTGAACTGGCCGTCCATCACCATGCGCGCGCCGAGCCAGATGATCAGCACGTTCTCGATGCCGAACAGCAGGCCGTTGAGCTGCTGGTAGAAGATCTGCAGCTTCTGCACGTGCAGGCTCGCATTGACCTGCTCGACCAGCAGCGTGATCCAGCTCGCGCGGCGCTCCGTCTGGCGGTTGAACAGCTTGATCGTCTTCACGCCGCGCACCGTTTCGAGGAAATGGCTCTGCTGCTTGGCCGCGTGCACGATCTGGTCCTCGGTCGCGCGCCGCAGCGGGCCGTACCACAGCCACCGGACGAGCGCGTACAGCGCCATCGTCGCCAGCGCGACCAGGCCGAGCACGCGGCTGTACACGAACATCATCGCGAGCGTCACGATCGTCATCAGCCCGTCGATCACCGCGCCGAGAAACGACGTGGTCAGCGTCTGCTGGATCGTGTCGATCGAACCGAAGCGCGACACGACGTCGCCGAGATGGCGCCGCTCGTAGTAGCGCACCGGCAGGCTCAGCAGGTGCGTGAACACGTTCGCGCGCCACTGGATGTTCAGCGTGACGCCGACGTACATCAGCGCCCACGCGCGAATCGTGCCGGTCGCCTGCTGCATCAGCAGCAACAGGCCGAAACCGAGCGCCAGCACCGTCAGCAGGTCGCGATCGGCGCTGACGATCACCTCGTCGATCACCCACTGCAGGAAGAACGGCTGCACCAGCATGAAGACTTCGAGCGCGATCGCGAGCGCGAGGATCTGCGCGAGCGAGCGCGACAGCCCCGACACCGGGCCGAGCAGCTCGCGCAGTTTCACCGCCGGCCGTGCCGCGCGCGGCGCGAACCCGGCAGCCGGCCACAGCTCGACCGCGACGCCGGTGAACGCACGCGACACTTCGGCGAGCGGCACCTTGCGAATGCCGTGCGACGGATCGTGGATCGTCGCGGTCTTGCCGTTCACTTCCTTCAGTACGACGAAGTGGTTGAAATTCCAGTGCAGCAGGCACGGCAGGCGAAGCTGGCCGAGCTGCGTCAGGTCGAGCTTCACCGCGCGCGTGCCGAGCGCGAGGCGCTGCGCGACCTCGATCACGCGCCCGAGCCCCGCGCCCTTCAGCGAGACGGGGAATTGCCCGCGCAGCGTCGCGAGATCCACGTGATGGCCGTGATAGCCGGCCACCATCGCGAGACACGCGAGCCCGCATTCCGCGGCCTCGGTCTGCAGGATCATCGGCAGCTGGCGGCCGAGGCCGAACGAGAGTCGATCGAGTAATGCCATGCGCGACCTCGTCAGAGTTTGCCGGTCAGGCTGTAAAGCGGCTCGAGCACCCATTCGTACAGGCGCCTGCGCTCCTGCAGGATGTCTGCCTGCAGCGTCATGCCCGCCTGCAACGGTTGCTGCGCGCCATACGCGGTGACGTGCTGCGCATCGAGCGCGACGATCACGCGATAGAAGGTCGCGTCGCGCCCCTCGCCCGGCGTCGCCGCCGGGCCGCCGTCGTTCGCGAGTTCGGCCGCCGACAGCGCCGTGCGCGCGATCGACACGACCTCGGCGCGATACTGGCCGAATTTCTGGTACGGGAACGCCTGGTAGCGGACCAGCACCGGCTCGCCGACCCGCACGAAGCCGATCGCCGTGCTCGGCACGAACAGGTGCGCCTGCCAGCGCGCGCCGCCCGGCACCACGCTCGCGAGCGGCCGGGACGTATCGACCGACTGGCCGACGTCGGCGATCGCCGCCGTCACTACGCCCGCTTCCGGCGCGGTGACGACGATCCGGCGCTTCGCCTCGCTTTCGATCAGGTTCTGGTCGACGTCGATCACGTTGCGGTCGATCTGCGCGAGCTGGTTCTGCTGCTTGAGGTCGAGGCCGGCCAGCTGGTTGTTCGCTTCCGTCAGTGACTGCGCCGTCGACGCACGCTCGCGCAGCAGCCCGTTCAGCTTCGACTGCTGGTCGAGCAGGTCGGCTTCGCGCTGCTGCGCCTGATCCTTCGAGATGTAGTCCTGGGCCAGCAGGCTGCGATAACGTTTCGCGCCGTCGGCCGCGATCGACGTGCGCAACCGCTGCGCCGCGAGCTGATCGTCGATCTGCGCAAGCTCGCCGCCCAGGCTCGCGATCTTCGCGCGCACCGTGGCGCGTTCGTCCTGCTGCAGGCTGCGCGTCTTGTCCATTTCCGTGAGCAGCGACGCCTTGCGTTGCCGCGCCTGCGCAATCAGCGCGGCCTGCGTCGCGCCTTGCGCCGCGCTCTGCAGGTCGGTGGACACCGTATAGAGCGTCTGCCCGCGTGCGACGTGCTGCCCTTCCTTCACGTCGCGCTCGACGACGATCCCCGGCTGTAGCGCATAGACCTTCACCAGCCCCGCATCCGGCATCACGACGCCGCTGACCGTCGTGCGACGCGTGTAGGTGCCGAACGCGAAGAACAGCAGCACGCACGCGGCCATCGCGACCGCGGCGGCCGCCAGCAGCGTCAGCGACACGGGGCGCACCAGCACGATCTCGCCCAGCGCGCCGGCGCGCTGCGCCTGTTGCGCTTCGTGCCGGAAGAGAGAAGTCGGGTTCGTCAAGATACGGGATGACAGACAGTCAGTTGGGTTTGACGGGATACCTTCCGCCCGGGAAGATCGCCGCGGCACCCCGCTCCGGTGCCGCAGCGGCCCCGCGATTCACGCGATGGCGGCGCAGCGCGCGCCATCGCACGGAAATCGCGTCCGGCTTACGCGTGGTGACCGCCCAGCAGGCCGAGCAGTGCGTTGCCCGTGCCCACGACAGCCGTCGTCAGCGCTTCGCCGACGTTGTAGAGCGTCTGGCCGTACAGCTCGACCACGTTGCCCAGCGTGTCGAAAATCGAGCCGCCGCCGTAGTAGCCGCCGGAAACTTGTGCGATTTCCTGCTGATTCAGTTCTTGCATTGCGTTTCTCCAGATTGAGAATGCTAGATAACCCATCTAGCGAGGCATCGAACCACGCCGCGATCGCGACGCAGATCAATACGTTAAATAAGTTAAATTTGCAAACGAAACGAGTCCATCTCCCGCTTGTATTTCATCGATCATTCCAGCCAGTGAGATGGCGTGCGACGTCCCATCGGATCGAATATTCCGATGAATTTATCGCAACACCCTCACGATCGATCAGCATTCGACAAACCGGCTGTTTGTCGATATGCAATTAATCCTCGCGCCGCCCAGCATCCGGTTCGACGACTTCAATCTGCAGACGAGCAGACACCCCGCGCACAGACCTCACGGCACCGTGCACGTCATGGAACAAAAGAATGAAAACGAGAATGAATACCCGCCTGATAATCGACAAAAAGCAGATACGCACCGATTACCGGCCGCCCAATCAACCCTCAAGGAAATGGTTGAACCGCGTCAGGTTTTTCTCAATGAATTTCTTACAAAAAATGAATTCGACGGGCCAATGATCCGACACTTTCCGGCCCCTCTTTGTACGATACCGCACCATCGGGCAAACCCGATGTCAGAGGGCTATTGATTCTATTTTCAGGCGGAATTCAGGGCGTAAATGTCGAGATTGAATTCCCGCAGTTGATGCTGGAAAGCGATTGTCGTGGCAGCCGAACGGCCCGGTGGAATCCGTCGAATTGATATGCAAATGGAGGGCATGAACAGGCCGCGCGCAACGGCCCGGGCGCGCGAGCAGATATACGCACCGGGCCTTGCAGACGGCCCGGCGCGCAGCCCCGCATCACCCCGCTTTCGGCTTCGCGAGCTGGTCCGCGACGGGCAGGCTGCGGATGCGCGTGCCCGTCGCCGCGAAGATCGCGTTGGTCAGCGCTGGCGCGACCGGCGGCAGGCCGGGCTCGCCCACGCCGCCGAGCGGCGTCGCGTAGTCGTCCGGCGCGACCAGGTGCACGCGGATTTCACGCGGCGCCTCGTTCATCCGGAGCACCTGGAAGCCGTTGAAATTGCTCTGCTCCGGGCGCCCGTCCTTGAACGTGATCTCGCCGTGCAGCGCGATGCCGAGCCCCATCACCACCGCGCCTTCGAGCTGCGAGCGCACGCGCTCCGGGTTCACTTGCGGCCCGCAGTCGATCGCGATGTCGACACGCGGCACCGTAATCGCGCCATCCGCGCCGACCTGCACTTCGCACACGGCCGCCGTGTACGACACGAAGCTGCGATGCGCGGCGATGCCGAGCCCCTGCCCTTTCGGCAGCTTGCGCCCCCAGCCGGCTTCGCGCGCGACCGTCTCGATCACGCGCCGCAGCCGTCCGGTATCGACCGGATACAACGCCGGATCCTCGCCGTAGTTCACGTTCTTCACCGCGATGTGCGGCTCGAAACGTCGCGCCGGCCCGATCAGGTCGAGCAGGAAGTCCTTCGGGTCGCGGCCCGCCGCGTGTGCGAGCTCCGCCACGAAGCTCTGAATCCCGAATGCGTGCGGAATGTTGTACACCGAACGAAACCAGCCGATCCGCGTGTGCGCTTCCGCGGCCGGGTTCTCGATCCGCACGTTCCGGACTGCGAATGGAAGATCCGCGATGCCTTGCGCGAGCTCGCCCGGCTGCTCGTGCACGACGCCGGCCCTGAAGGTCGACTGGATCGACGGCGCGACCGTGCGATGCTGCCATGCAACCACCTTCCCCGCCGCGTCGAGGCCGCCTTCGAATGCTTCCAGCGACACCGCGTGGAAATAGTCGTGCGCGATGTCGTCCTCGCGCGTGAAGGTCAGCTTGACGGGCGCGCCGACCGCCTTCGACAGCAGCGCGGTCTCCACCACGTAGTCGGGCTTCGACTTGCGGCCGAAGCCGCCGCCGAGCAGCGTCACGTTGACCGTCACCCGCTCGGCCGACAGCGCGAGCGCCTTCGCGATCTCGTCGCGCGTGGTCTGCGGCGCCTGCGTGCAGGCCCACACTTCGCAGCGGCCGTCGGCCACGCGCGCGACCGCCGCCGGCGGCTCCATCGTCGCGTGCGCGAGATGCGGAATGTAGTACGTCGCGCGCACCCGCTTCGCGGCGCTCGCGAGCGCCGCGGCCGTATCGCCGTCGTTGCGGATCACGTCGCCCGGCTGCGCGGCCGCCGCTTCGAGCGTCTTGCGGTAGGCGGCCGAGTCGTAGCCTGCGTGCGGTCCGTGCTTCCAGTCGATCTTCAGTTGCGCGCGTGCCTGGATCGCCGTCCACGTGTCGCGCGCGATCACCGCTACGCCGCCGAGCGGCTGGAACCCGGACGGCAGCGGCGTCGAAGCGAGCTGCACGACCTTGACGACACCCGGCAGCTTCTCCGCTGCCGACGCGTCGAACGATGCGACCGTATCGCCATAAGCCGGCGGACGTGCGACGACCGCATAGAGCATCCCGTCGAGCCGCGTGTCGATCCCGTAGCGCGCGCGGCCGCCGACGATGTCGCGGCCGTCGATCAACGCCGTTTCGCCCTTGCCGATATAGCGGAACTCGGCCGGCGCCTTCAACGGCACGCTTTTCGTATCGGGCACCGGCAGCGCAGCCGCCTTCGCGGCCAGTTCGCCGAAGCCGAGCTTGCGCCCGGATTTCGTATCGACGACCTCGTGCACCGTCGCCTTCACCTGACGCACGTCGACGCCCCACGTCGCCGCCGCGGCCTGCTCGAGCATCGTACGCGCGGCCGAGCCCGCGCGGCGTAGCGCCGCGAAGCTCTGCCGCAGGCTGCGCGAGCCGTCGGTGTTCTGGTTGCCGTAGCGCGGCTCGTCGCCGACCGCCTGCGCGACCTTCACGCGCGCCCAGTCCGCGCCCAGTTCGTCGGCGACCACGAGCGCGACGCTCGTGCGCACACCCTGCCCCATCTCGGAGCGGATGCAGGTCACCGTGACCGTGCCGTCCGGCGCGATCGCGACGAACAGGTTCGGATCGTCGCGCAATCCGTGCGGCATGCCCGCGCCGCCGTACTGAGGATTCGGGCTGACCGGCGGCTGCACCGTCACGGCCGCACGCGCGAGCGACGGCATGCCGAACGCGAGCAGCAGCCCGCCGGAGGCGAAGCCGAGCAGCAAAGCGCGGCGGCTTTCGTTGTGGACGGAGAGTTCGGGCGCGTTCATGCGGCACCTTCGCGGCGCACCGCCAGCCGGATCGCCGCGCGAATGCGCGTATAGGTGCCGCAGCGGCAGATGTTGCCGGACATCGCGTCGTCGATGTCGGCATCGCTCGGATGGGGGTTCGTCTTCAGCAGCGACGCGGCCTGCATGATCTGGCCGGACTGGCAGTAGCCGCATTGCGCGACGTTCAGTTCCTGCCAGGACTGCTGCAGCGGGTGGGTCAGGTCGGTCGACAACCCTTCGATCGTCGTCACGCGCTTGCCGGCAGCGACCGCGACCGGCGTGATGCACGCGCGAATCGCCGTGCCGTCGAGATGCACGGTGCACGCGCCGCACTGCGCCATCCCGCAACCGAACTTGGTGCCCGTATGGCCGAGGACGTCGCGCAGATACCAGAGCAACGGCATGTCGGGATTGCCGTCGAAATGCTGTTCGCTACCGTTGACGGTCAGCGTGATCATCGTTCACCTCCTGTGTCGGCGCCGCGTCGCGCGGGCGTCGTGTGGGGATTTGAACGGCGCTGGGCACATTCCGAACGACCAGGTGGGCCTGACGCCGTTTCGTTTCCGGATTGCGTCGGAGAACGACGCGATCGCGGCAATGTTGCCGTCTGGTTGCGTGTGCAACGGTTCGGCGGGATTCGGACGATTGCTCGTTCGCGGGGATCGCCGCTCGTATTATCAGACGAATTCCGGTTTTTCGTCGGATCGGGGGATTCGGGTGGCCGGGGTATCAACGTGCTTGAACCACTTCGGCGCAGCGCGACGCGGTGATGCCGGTCTCGCCGACGGACGGGCAACCGGCATGCTTCCTTCCGTCGTACGCTCTTTACCCGACGCGCACCACCGGTTTGCCGGAGAACCGGCGATGCCGCAGCCCCTCCAGTTGCTCGGGCAGATGCTCGAAATCACCCGTGACGCGCGCTTCGGGTTGAAGGGTGCCGTTCGCGATACCGGCCAGCAGCATGCTGCCCGCGGTGGTCGTCTCGAGCCATGCCGCCGCATCGCCGTACGTATGCAGTGCATTCAGCGCGACTTCATGAAGCGATACGCTCGTCGTGAACGGCGGCAGCGGCTGTGCGTCGAACCGGCCCTGGATGCACACGACATGCCCGTTGGCGGACACCGCCGGGGCCCAGCGGGCCGCGCTTTGCGCATCGACGCTGTCGAACACTGCGTAGAAACGCCGGGCCAGTTCGTGCCCGGCGTCGATGGTCTCGCCGATCGGGCCGGCGACGAAACGGGTCGCCCCTCGCGCACGCAGACGCGCCCAATGACGCTCGTTGCACGATACCGTGACCTCGAACCCGCGGTCGGCGGCGATCTGCACCAGATAGTTGCCCACCGCGCCCCCTGCTCCGCTGACGAGAATTTCGCGGGCGGTGCGGCACGGCACTTTCTCAAGCGCCTGCCACGCGGTCAGCGCGGGACACGGCATGCTCGCGGCCGTTTCGAAATCGAGCGCGTCGGGCACCGTCAGCAGCACGGACGCGGCGATCGGCGTGTATTCCGCGAAACTGCCGTGTCCGTCGAGGCCCTGGTGGTACGCAACGCGGCGGCCGAGCAGATGGCGTGCATGCTCGTCCGCGACGGCGACGACCGTGCCGGCGCCGTCGACGCCCGGCACATGCCCGTCGGACCAGTTCACCAGCGCGCCGCCGAGCACTTTCCAGTCGACCGGGTTCAGGCCGATCGCGTGGTTGCGTACCAGCACCTGGCCGGGCTTGAGCGCCGGCATCGCGATCTGTTCGAGACGCAGTTGTTCGGGATGCTCGCAGCCATGCCAGGTCCATGCGCGATAGCAGGTCGGCAATGATTCGTGGTGGAGGGGTTGGGTCATGGGTGGGGGTTTGTGGTTCGAGTGCGCGGCGATGCCTGCGGCATGGCGGTCATGCCGGATGCGCCGTGAGGACGACCGGCCAGGACGCGGTATGTCCGCGGCATCGATCATGCAGGGATCGGTGTGGCGTCCGCGGATGCGGAACGTGTATGGCCGTCAGTATCCGTGGCCGACGCTGTGTCGCGGAAGGGCTATTCCGCGAAAACACTTTTGAATCCGGGGGGACATTCGCATTTTCTGCAGAATGTGCAACGCACTGGGGGCGCACGTGTATCCCGTGACGCGACAGGAGAGACGGCAGAGTCAACGCCGCTGACGGATGCGGCAATGCTCGACAAAGTTGCAGCGACGGTCACTAACGCCAAGGACCAAGTGGCGGCCCTTTCCATGCAACTTTGGTGGAGTGCCATCATCCTCGGCGGACTTGAACTTTGGCACCGGTGAGAAACTGCCTCGTCAAGCGGGTATCGTTGCGAATCCCCATTGATTAACCAAATCCGGTTACACCATGGTTACACGGACAATATCTTGATGGGTGATGCGGCGAGATACGGGATGCAAGTACTTGGTTTGACTGGCCCGCCCTACACGATTCGAACGTGTGACCTACGGCTTAGAAGGCCGAAAAAGTGGACATTTATTGACGTTGACGAACGTTGCCAAAAATCCCTCAAACCTAATCCGGATAAGGATTTCATCAAAAAATCACCTCGCCTGCCCGTTGACACGAGTTGACCAAAATTGCCAGAATCGGGTTCCGGATGGGTTCCGGAATCTGCCCTAAGTGAGGGAGGCGACAATGGCAAAGGTCAATTTCACGGCGGGCAAGATAGCGGCACACACCTGCCCCGATGGCAAATCCGAAGCCTTCCTGTGGGACAGCGGCGCGCCCGGTCTTGGCCTCCGCGCAAACGCAGGCGGCACAAAACGGTACGTGCTCCAAGCGAAGTTGCGCGGCTCGCTTGTGCGCATCTCGATTGGAGACCCATCCGCGTGGAGCATCGAGAAAGCACGCATTGAAGCACGCCGCCTGAAGACGCTTCTCGACAGTGGCGTAGATCCGCGTGAACAGGCGGCAGAACAGGCCGCCGCCTACGAAGCGCGAAAAGCCGAAGCCAAGCGACAAGATGTAACCATGCGCGAAGCGTGGGCGGCTTATCTTGACGCAAACCGGTCGCGATGGAGCGACCGCCATCTATTCGACCATGAGAATCTGGCCCACGCTGGCGGCGAGCCGCGAAAGCGCGGAAAAGGCGTGACGGTTGCCGGGCCGCTCGCCGCGCTCATGGAGTTGAAGCTGTCGCACCTGACCGCTGAGGCCATCGCGTCATGGCTCGAAACCGAGGCGCAGACGCGCCCGACGAACGCGGAGCAAAGCTACCGCAAGCTGCGTGCCTTCATCCGTTGGTGCGGCGACAAGCCGGAATATTCCGGGCTGATTGCATCGAACGCATACGCCGCTCGCGCCGTGCGCGCCGCCGTGCCGCGCACCAAGGCGAAAGATGACTGCCTGCAACGGGAGCAGCTATCAGCTTGGTTCGACGCCGTCCGCACGCTAGGCAACCCGGTCATCGCGACATATCTGCAAGCGCTGCTCATTACGGGTTCACGCCGAGAGGAAATGGCCGCGCTCAAATGGGTCGACGTGGATTTCCAGTGGCGCAGCCTGTCCATCGCCGACAAGGTCGAAGGTTCGCGCGTCATCCCTCTCACGCCGTACCTCGCGAGCATCCTACGGGAACTCAAACGCTTGAACGACACGCCGCCGAACGTCCGTCAAATGCGTGACCTGACCGCCAAAGGCGAATCATGGTCGCCCTCCCCGTGGGTTTTCGCGAGCAAAAAATCGGCGGACGGAAAAATCGCCGAGCCGCGCATCGCGCATAACCAAGCACTCGCGGTAGCCGGCCTTCCTCATCTGAGCCTGCACGGCCTTCGGCGTTCATTCGGGACGCTGGCCGAGTGGGTCGAGGTTCCGGTCGGTGTCATCGCCCAAATTCAAGGTCACAAGCCGTCCGCCATCGCGGAAAAGCACTACCGTCGCCGCCCGCTCGACCTGCTCCGCAAGTGGCACGACAAAATCGAAGCGTGGTTGTTAGAACAGGCCGCCGTCGAATTCGACGCGAGCGCCGCGCAACCGGGCTTGCATGCCCTGAAGTAAGAGCCATTAGAATCAGGCTTGACGGCGGGAACGATGTTGACGCACCGGACCCGCCTAACCACGAACGGCCTTCAGGGAGGCGCGCAGCATGGCTACGTTCGATTTTACAAGCGACACGCGTACGCTCGATAAGGTATTGCGCTGGAATACGCTCGACGATGCCGCGTCGTTGCTTTCGGCTCTGACGGGCGAAGCATGGACGCCGCGCCGCATCCTGAGCGACGTACTAGACGGGTATCGCGTTCCGCAAGGCAAGACCCAGCCGCCGACCTGCCTGCGATGCGCGCCGCCGCGCAGTACCAAGTTCGCCCGGTACAAATGGGATACCGAGAACGGGACGCCGAGTAATCCGTTCGTGTATGTGTGTGCCGCGCCGTATCAAACCGTGGCCCTCTATCCGGCTCAGGTGGACGAGCTGCTGAAAACGGGCGAAGCCGCTATTTCGATAGCGGAACGCCCCGAAGACGATTACGGACGGCCGGGCGAATATGTGTTCATCGAACCGCCAGAGGAAGCGCTAACAGTCGCTTTGCCATCGATCGGCATGAGCGCGGCCGGCCTGCAAGAGTTCGCCGCGCGCGTCATGGCTGAGTGCCCCAAAGTGACGAGCGCTACGCCGCCGCCCGACTCCCGCGTCAAAGTGGAGGATGCAGCACCCGCCGCCGTCGAAAATCGGTCCGTGACAAAGCACTCCATCAAAGCGCGCCGCAACGTGCTGGACCGGTTGATCGACCGGGCGGTAGCGAGCGTCGGAAGCGAAGATACTCAGGCCGTGTTTCTGGTGCTCAAAGAGGCTGCGTTGGCTGCCGAGACGCCGTTCACCGGCGAAGTAAAGGGCGGGAAGCTGTTCTACACGACCCTTGATGATGAACTCGACTACCTGAACTCGGAAAGGTTGCGTCACCGGCTCAAGCCCCGTAAGCGGGCGGCAACGGGCGGAAACGGGCAATAGCGGGCGGTTGCGGGCGCATCTATCGGTCAACTCGGAAACCTGCAAAAAAATCTGTATCGCCTTAACTCAAGCCGAACGGCAAGGTGATACAGATGACGATGCAGCAATTTTCTGCGACTCAAGCCCGCCGCCCGATGACTACCGAGGAGTTGGCGGAACTCCTCTCGCTTCGCCCGCAGTCCATCCGCAAGCGCTATTGCCAAACGGGTGCGTACTTCACGCTCCGCCCCGTCAAGCTGCCGAACGGTCGCCTCATGTGGCCCGCCGATGCCCTCGAAAAGCTGGCGGAGGGCATCTAAGATGAGCAAAAAAAATCGCCCGACCAATAACAATCAGTCGAGCGCGAACCAACGCCGCAAGTTTACCGGAACGAAAAATCACCGTCACCTGCGCGCGCTGACCGTGCTGCAACGCCGCCCGATGTCGCGTGAAGAACTCGACCATTTCGCCGGCTGCTCGAACTCCCCCGCTCTCATCGCAAGCCTGCGCGCGAAGGGCCTCGTGCTGCCGTGCGAGCGCGTCCAGTACATCGACCGCGACGGCCGCGAAGTGCGGCGAGGCGTGTATCGCCTCACGACCACCGACCGCCGCAAGGTCGCTCGCTGGCTCAAAGCGCGGGAGGTCGCATGAGCGCGATTGCATGGAGCCACTACGCGACCGGCAACTACCGCGTGAGTTGCCCCGTTTGCGGACGCGGCGAACGCGATAAGACGCTCGGGTTGACCATCGCAGCGAGCGGTGCGGGCGTCGCGCACTGTTTCCGCTGCGAGTACACGGAAACGTACCGCCCCGAACGCCGCGTGTGCGGCTCTGCGCATAGCATGGCGCGCATTCCGGCCGTTACGCCGTTCGCGAAGCATTGCGTCCTGTCTAACTACGGGTTCGACCTTTGGAACGCGTGTCGCGCCATTTCCGGCGACGCGCTGGCCTATCTCGACGCTCGGCACTGCCGCATCCCGCCCGCCGATGGCGATTTGCGCTGGCATCCCTCGCTGAAGCATCCGACCGGCTATGTCGGCCCGGCGCTTGTCGGACTCGTGACGCACGCGGTAACGCGCGAATTCATGACCTTGCACAAAACTTGGATTCGGACCGATGGCCGCAAGGCTGACGTTGACCCGCCGCGTCTGCTGCTCGGCGGGCATCGCAAGGCGGGCGGCGTCATTCGCTTGTGGCCCGACGAGGCCGTAACGAGCGGGCTCGGCGTCGCGGAAGGCATTGAATCGGCGCTTTCGCTCGCATGGGGTTATGCGCCGGTTTGGGCGCTCATCGACGCCGGCAATCTCACGGCGTTCCCGCACCTGTCCGGCGTCGAAAGCCTCGTTATCGGCGCGGACAATGACCCGGCCGGAGTAACAGCCGGGCATGCGTGTGCGGAGCGGTGGGCGCTCGCTGATCGAGAGGTTACGCTTGTGGAGGTCGGTCATGACGGGGCGTGATTTGAACGATGTGGCGGCCAAAGGCGGCGCGGATGCTGTACGCGTTGCTGTTGCAAACGGCAGGCACGTCCCGAAGCAATCCGAGCGTGAGGCGATTTCGGTGGGCGATGAATTGCCCCTCAACGTTGCCTTTGCGGATGAATTGCCGGTCGATTACGAACCGCCCGACGAATTGATCGAAGGTGTGCTCACGGCAGACGGCGGGAGTGTGTTATACGGCGATACCAACTGCGGCAAGACGTTCTTTTGCATCGACGTGGCTGCGGCCGTTGCGCGCGGCGTGCCTTGGATGGGACGCCAAACGGAACAGGGCCTCGTCGTGTTCCTGGCGGTCGAATCTCCCGCATCGGTTTGCGCCCGGCTTCAGGCGTACCAAAAATATTACGGCCTGCGCGTCCCTAACTTCGCCATCATCCAAAGCCCGGTGAACCTGTTCGAAAGCGACTTCGATGCATCGGCAATCATCGCGACCGTGAAACGCTTGGAGGCTGAACGAGGAATGAAAGTTCGCCTGATTGTGGGCGACACCCTCGCTCGCCTGAGTGCCGGTGCGAACGAGAACGCAGGGCAAGATATGGGCCTCGTCATCAAGCGCTTCGACCGCATCCGTACGGAGTGCGAAGCCCATTTCATGCTGATTCACCACAGCGGCAAAAACGCCGCCGCCGGCGCGCGCGGATGGTCCGGTGTGCGCGCGGCCGTCGATACCGAAATTGAGGTAACGGACGGTGCAGGCGGCCGTTGTGCCGAAATTACAAAACAGCGCGACTTGCCGACCAAGGGTGAGCGTATCGGCTTTCGACTCGACGTTGTAGGGCTCGGCACGACGAAATGGGGGAAGCTCGCGACGAGTTGCGTCGTGGTTCCGGCCAATGCACCCGAGAAGCCCAAAAGCGAGAAGCGTTACGGGGCTGTTGAGGGGGCAGTCTTGGAATTCCTCGCTTCGCATAAGGTTGGGATCAAAAAAAGCAACGTGGTTAAGCACCTCGCTGGCCGATACAAAAGCGGTCCGGTTTATCGCGCGATGCAAACCTTGGTTGAGGCGAATGCCATTCACGAGGCAGCCGGGATTGTCTGCATCGCGAATGCGGCCAAGTAAGGGCAGTACGCGAAGGTACGTTTAGGTACGCGTACCTGTCGGGTACCTAACCCGATAGGTACGTTTAGGTACACCCCCCTTAAGGGGGGTACCACGCGTACCTAGCTGTGCCGAGCGCGGTTGATAAAAACAGGAGGCGCAAAATGATTGATGGTTTGGTTAGCGGGAAGCTGCACGGCAAGCCGGCAGAGCGCATGGGCGCGAGCGGTCGCTCGTTCGTGACGGCGAAGGTACGCGCTGCCGTTAGCGACAGCGAAGCGCTGTTCGTGAACGTGATTGCGTTCTCGGACGGCGCGAAGGCGGGTCTGTTGGCGCTCGATGACGGCGATTCGGTCGCGCTGGCCGGCACGCTGACGCCGAAGGTTTGGACCGACCGAAACGGCGACGCTAAACCGGCGCTCGACATGGTCGCGCACGCGGTGCTGACCGCTTACCACGTGAAGCGCAAGCGGGTCGCTATGCGAGGTTCGAACGACGGCAACGAACGCGGGAGCGGACGGCCGGCTATGGATGGGTCCGGACAAGCAACGGCCTTCTACGGCGGCGACACGTCGGATATGCAGGACGATTTTTAGGCGCGGGGGAACCCGCATTGTGAAGGTGTTTTACTTCAGTAAATAGGAGTACAAAATCATGATGAAACGCTCCCTTTCCGAGCGCATGGAAATCCTCGACGCGCTCGTCGCCGATACCGGCCTCGCCGACGAACTCACGGCGAAGCAACGGGCGAAGCTCGATGCGCGTCGCGCCGAACTGGCGCGCGAACTGAAGGCGGTGCCGAATCCCGAACGCGAGCTTTCCGCCTCGGCGAAGGAAGCGACGCGGACGGAATCCGATTTCATCAAGGCCGAAATGGCTTACCGCGATGCCGAACGCGCGATGGTGGACGCGCGTACCCGGCACGTTGTTATGTCGCAGATGCACGAGGGGAAGCGGCAGCGCATCTTGACTGAACTCGAACGCACCGCGCCGCCGGAAGTCGGCGAGGCGCTCGACGAATTGTCGAGCGCCGATGATTTGTTGCGCGCCGCAGTTCGGACCGACGTATTCACGGAGAAAAACTGGCTGGGCGCTCGCGTCGGCAACGTTACGACGAACATGCCCCAAATCAAGGCGGCTCGCGCGAAAATCGCCGAGGCACAACGCGACGTTCGCGCGCTTGTTCATGACGGGTCAATTCCACGCGACGAACTGGTATCGCGTGCGCGGATGCTCGTAGATGCGGCGCTGGAACCGCTGTTCAGCTTCGTGCCGCGTCAGAAGTGGGAAACTCGCCGTTCGCGGCCGCACGGCGACCTGTTGAGCGAAGTCGCGGGTTATCAAAGCTAAGCGTGCGTTCGGCGGCGTGCATCGGCGGTGCGTGCCGTTGCTGCACGCCGCCTGCCGTTCTTCTATGGTCGAACCGGATAGTTGTGGCAGGATATATCACCTCAAAATGCGGTACCCCACTATGAAGAAAACGAAGCCAATTTCATATGAGCATGTATTGGAATTTAAGCGTTGCACTAGAGATGGCGACGAGCATGGTGGAATCATTGACCCACTAATCGAAAATTTTTGGCACAAGGCACCCGAAGCGCTGCGCCAGCGCGAATATGAGCATAACGGATGTACCATCAGGGTTGATATCAACTGGCAGCGCTTGGCGAACCGAATTCGCAGCTTTAATGAGGCTTGGCGTCCTGCATCGACAGGAGGCCTTCCGCCGAATAATAGCGTGCACCAAAGGGTTTCCCGTCCATTAAAAATACCAGCGAAAGTCACGGTTTCTGGTGAAAACGATACCTCGTCATATCAATGGTACCCATCTTTTTTCGCCGAAACATTTGTCCATGAGGTATTTCTTGTTGCCAACCTAGCGGTACCGGGGTCGGCCAATTTCTATAGCCTGTCGATTTCAAGGCATGAAGATCGATCGCCAATCGAAGTAAGACTTTCTCAATACGCATTCGAATGTGCATGGGTAGATTCATTAGACGGAAATTGGCCGAATGTGCAGGCTTTGCCAAGAGAGGATGTATGTGAGTGGTTCAAGGCGCTGGACATCGGCTATAAACAACGAGCCGGCACGGGAATCGAAAAGGCGTTGTATGTGCTATTGCACATGGCCAACGGCGAGACGCGGATCGACTCAGTTGCATGGATATTCCATGGACTTGAAGCTTTGGTCTCGACAAGAGTCGGCGAGAGTGTGTCCGGAATGGTTCGACGTCTAGGGGTGGTGCTCGACTTGGACACGCGAACGCAGAAAATACTGAATCAACGGCTGCGAAAACTTTACGATTTACGTAGTTCGTTTGTGCATGGAGGGTATGCAGTTCCACACCCAATTAATAGTGAAGTAATCGATCGTAGTTTGGACGATCACATGCGCGACTTTTACGAGCTTATTCAGTTCGGCGCCGCCTTGCTCATAACGACAATTCAGGCTTTGATTAAGAAGAGGATCATCAAATTGGGGTTTGATGAATTGATCGTGACGACGACGATTTAGTGAGCCGCGTAGCCGGATCGCATGCTTGGATCATGCGACGCTCTGGGGTGCATTACGCGACAACAGCGTGTCGCGATTCAACTCGATTGTAGGCAATCAGAGCGGCCGGTATGACGGGTCTGCGAGGCATCCGATCATACCCCAGGGGGCATTCAATCCCGGCCGCCGCCGTGCCGGTGATCGTTGCGCAACGCGAATTTTTGCAACGCCAGCGCCAAAACCATTTTTCGGGAGCGAATCATGCCGCAGAAATCGAACGCCGCGAAGGCACTTTCGGGTACGTTGCGTGCCGACCGGCTTAAGGGCATCGCGGCCGATCAATTGACCGTCGCGCCGCCACCGCCTGACGGCATGTCATCGCGTGCGGCTGCGGAATGGGTCCGCGTCGCGCCGCTCGTCGTGAGCTTAGGTCTATTGAGCGCGTCCGACCTACGCGCGCTCGAACTGCTTGCCGAAACTTTGGCAACGGAGGCGCAGTTGCGCGAGACGCTGGACCGTGAAGGGTTGACGATTGCGACCGGGACGGGCGGAAGCAAGGCACATCCGGCGCTGCGCGCGTTGAGCGATGCGCGCGCCCAAGCGGCCCGGCTACTGGATGCGTTCGGCCTGAGTCCGCGCGGACGGCAAGCTATCGACGCGCCGCCGCCATTGCCCGCTGAAAATCCCTATGCCGCGTTCGTGAAGTCGGTTCGACCGCAACGTTGAGCGAACTAGGTTCCGGATTGGTTCCGGCCATCCGCAGAAGCAAAAAGCCCGGCCATAAAAATCGGGCTAACGCATTGATTTCACTGGCCCGCCCTACACGATTCGAACGTGTGACCTACGGCTTAGAAGGCCGTTGCTCTATCCAACTGAGCTAAGGGCGGTCGAGGGGAAAAGACACGGCGACAAAACCCGGACCGCATTTCACGCGAAAGGCTTCGAGCACCACCACGACAACCCAAAACTCGAAGCCCCGAAACGAAACGGGCCCGGCATGAAGCCGAGCCCGAAATTATACCCGATCATCGCGTCACATCACGCGCGACGCGCGACCGGCGGCACCGCAACCCTCAAACCGGCTGCGGATGCAGCATGAACCAGCCGAGACAGAACACCCCGGCAATCACGCAATACACGCCGAACGAAGCCAGCCGCCCGCGCCCTTCGAAATAGCGCATCAGGAACCGTACGCTCAGATAAGCCGCAATCGCCGTTAGCACGCCGCCGAGCAGCGCATCCGCGAGCTGGTCGCGCGCATGGAACAGCTTCGGCAGTTCGAGCACGCCCGCGGCAAAAATGATCGGCGTGCCGAGCAGGAACGAAAACTCCGCCGCCTTCTCCGCCGTCAGGCCGGCCACGTTGCCGGCGATCATGGTCAGCCCGCTGCGCGAGAAACCCGGGATCAGCGCGCCGATCTGCGCCAGGCCCACGAAAAACGCCTGCTTGAACGTCATCTTCTCGGGCGGTTGATGCGCACGGCTGCGCTGGATCCGGTCGCCGATCCACAGCAGCACGCCGTTGATGATCAGCGCGATCGCGACGATCCGCAGGTCGTGGAACACGCGCTCGATGCGCTTCTCGAGCAGCAGGCCGACGATCCCGGTCGGGATCGTGCCGATGATCAGCGCCCACATCAGGTGCCCGTCGTCGTTCTTGCGGCCGCCGAGCTGCGCGAAGAAGCCGCTGATCAGCGCGATCCAGCGCGCGCGGAAATACCACAGCAGCGCGAGCGCGGTGCCGAGGTGCAGCGCGACGAGGAACGGCAACAACTGCGGCGCATGCTTGTCGATGTGCATGCCGAACAGCGCGGGCACGAGCAGCGTGTGGCCGAGACTGCTGACGGGGAAGAGTTCGGTGACGCCCTGCAGGACGCTCAGGAATACCAGAAACCAGAGACTCACGCGTCGGTCCTTTTGGTGGTGATCAGTCGGGTAGAAGAGCGGACGACGCATCGCGCGTCCGAAAAAACGCGCCCCGATTATGCCCAGCCCAGATTACTGCGCCAAGGCATTTGACTGGTTATTGCGGCAATGCACACAAACGCTTGCAATTTGTAAGCGCGCAGAAAGCAAAAAGCCCGCCATTTGCATGGCGGGCCTTGCGATTCCGGCAGAAATTGCCGTCAGCGGCCGAGCTGATAGAAAAACAATACCGTGCTGCCGGTGAACATGCCGAACAGTGCGATTCCCATTGCCATTGCCAGATCCATGGCCCCCTCCACGAAGTGTCATGACCCGGCAACATCACCGGTTTAGAGGCATTATCCAGACCGTCGGCAGGTTGAAAAACTCGCAATTTCCCCGAGAAGGGTTTTCCCCGACCGCCTCGCAACCCGATAATGGAGCGCGCCATCGCGCACCCCGCCCACCCGTTCATACCGATTCGCCATGCCGATCTTCCAGCAGCACGACATTCATGAACTCCACGCCGGCCCGTCGCTCGTTCGGGTCGCCCCGCAATTCGGCGGCCGCCTGCTGTCGTGGCACGTCGACGGCGAGCCGGTCATCTTCTGGCCGGAAACGGCCGACTGGAGCAACCTCGCGCGCGTGCGCGGCGGCAATCCGCTGCTGTTTCCGTTCCTCGGCCGCCATCGCGTCGACGGCGAACTGGGCCGCTGGCGCGATGCCGCCGGCGTGGTCCGCGACCTGCCGATGCACGGCTTCGCGCGCGACCTGCCGTTCGCGGCACGGCCGTCGGCCGACGGCGCCGCGCTGTCGATGACGCTCGACGCGAACGACGCGCTGCGCGACAGCTATCCGTTCGATTTCCGGTTCGAGACGACCTACCGGCTCGCCGATGCGCACACGCTCGACGTCGCGCTCACCACGACCAACCGCGGCGACACGCCGCTGCCCTACTACGCGGGCCATCATTTCTATTTCGCGCTGCCGCATGGCGAACGCGCGGCAACCACGCTCGAGTTGCCGCCGACGCGCCTGTGCATGCAGCGCGCCGACGGCTCGATCAGCCCGCTCGAGCCCGGCGCAGCGTCGTACAGCCTCGGCGATCCGGAGATCCTCGACCGCTTCCACTGTCTCGACGGCGCGCCGTCCACGCCGGTACGCATCGTGATGCCGGGCCGCCGCCGCACGATCGAGATCGCGCTCGACGTACCGGGCTCGATCCCGTGGTACGCAGTCACGACCTGGACGGAAAAACCGGAATCGGACTTCTACTGCGTCGAGCCATGGCTCGGCCTGCCGGACGCGATCCACAACGGCCTCGGGCTGCGCATGCTCGCACCGGGCGCGACGGAATCGGCCACGCTGCGGATTCGCGTGCTGCCGCTCGCCGGCTGACATCGGCCGCACCGAACCGGTGCGCGCCGGCCGCGCCCGCGGCCCGAAACTGCGGTGCGCGGGTCGAACCCGTTAAAATCGGACGTTTTGTATCGCCTGCCGCGTCGCGCGCGGCGGGGTTTTGCGAGGTTCAATGATCGGAACAACAACGAAGCGGCTCTTCGCGGCCGCCTGCGCCGCGCTGCTCGTCGCGTGCGGCTCCGCTCCCGTCGGCCCGGGTTACTACCGCGTCGAGCGCGGCGACACGCTCTACAAGATCGCGCGCGAGAATCGCACGTCGACGGCCAACATCGTGCGCTGGAACCAGATCACGAACCCCGACGCGATCGAGGTCGGCCAGGTGCTGCGCGTCGCGCCGCCGCCGGGCACGACGACCGCGTCGACCGCGTCGACCACCGGCACCGGCAGCGCGGGCCGCAGCCGCCCGGCGCCTTCCGCGCCGGTCGAATCGGCGGTCAAGCCGGCCACCAGCATTGCGCTGATCTGGCCGGCCGCCGGCAACGTGGTGCGCACCTTCGACGGCTCGAAATCCAAGGGCATCGATATCGCGAACGCTGCGGGCACGCCGGTGCTGGCCGCCGCGCCGGGCACCGTCGTCTATGCGGGCAACGGATTGCGCGGCTACGGCAACCTGATCATCCTCAAGCACAACGCCGATTACCTGACGGCCTACGCGCACAACCGTGCGCTGCTCGTGAAGGAAGGCCAGCCGGTCACGCAGGGGCAGACGATCGCAGAGATGGGTAACAGCGACAGCGATCGCACCGCGCTGCACTTCGAGCTGCGCTACGGTGGCCGCTCGATCGATCCGGCACGCTACCTGCCGGCGCGCTGAGCGCGCCAGCGTCGACGGCAGGCGATAGACGACACGCGATGCCGGCACGCATCGCATGTCGTCGCGAGGGAGATCGGGAAGGTTGTGTCAGCGCTTGCGCAGACGGCCGGTGAACCGGCCGGACAGCGGATCGACACGGCTGGCGAACGCCACCAGCGCCCCGATTCCGAAGAGGCTGAACCCCGCAGCTATCAGAAGCAAATCCATGGTCATATCACTGTTTTCTCGTGATCTTATGCGTCATTACGGAATCGTGCACTGAGCCGCACCCGTTGCACGAGTCCGCACATTCCCTATCTATCAGACGCCATTGTGGTTTCGGTCGCGTGAAATGCCGATGTAATCTATCGACCGATGCCGACGATCGACGCCAAGGAGACTCGCATGCTGCCCGCTGCCGACCGCTACGACGACCTGCTCTCCCGCTTCCGGTGGGACATTCCGGCCCGTTACAACATCGGCGTGGACGTCTGCGACAAGTGGGCCGACGGCAGCGGACGGCTCGCACTGATCCACGAAACGGCGCAAGGCGACGTGTCGCGCCTCACGTTCGACGACCTGAAGAATGCTTCTAACCGTTTCGCGAACAGCCTCGCGCGGGCGGGTTTGCAACGCGGCGACCGGATCGCGATCTTCCTCGCACAGGGTCCGGAAACAGCGATCGCGCATCTCGCCGCGTACAAGCTCGGCGCGATCGCGGTGCCGCTGTTCACGCTGTTCGGCGCCGACGCCCTCGAATACCGGCTCGCGAACAGCGAAGCCGCCGCGCTCGTCACCGACGCAGCCGGTTACGCGAAGATCGCGCCGCTGCGCGCGCAACTGCCGATGCTGCGCACGTGCTACTGCATCGGCGACGATGCACCCGACGCGCCTGACGTGCTGCGCTTCGACGCCGCGCTCGCCGCCGAATCGCCGGATTTCGTGCCGGCGGACACCGCGGCCGACGATCCGGCAGTGATCATCTACACGTCCGGGACGACCGGCAAGCCGAAAGGCGCGCTCCATGCGCATCGCGTGCTGCTGGGCCATCTGCCGGGCGTCGAGATGTCGCAGCAATGCTTCCCGCGCGACGCACGCCTGTTCTGGACGCCCGCCGACTGGGCATGGATCGGCGGGCTGCTCGACGTGCTGCTGCCGTCATGGCATCACGGCGTGCCCGTGCTCGCGCGCCGCTTCGAGAAGTTCGACGGCGAAGCCGCGTTCGCGCTGATGGCGCGGCACGGCGTGACCCACGCGTTCCTGCCGCCCACCGCGTTGAAGCTGATGCGCGCGGTGCCGGCGCCGCGCGAGCGCCACGCGCTGGCGCTGAAATCGGTCGCGAGCGGCGGCGAATCGCTCGGCACCGAGCTGACGGCCTGGGGGCGCGACGCGCTCGGCGTGACGATCAACGAGTTCTACGGACAGACCGAGTGCAACATGGTGCTGTCGTCGTGCGCGGCGCTGTTCGATGCGCAGCCCGGTGCGATCGGCAAGGCCGTGCCCGGCCACGCGATCGCGATCGTCGACCAGCACGGCACGCCGCTGCCGCCCGGCGTCGAGGGGCGCATCGCGGTGCGCAGCCCCGACCCGGTGATGTTTATCGAATACTGGCGCAATCCCGCCGCCACGCGCGACAAGTTCGCGGGCGACTACCTGCTCACCGGCGACACCGGCACGATCGACGCCGACGGCTTCGTGCGCTTCGTCGGCCGCGACGACGACGTGATCACGAGCGCCGGCTACCGGATCGGCCCGGGGCCGATCGAGGACTGCCTGCTCACGCATCCGGCGGTACGGATGGCGGCCGTCGTCGGCGTGCCCGACCCGACGCGCACCGAGATCGTCAAGGCGTTCGTCGTGCTGAACCCCGGCCACGTCGGCGACGACGCGCTCGTGCAGGCGCTGCAGGCACACGTGCGCACGCGCCTGGCCGCGCACGAGTACCCGCGCGCGATCGCGTTCGTCGACGGCCTGCCGATGACGGCGACCGGCAAGATCGTGCGGCGCGCGTTGCGCGACGCTTGAAACGGTCGTGGCCGTACCGGGCGGGCGGCCGCGCGCCCGGATGGTTTATAGTGGCGCCACGCAGTCTTTCCAGCACACAACCGATGTCCTCCCACCAACACGAATCCGCCGCGGGCGCGTCGCACAGCCCGCTTTACGCCAAACTCCTCGGCGAAACCGCCAAGATCGACTGGTGCGATCTCGAGCGCTTCTTCGCACAGGGCAAGCTGCTGTCGGTCGCACGCGATCTCGATCTCGTGAGCGTCGCGGAAGCGATCGCCGGCGACGACGCGGAACAGGTCACGCGCTGGCTGTCGTCCGGCCTCGTCGCACGCATGCCGGCGGAAACCGCCGCCGACTTCGCGGCGCGCAATCCGGAGCTGTGGGCGGTCGTCGTGTCGCCGTGGGTCTGCGTGCAGGAACGCGCCTGACGCGTTCGCCATGTCCGAATCCGCCTTACCGCACGGGGCCGGCGCCGGATCGGCCGCCGTCTCGCACCGGCGCGTCCTCGCGCTCGCCTTCCCGATCGTCCTCGCAAACCTGACCCAGCCGATCCTCGGCGCGGTCGACACGGCCGTCGCCGGCCACCTCGACGGCGCGCAGTATCTCGGCGGCGTCGCGCTCGGCGGGCTGTTCTTCAATTTCGTGTTCTGGGGCTTCGGCTTCTTGCGCATGGGCACGACCGGCCTCGTCGCGCAGGCGCACGGCGCCGGCGACGCCGCCGGCATCCGGCTGAACGTGCTGCGCGCGCTGATCGTCGCGTTCGCGCTCGGCACCGCCGTGCTCGCGCTGCAGGTGCCGCTGCTGTCGTTCGCGCTGACCGCGCTGGGCGGCAGCGAGGCCGTGCGCACGACGGCGCTGGCCTATGGCCACGCACGGATCTGGAGCGCGCCGTTCGCGCTCGCGAACTACGTCGTGCTCGGCTACCTGCTCGGCGTGCAACGCGTGCGGCTCGCGCTCGTCGCGCAGGTCTTCATCAACGCGGTGAATATCGGGGCCGTGCTGCTCTACGTGTACGGCTTCGGCTGGGGCATCGCCGGAATAGGTGCGGCGACCGCGACCGCCGACGCATGCGGCTTCGCGCTCGGCGCCTGGATGCTGTGGCGGCTGCGGCCGCGCGGCGTCGCGCCGCTGGCCGCGCGGGCGCTCGCGGACCGTGCGGCACTCAAGCGGCTGATCGCGCTCAATCGCGACATCTTCCTGCGCACGCTGTGCCTGCTCGGCGCGTTCGGCTGGTTCGCGCACCTCGGCGCCAGACAAGGCGACGCGACGCTCGCGGCCAACGCACTGCTGCTGAATTTCCAGACCTTCATGGCCTACGGGCTCGACGGTTTCGCGCACGCGGCCGAGGCACTCGTCGGCGCCGCAGCCGGCGCGCGCGACCGCGCCGCCTTCCGGCAGGCCGTGCGCGTCACGCTGCTGTGGTCCGCGCTCGGCGCGCTGCTGTTCGCGCTCGTCTACTGGGTCGCGGGCGGCTGGATCGTCGCGCGGCTGACCGACCAGGCCGAGATCCGCGCGGTCGCGCTGCGCTACCTGCCCTGGGCGGCGGTCTCGCCGATCGTGTCCGTGTGGGGATTCCTGCTCGACGGCGTGTTCATCGGCGCGACGCAAACGCAATCGCTGATGCGTGCGATGGTCGCGTCGTTCGCGATCTTCATCGCCGCGACGCTGGCGGCCGTCGGTCCGTTCGGCAATCACGGGCTTTGGTTCGCGCTGCTGCTGTTCATGGTCGCGCGCGGCGCGACGCTCGCGCGCTACCTGCCGGCGCTGATGCGGCGGATCGGCGCCGAAGCCTTCACGGCCGGCACCTGACGGCCGCGAAGGCCTGCCGCTATCGTTACTGCACGGCTGCGGGTGCCGACGGCGCCGGCTCGCCGAGCATCGACGGCGGCGTCATGTCGGTCGGCACACCGTGGTAATCGGCCGGATCTTGCGGCGGGTGGCCGCGACGGGCCTGGCGGGGATCGCTGGTACAGCCGGCAAGAATGGACGCGGCCAGCACGGCCAGCATGAAACGGGTCATCGGGAAGGCTCCGTAAAACGGCGCGCCCATCGCGCGCCAGGACCGCGCCGAGTCTAGCGGAATTCCGGGTTAGGGGTCGTTCCGCGCATGTCCTACTATGTACCCATGGCGCTGTGCCGTTGAAAGGAGGCTGCCATGTCGTCTGAAGAGATTGCCGGCCTGATCGGCCTGTTCATCGGCCTGATGGTGCTCGTCGCCCTGTCCTATTTCGAGTCGCGCGAATACAAGCGCAACCATGGCGGCGAAGGGATGATCCATCACTGGATGGCCGAACACCATCTGCTCGACTGGCGGCGCAAGCACTAGGCAAGCCCGCCCTGTCGTCCGGGCCGCCGCGCGCGACCCGCTCCGAACGTGCGCCCACCCGCACGGTGGTCGGCGCATGTCGCTCAAATTAACAGGGTCGGACAGGACAACATCCTCGGAATGGTCGAACGCCGTCGCGCGACAACCTGCCGCGCGACGGCGTTCGCTTGCGCGCGCCCGGGGCAGCGCGCCGCGATCGGGATGGCTCAGCCCAGGAAATGCCGGGCGTAGCGGGCGTTGATGTCCGACAGCCGGAACAGCGTCAGGAAGTCCGCGCAGTTGAAATCGGGATCCCACGCCGGCGCGCCGCAAATCTTCGCGCCGAGACGCAGATAGCCCTTGATCAGCGGCGGCGGCGCGACGACGGTGCCTGTCTGCAGTTCGTCGACCGGCAGCGCCGTATGCGGGAACGCACGGTATTCCGGTGCCGTCAGCGAGTTCGCCGGCAGCGACTGATACAGGTTCGCCGCATAATGGCCGCCGTCGGCCATCGACACGCTCGCGCAGCCGAGCATCGTCTCGTAGCCGTTTTGCATCATGTATGCGCCGAGACCGCCCCACAGCGCCATGATGACGGCGCCGCTGCGGTAGTCGCTGTGCACGCACGAGCGGCCGACCTCGACCATCTTGCCGCGCAGGTGCGTGAGGCGCGACAGGTCGAATTCGCCCTCGGCATACAGGCGGCCGACCCGCGCGGCCTCGTGCGGCGGCAGCACGCGATACGTACCGACCACCTTCAGCGTGTCGAGATCGCGCACCAGCAGGTGGTCGCAGTAGGCATCGAACGGATCGACGTCGAGACCGGACGGACCGCTGACCTGCGCGCCCATCTCTTCGGCGAACACGGTGTAGCGCAGGCGTTGGGCCTCGCGCAGCTCGTCTTCCGTGCGCGCCCAGGCGGCACGCAGACGGTACTCGGATGTGACGGTTTCAGCAGCGCGCGGCAGGTGACGCCGCGTCGTGTCGAGGGGAAGCGAGGCAAAAGGGAGCGTAGGCGTCGGCAGTTCTCGCATTAGGCTTTCCTGATCGTAAGGAATAGGACGACATGCCAGCCAATGTAGTAACCGGTCGTTACCGTTCTGTGGCACGACCGTGTCCTTTCAATGACGTGTCGCCGAATTGACTTTAGCAGAAAGCTTGCGAAACCGTATGATCAAAGCCCGCAAACCCCTTCAGGCAAGCTCCGGCGTCAATACCGCGCGCAGCACGGCCTGACGGCTGCCGTCGCGCGTGCGGCTCGCGAGCCACACGATGCCGCCCTTCTTGATGCTCCAGCTGTCGTCGTTGCCGGCGATCAATTGCGCCGCGACGCTGCCGAGCGTCGGCTGGTGTCCGACGATCACGACCGTCGACGCGATACCGTCGGGCCAGCCGGCGGCCGCCAGCACGTCGTCGACGCTGCCGCCCGGTGCGAGCGCATCGACGGTCCGGTACTGGTCGGTCAGCGCCTCGACCGTCTGCACGGTGCGCGCCGCCGGGCTCGCGAGGATCACGCTGTTCGGCTCGAGCCGGCCGCGCAGCCATTTGGCCATGGCCTGCGCTTCCTTGCGCCCGCGGGCCGTCAACTGGCGTGCGAGGTCGTTTGCCGCGTAGTCTTCGGCTTCGGCGTGGCGCCACAGGATCAGGTTCATCATGATGTCTCCCTCCATGCTTCGACGAATGGTTCGGCCGCCCACCCACGGGCCGGACGAACACACTTCGAATTGTCGCCAATCGTGCGCGGTTCGTGATGATGTGCGCCGTATGCAAAACGTGATTGACCCCGTCACCCATTAGACGATAGAATCTTCGGCTCGTCGGAGCGTAGCGCAGCCTGGTAGCGCATCTGATTTGGGATCAGAGGGTCGTAGGTTCGAATCCTATCGCTCCGACCACGATATACACGATAAGGGTTGCAAGCCATCGCGCTTGCAGCCCTTTTTCGTTTGGTCCGCCGTGCGCCTTCTCATCCCGCTGCCGCCCCATTCCCCGCCCGCGCACGAATCTTGCGGGAACACGCGATAATGTCCGCGACCCAACCCGCAACCGCGCATGAAAAACCACGTTTTCAAGACCGCCCTGCTCGGCGCGCTGCTCGCAATCGGCACATTCGGCACCCTCGGCACGTCCGGCGCCGCGTCGGCCAAGTCGCTCGACGACGCGCTCGACTGCCATTCGAACGGCCACAAGTTCGTCGCACCGCTGCTCGCGGCCGGCGACATCCAGTCGGAGCCGATGCACGTCGAAGCGAATTCGGTGAACGCGTTCCGCACGAACCATCCGCTGACCGCCTACGGCTTCGGCGTCTACGTCGTGCTCGGCTACCAGGCGAACGACCCGATCTTCCAGCCGGGCGACGGCACGCCGATCGGCAAATGGGCGTACGGCGTCGTGGTACGCGGCACGAAGAGTGCAGTCGAACAGGCCGTTCGCAATGCCGGCAGCGACGCAACCGTCAAGCAGGCGTTCCCGTTCCTGACCGCGATCGTGTGCTCCGACTGAGCACACCGCGAGGCAAGCGGCGCGAGGGCGCCGCGCCCTCGGTAGCGTCGCGTTACGCGCCCGTATAAACCACGCGATACGGAATCCCGACCTTCTCCCACTCGGCCGCTTCCTGGCTGAGGCTGTAGTCGGTCAACGGGTTCTGCTCGACCCATGCGCCCGGCAAGCGCACTTCATACCCGCCCTTCTTCATCTGCGACACGGAAATGTCCGGCAGCCCGGCATCGGTCCGGCGCCGGCACAGCAGCGCGGCGAGCCGCAGACAGAACAGCAGCGGCCATTCGACGTCGCGCGCCTGCGACAGCTTGCCGAGCTTGCCCGCATGCCCGAGCACGAGCGCGGCAAGGCGCGCCTGGTCGGTGCGCGAGAAGCCCGGCATGTCGGCGTTGCTGGCGATATACGCGGAATGCTTGTGATACGAGCTGTGCGAGATCGACAGGCCGATCTCGTGCAGCGCGGCAGCCCAGCCGAGGAACATCCGGCCTTCCTCGCGCGCTTCGTCGTCGTCGGACGGCTCGAGCTCGTCGTAGAACCGCACTGCCAGTGCGGCGATCCGCCCGGCCTGCGCGCGATCGACGCCGTAGCGGCGCGTGAAACCCTCGACGGTCACCGCACGCATGTCCTCGTGCTGGGCCCGGCCGAGCAGGTCGTACAGCACGCCGAGACGCAGCGCGCCGTCGGTGGTGTCGACGTAGTCGACACCCAGTTCCTCGAATACCGCGAGCATGATCGCGAGGCCGCCGGCAAGCACCGGCACGCGATCGGGCTTCAGCGCGATCAGCTTCAGCCGGTTCACGTTCTCGGACTTGATCAGCGCGCGCTTCAGGCGTTCGAGCCCGCCGCGCGAAATGCCGTGCGTGATGCCGGCGTCGTTGAAGCCGTTCGCCTCGACGAGCTCCGCGAGCGCACGCGCGGTACCCGACGAACCGATCGCCTGGTCCCATCCGGCCTTCTTGTACTCGCTGGAAATGATCTGGATCTCGCGCTTGGCCGCGAGTTCGGCCTGCCGCATCGTGTATTCGTCGACGTTGCCGGCCGGGAAGAACGCCCGGCTATGGCTCACGCAGCCGATGTAGAGGCTCTCCATCACGAGCGGCGTGTAGTGCGAGCCGATGATGAATTCGGTCGAGCCGCCGCCGATGTCGACGACGAGCCGCTTGCCCGCGCTCGCCGGCACCGAATGCGCAGCACCCGCATAGATCAGGCGCGCCTCTTCGCGGCCCGCGATCACTTCGATCGGAAAACCGAGCGCCGCTTCGGCCTCGCCGAGGAATTCGCCCGCGTTCTTCGCGACGCGCAGCGTGTTGGTCGCGACCGCGCGCACATGATCGGGATGGAAATCGCGCAGGCGCTCGCCGAACCGCTTGAGCGCCTCCCAGCCACGTTCCTGCGACGCGCGATCGAGCATCTTGTCGCTCGACAGGCCCGCGGCCAGTCGAACGGGCTCGCGCAGCGCATCGACGGGATAGATCTGGCTGCCCGCCGACGTTTCCTCGACGCGCCCGACGATCAGCCGGAAGCTGTTCGAGCCGAGATCCACGGCGGCCAGCAAATGGGGGGATGTAACCATCAGAAGGGAGCTCCGTGCGCGTTCGCCCGCGGCAGCCGCTCCGGCCTCGCTGGACGATCAATCAAAGGCGACATTTTAAGCGTGGAACGCTTGCCATTGCCACGCTTCACGGGCATGTACACGGGTAGAAAGTATATGGCCGAAACATTTATGAGACGAATCGGTTCAAGCGTAGAATTTCCCGATATAAATACATTATCGTCATCAGCACGTCATCGTACCGTGAGAGTTTCCGAGCGTCCTTTCGAATCATCGCCTGAATCACCCCCTACTCTGCCGATGTCCGTCCGTTATCCGCTTCTCAATCGTGAACTCGGCATCCTCGGCTTCAACGAGCGCGTGCTGGCCCAGGCGGCTGACCCGCACATTCCGTTGCTCGAGCGACTGCGCTTCATCTGCATCACCAGCAGCAACCTCGACGAGTTCTTCGAAGTCCGGATGGCCGGCCTTCAGGAACAGATCCGCGACAACCCCGGCGCCCTGACGCCCGACGGCATGTCGCTGCAGCACGCTTACGATCTCGTCGTCGAGCGCGCGCAGCGGCTCGTGCACCGTCAGTACACGATGCTGCACGAAACCGTGCTCCCCGCGCTCGAACAGGAAGGCATCTACTTCCACGCGAGCGACGCGTGGAACGACGAGCAGCTCGAATGGGCACGCCGCTACTTCTTCGACGAACTGCTGCCGGTGCTGACGCCGATCGGCCTCGATCCCGCGCACCCGTTCCCGCGCGTGCTGAACAAGAGCCTGAACTTCGTCGTCGAGCTCGAAGGCCGCGACGCGTTCGGCCGCCAGGCGGTGATGGGCATCGTGCAGGCGCCGCGCGCGCTGCCGCGCGTCGTGCGCATGCCGCAGGCGCTGTCGGGCTTCGAGCACGGCTTCGTGCTGCTCAGCTCGTTCATGCAGCGCTTCGTCGGCGAACTGTTCCCGCAACTGGTCGTGAAGAGCTGCAACCAGTTCCGCATCACGCGCAACAGCGAGCTGTTCGTCGACGAGGACGAAATCACCAACCTGCGCGTCGCGCTGCAGGGCGAACTGCCCGCGCGCCACCTCGGCAACGCGGTGCGGCTCGAGGTGTCGGCCGACACGCCGGCGCATATCGTGCGACGCCTGCTCGAGGAAAGCCTGCTCGGCGAGAAGGACTGCTACCGCGTGGCCGGCTCCGTGAACCTCGTGCGGCTGATGCAGATCCCCGATCTCGTCGATCGACCCGACCTGAAGTTCGCGCCGTTCACCGCATCGATCCCGCCCGCGATCGCGAGCGCGCCGACGATGTTCGACGCGATCGACGACGGCGACATCCTGCTGCACCACCCGTACGAAAGCTTCCAGCCGGTGCTCGAACTGCTGCAGCAGGCCGCGAAGGACCCGAGCGTTGTCGCGATCAAGCAGACGATCTACCGCACCGGTACCGATTCGCCGCTGATGGACGCGCTGATGGAAGCCGCCCGCAACGGCAAGGAAGTGACCGTCGTCGTCGAGCTGCTCGCGCGCTTCGACGAAGAAACCAACATCAACTGGGCGTCGCAGCTCGAAGCCGTCGGCGCGCACGTCGTGTACGGCGTGGTCGGCCACAAGTGCCACGCGAAGATGATGCTGATCGTGCGGCGCGTCGTGCAGAACGGCAAGGCGTCGCTGCGCCGCTACGTGCACCTCGGCACCGGCAACTATCACCCGCGCACCGCCCGCCTCTACACCGACTTCGGGCTGATGACGGCCGACCAGAAGATCTGCGAGGACGTCCACCACGTCTTCCAGCAGCTGACCGGGATCGGCGGCGAACTCACGCTGCACGAGCTGTGGCAGTCGCCGTTCACGCTGCATCCGCGCATCATCGAATCGATCCGCGCGGAGATCGACAATGCACGCGCCGGCAAGCGCGCGCGCGTGGTCGCGAAGATGAACGCGCTGCTGGAGCCGTCGGTGATCGCCGCGCTGTACGAAGCGTCGCAGGCCGGCGTGAAGGTCGACCTGATCGTGCGCGGCGTGTGCGCGCTGAAGCCGGGCGTGCCGGGGCTGTCGGACAACATCACCGTGCGCTCGATCGTGGGGCGCTTCCTCGAACACCACCGCATCTACTATTTCCACGCGGGCGGCGCCGAGGACGTGTATCTGTCGAGCGCCGACTGGATGGACCGCAACCTGTTCCGCCGCGTCGAAGTCGCGTTCCCGATCCGCGAGCGCAAGCTGAAGCGCCGCGTGATCGCCGAAGGGCTGTCGGTCTGCCTCGGCGACAACCAGTCGGCCTGGCAGATGCTCAGCGACGGCCACTACCGCCGGCGGCGCGCGGGCAAGACGATCCGCAACGCGCAACTCGGGCTGCTCGCGAAGTTCTGTTCGTAAGCACACGGCGCGCGGTTTCGCGTGCCGCGCAACAAGCAAAAAAGCACAGCCCGAGGGCTGTGCTTTTTTGTTTCCGCCGGGGTGCCGACGTGAGGCACCGCTTCGCGTTACGCGCTCACGCCTCGAACGCGGCCGGCCGGATCGCAATGATCCGCGAGCCCGGGAAGCGCGCGGTGAACGTGCTGCCGCGCCCTTCCTCGCTCTGCACGTACAGGTGCGAGTCGTGCCGCTGCAGCACGTGCTTGACGATCGCGAGGCCGAGCCCCGTGCCGCCCGTATCGCGCGAGCGGCTGCGGTCGACGCGGTAGAAGCGTTCGGTCAGCCGCGGCAGGTCGGCGGCCGGAATGCCGAAGCCGCTGTCGGTGACGGAGAACACGCCCTGCGCGCCCTCGCGCCGCCACGACACCAGGATCTTGCCGCCGTCCGGCGTATAGCGGATCGCGTTGGTCACGAGATTCGCGAACGCACTGAACACTTCGGTCTGCGCGCCCGTGACGCCGAGCGTCTCGTCGATCGCGAACGCGATCTCGTGATGCCCGTTCGACAGCGTCTGCGCATCCTCCTTCAGATGGTCGAACACGGCACGCATGTCGATCGCGTGATCCATCGACGGCTTGCTTTCGCCCTCGAGCTTCGCGAGCACCAGCAGGTCGGTGACGATGTGCCGCATCCGCGACGCCTGCTGCTCCATCATCTCGAGATAGCGCGCGCGATCTTCCTCGTTCAGCGGCAGTTCGCGCATCGTCTCGAGAAAGCCCGACAGCACGGTGAGCGGCGTCTTCAGTTCGTGCGACACGTTCGCGACGAAGTCGCGCCGCATCGCGTCGGTCCGCTCGAGCTCCGTGATGTCCTGCGTGAGCAGCAGCTTGCGGTTCTCGCCGTACGGGAACACCTGCACTTCCAGCACGTTCTGCCGCGAGTCGCCCATCCCGCGCATCACGAGCGTCTCGTCGTAATGCTGCGCGTTCAGGTAACGGACGAACTCCGGATGACGAACCAGGTTCGTGACGTGCTGGCGCAGGTCGCGCTTCGCATCGAGGCCGAAGTGCACTTCGGCGATCGCGTTGCACCACTCGATCTGGTCATGGTCGTCGAGCATCGCGACGCCGTTCGGCGACGCCTGGATCGCCTGGATGAAGCGCGAATGCTGTTGCTCGACCTGCCGCACCTGCGCATGCCACTGCTTCGCGAGCTTGTGCAGCCGGTAGTAGATTTCCCCCCAGATGCCCGGTGCGCTCGGCACCTCGCCGTAGACGGGCGCATCGAGCAAACGCCACAGGCGTTGCGTATGGAAGGTGCTGAAGAAGCCCTGCGCGACCAGCATCACGACCGCGAACCCGAGGGCCGTGATCGGGCCGGCGAATACGCCGACCAATACGCTGATCAGCACGAGCAGCACGAGCGACACCAGAAAGCGCGCCCAGATGATGTTCATGATTCAGCGTCCGAAAGAATGAACGGCATGCCGTGGCACACGGCATGTCCGGATACGTTACGCGTGCTTGGCGAGCCGGTAGCCGCTGCCGCGCACGGTCTCGATCATCGCATCGCAGCCGGCCGGTTTCAAGGCCGCGCGCAATCGTTTGATATGGACGTCGACGGTGCGTTCTTCGACGAACACATGATCGCCCCAGACCTGGTCGAGCAGTTGCGTGCGGCTATGCACGCGCTCCGGATGCGTCATGAAGAAATGCAGCAGGCGGAATTCGGTCGGGCCGAGATCGAGCTTGATCTCGCTGCCGTCGCCGTGCGCGGCGACCCGATGCGTGGCCGGATCGAGGCGCAGCCCGTTGATCGACACGACGTCCTCGGTCAGCTGCGGCGCGCGGCGGCGCAGCACGGCCTTGATGCGCGCCATCAGCTCCTTCGGCGAGAACGGTTTCGTCACGTAGTCGTCCGCGCCGATCTCGAGGCCGAGCACCTTGTCCTGCTCGTCGCCGCGCGCGGTCAGCATGATGATCGGGATGTGCTTGGTCCGTTCGTTGTTGCGCAGGTCGCGCGCGAACGCGATGCCGGACTTGCCCGGCAGCATCCAGTCGAGCAGCACGAGATCGGGCAGCACGTCGCTGATCAGGTTCTGCGCCTGCTCCGCGTTGTACGCGCGGATCGGGCAGTGACCGGCATGCTGGAGATTCACCGAGATCAGTTCGGAAATCGCTGGCTCATCTTCAACGACGAGAATGTTGCTGGGCATCGGCACCTCTGTTCTTCCTTACGGAGTCGATTAACTGTTGGCTTCGCGATCGAGCGTGTCGCGCGGCTGGTGCCGCACGTCGGTGCCCTTCACGATGTAGATGATGAATTCGGCGATGTTCTTCGCGTGGTCGCCGATTCGTTCGATCGCCTTCGCGATGAACAGGTACTCGAGGCCGACCGAGATCGTGCGCGGATCTTCCTGCATGTACGACACGAGCTTGCGCACGAACGCGCGGAATTCGAGGTCGATTTCCTTGTCGTCCTTGACGATCTGCGCGGCCGCCACCGTATCGAGGCGCGCGAACGCGTCGAGCGCGCGGCGCAGGATCGTCACGGCCATCTCGCCCGACACCTTGATCTCGGCAATGTTCACCGTGCGCGCGGCCGGCTCTTCGATCAGGCGGCGCACGCGCTTCGCGATCTTCTCGGCCTCGTCGCCGGCGCGCTCGAGGTTCGTAATCGTTTTCGAAATCGACATCAGAAGACGCAGGTCGCGCGCGGCAGGCTGCCTCCGCGCGATGATATTGCCGCACTCCTGGTCGATGTCGACTTCCATCGCGTTCAGCGTTTCCTCGGCCGTGATCACCTTCTCGGCCATCTCGCGATCGAATTCGTTCAGCGCATGCATCGCGCCGACGATCTGCGACTCGACGAGCCCGCCCATTTCCAGCACTTTCGACGACACGGCATTCAGGTCCGCGTCGAACTGGCTCGACAGATGTTTATCCGACATGGTTGTGATTCTCCGTCATCAGCCGAAACGGCCGGTGATGTAGTCTTCCGTTTCCTTGCGTACCGGCTTGATGAAGATCTTTTCGGTTTCGCCGAATTCGATCAGCTCGCCCAGGTACATGTAGGCCGTGAAGTCCGAGCAGCGCGCGGCCTGCTGCATGTTGTGCGTGACGATCACGACCGTGTAGTCGCTCTTCAGCTCGGCAATCAGCTCCTCGATGCGGCCCGTCGAGATCGGGTCGAGCGCCGAGCACGGCTCGTCGAGCAGCAGCACTTCCGGACGGATCGCGATGCCGCGCGCGATGCACAGACGCTGCTGCTGGCCGCCCGACAGCCCGTAGCCGCTCTGGTTCAGCTTGTCCTTCACTTCGTTCCACAGCGCGGCCTTCGTCAGCGCCCACTCGACGCGATCGTCCATCTCCGAGCGCGTGAGCTTCTCGAACATCTTCACGCCGAACGCGATGTTGTCGTAGATCGACATCGGGAACGGGGTCGGCTTCTGGAACACCATGCCGATCCGCGCACGCAGCAGCGAGATGTCGCGCTTGGTGGTCAGCAGGTTCTCGCCGTCCATCAGGATTTCGCCTTCGGCGCGCTGCTCCGGATAGAGCGCGAACATCTTGTTGAACGTGCGCAGCAGCGTCGACTTGCCGCAGCCCGACGGGCCGATGAACGCCGTCACCTTCCCTTCGGGAATGCGCAGGTTGATGTTCTTCAGCGCATGGAACTTGTTGTAGAAGAAGTTGAGGTTGTTGACCTCGATCTTCGCGTTCAGCGGCGCCAGCGGACGGCCATGCGCAGCATCGTGCGTGCCGGCGGGCGCAGCGGTGCGCTCGACGGGATTCAGGTGGCTTTCTGCCATATTCATCGGATTGCTCCGCCGTTACTTTTTCGAGAAGATCGAGCGCGCCAGGATGTTGAGTCCGAGCACCCCGAGCGTGATCAGGAACACGCCCGCCCATGCGAGCGACTGCCATTCGGCGAACGGGCTCATCGCGAACTTGTAGATCGTGACGGGCAGGTTGGCCATCGGCTGGCTCATGTCGACCGAGAAGAACTGGTTCGACAGGGCCGTGAACAGCAGCGGCGCCGTTTCGCCGGCGATTCGCGCGATCGCGAGCAGCACGCCCGTCACGATCCCGCCGACCGACGCGCGCAGCGTGATCTTCAGCACCATGCGCCACTTCGGCGTGCCGAGCGCGACGGCTGCTTCGCGCAGCGCGTTCGGCACGAGCTTCAGCATGTTCTCGGTCGTGCGGATCACGATCGGAATCTGCAGCAGCGCGAGCGCGATCACGCCGGCCCAGCCCGAGAAGCGCCCCGACTTCGCGACGACGATCGCGTACACGAACAGGCCGATGACGATCGACGGTGCCGACAGCAGGATGTCGTTGATGAAGCGGATCGTGCTCGCCAGCAGGTTCTTCTGGCCGTATTCGGCGAGATAGACGCCCGCGAGGATGCCGATCGGCGTGCCGACCAGCGTGCCGAAACCGCACAGCAGCAGGCTGCCGACGATCGCGTTCGCCAGGCCGCCGCCTTCGGTGTTCGGTGCCGGCGTCGATTCGGTGAACAGCTGCAGCGACAGGCCGCCGACACCAAGATGCACCGTCGTGTAGAGAATCCACACCAGCCACAGCAGGCCGAATGCCATCGCAGCGAGCGACGCGGTCAGCGCGATCGCGTTGGTCACCTTGCGCTTGCGCTGCAGGCGGTTGCGCATCGCGTCGAGCGCGGCGCCGTTCGGCCCCGGGAAATTCATGATGGGCTCGCTCATTTCTTGCCCTCTCCCTTCTCGAGACGAAGCAGCAGCAGTTTGGAGATGGACAGCACGATGAACGTGATCACGAACAGGATCAGGCCCAGTTCCATCAGGGCGGACGTATGCAGGCCCGGTTGCGCTTCCGCGAATTCGTTCGCGAGCGCCGACGTGATGCTGTTGCCCGGCGCGAACAGCGACACGCTGTCGAGCAGGTTCGTGTTGCCGATCACGAAGGTCACGGCCATCGTTTCGCCGAGCGCGCGGCCGAGGCCGAGCATCACGCCGCCGATCACGCCGGTCTTCGTATAGGGCAGCACGACCTTCCACATCACTTCCCACGTCGTGCAGCCGATCCCGTACGCCGATTCCTTCAGCAGCACGGGCGTGACTTCGAACACGTCGCGCATCACCGATGCGATGTACGGGATGATCATGATCGCGAGGATCACGCCGGCCGCGAGGATGCCGATACCGATCGGCGCGCCGGACGTCAGCGGGCCGATCACCCACACGTCCTTGAACAGGCGGCCGATCGGCTTCTGGAAGTATTCGGCGAAGATCGGCGCGAACACGAGCAGGCCCCACATGCCGTACACGATCGACGGAATCGCGGCGAGCAGCTCGATCGCGATGCCGAGCGGGCGGCGCAGCCATACGGGCGACAGTTCGGTGAGGAACAGCGCGATGCCGAAGCTGACCGGCACCGCGATGAGGAGTGCGATGATCGACGTCACGATCGTGCCGTAGATCGGCACGAGTGCGCCGTAGATATCCGAGTTCGGATCCCACTCGGATTGCCACAGGAAGCCGAGGCCGAACTTCTGGATGGTCGGCAGCGACGCAATGATGAGGGAAACGATGATCCCGCCCAGCAGCAGCAGGGTCACGATCGCGGCGAGCCGGGCGAGGCCACCGAACAGAACGTCTCCGAGACGGCTCGGCGCGCGTTGCGACGCGGCGTCGGCGGACCGGGAGGACGTGTACGAAATATCAGACATGGGCGCCTGTTCTGGATCGCCGGGCGCCGTAACGCCCGGCCTTACCGCACACACTGCCCGGCCGGCACGACCGGGCAGCGAACCGCTGGATGGCTTACTCTGCGGCGACCGGCTTGCCCGATCCGTCCGTCACCTTCGTCTTCCACTGCTTGCGGATTTCCGTCTCGACCGATGCCGGCAGCGAGATGTAGTCGAGGCTGTCGGCGGCCTTCTCGCCGTTCTTGAACGCCCAGCTGAAGAACTTCAGCGTTTCGGCGCCCTGCTCCGGCTTTTCCTGCTTCGCGTGCAGCAGCACGAACGTCGCGCCGACGACCGGCCATGCTTCCTTGCCCGGCTGGTTCGTCAGGATCTGGTAGAACGACTTCGACCAGTTCGCGCCTGCGGCAGCGGCCTTGAACGTTTCGGTCTTCGGCTCGACCACCGTGCCCGTCGAGTTCTTCAGGGCCGTGTAGATCATGCTGTTCTTCTTCGCGTACGCCCACTCGACGTAGCCGATCGCGCCCGGCAGGCGCTGCACGAACGCCGCGACGCCGTCGTTGCCCTTGCCGCCCGTGCCCGTCGGCCAGTTGACCGTCGTGCCTTCGCCGATCTTCGACTTCCATTCGTCGTTGACCTTCGACAGGTAGTTCGTCCAGATGAAGCTCGTGCCCGAGCCGTCAGCGCGGCGAACGACCGCGATGTCGGTATCCGGCAGCTTGACCTTCGGGTTCAGCGCGGCGATCGCCGGGTCGTTCCACTTCTTGATCTTGCCGAGGTAGATGTCGCCGAGCACCGGGCCCGACAGCGTCAGTTCGCCAGCCTTCACGCCCGGCACGTTGATCACCGGCACCACGCCGCCAACCACCGTCGGGAACTGGAACAGGCCTTCCTTCGCGAGTTCGTCATCCTTCAGCGGCGCGTCCGAACCGGCAAAATCGACCGTCTTCGCGACGATCTGCTTCAGGCCGCCCGACGAGCCGATACCCTGGTAGTTCACCTTCGCGCCGCCGGACTGCTGGTAGTCCGCAGCCCATTTCGTATAGATCGGCATCGCGAACGTGCTGCCTGCGCCCGTGATGTCGGCAGCTTGCGCGGCGACTGCGAAAAGCGCGCCAGCCAGGCCGGCAATCGCGGTTTGCATCAATTTCATGAGACCTCCAGTGTGTGAGCGGATGACTACGGCACCGCGAAGGTTAGGGGCTCCTCATGACGATAATGTGACAATCGATGAAACTGGCGTGACAGTAACATGACTGGTTGAAAGGGTGTGGCGGGCCCGGTTCGGGCAGCCGCACAAGCGCGGCGCGGCGGGATCGGCGGCAAGAATTGCCGGTCAGGAGAAGGCAGATCGGCACCCGCCGATACGGGGTGCGAGCGGATCGTATCGCAGCGCAAGCGGACCGGAAAGCCCCCTTGCCGCAGCGGTCACGATTCAGGGTCGGAGGATTTATTTGATCAGACGAAATCCGCGTCGAAATCGCCTTCTATCTAATAGCGCAAACCTTTGCGTCTGACGAATTGCGGCGCCCGCAGGCGCCGCATGTCGAATCACCGGAGCGGCGGCGCGCACCCGGCCGGACCGTCGCGCGCCGTCACCGAGCCGGTTCAGGCCGTCGCCGCGCGCACCGCGTCGGCGATCGCTTCCGCGTGACGCGTCGCGTCGGCCGCATGCCGGGCCTCGACCATCACGCGCAGCACGGGCTCGGTGCCCGACGCGCGGATCAGCACGCGGCCGTGACCGGCCAGCGCGCCTTCGGCCGCGTCGATCGCCGCGCGAATCGATGCGTTGCCCTTCCAGTCGGCGCCCGGCTTCATCCGCACGTTGATCAGCTTCTGCGGGAACAGCGTGACGCCGTCGAGCATCTGCGCGAGCGTGCGGCCGCTGCGCTTGAGCGCGGCCAGCACGAGCAGCGCCGACACGATGCCGTCGCCGGTCGAATGGCGGTCGAGCGACAGGATGTGGCCCGAGCCTTCCGCGCCGAGCTGCCAGCCACGCTCGCGCAACTGTTCGAGCACGTAGCGGTCGCCGACCGCCGCGCGCACGAACGCCACGCCCTCACGCTGCAGCGCGACCTCGACCGCGAGGTTCGTCATCAGCGTGCCGACCGCGCCGTCGACCTTGCCGGCCGTCGCGATCCGGTCCTTCACGAGCACGTAGAGCAGCTCGTCGCCGTTGTACAGCCGGCCGGTCGAATCGACGACCTGCAGGCGGTCCGCATCGCCGTCGAGCGCGATGCCGAGGTCCGCATGGTTCGCCCGCACCGCGCGCACCAGTGCATCAGGCGCGGTGGCGCCGACACCGTCGTTGATGTTGAAGCCGTTCGGCGCGACGCCGATCGGGATCACTTCCGCGCCGAGTTCGTGGAACACGTGCGGCGCGATCTGGTACGCGGCGCCGTGCGCGCAGTCGATCACGAGCTTCAGCCCGCGCAGATCGTAGGCGGCCGGGAACGTGCTCTTGCAGAACTCGATGTAGCGGCCGGCCGCATCGTCGAGGCGGCGCGCCTTGCCGAGCCGGTCCGACGATGCGCATTCGAGCGGCTTGTCGAGCCATGCCTCGATCTCGGCCTCGGTATCGTCGGGCAGCTTGTTGCCGTCGGCGGAGAAGAACTTGATCCCGTTGTCCTGGTACGGGTTGTGCGATGCGCTGATCACGACGCCGGCCGACAGGCGCAGCGCGCGCGTCAGATACGCGACGCCCGGCGTCGGCATCGGGCCGGCCAGCATCACGTCGACCCCGGCCGCCGAGAAGCCGGCCTCGAGCGCGGCCTCGAGCATGTAGCCCGACACGCGCGTGTCCTTGCCGATCAGTACCGTCGGCCGTGCACCCGCCGCGACGTCGGCCGCACCGGCCAGTACCTTGCCGGCTGCATAGCCGAGACGCAACACGAAATCAGGCGTGATGGGCGCGTCGCCCACCGTGCCGCGAATGCCGTCCGTGCCGAAATATCGACGTCCCATGGCGAACCTTCCTCCTTCGTCTTTCTGACTTATCGTTGCCGCGCGGCTTCGCGCACGGCGTTCCAGACCTTCAATGCATCGACCGTCGCCGCGACGTCGTGCACGCGCACGATCGCAGCTCCACGCCCGACCGCGCACAACGCGGCCGCCACGCTTGCCGCGACGCGTTCCATCGGCGGCTTGCCGCCGATCACCGCGCCGAGCATCGACTTGCGCGACATGCCCGCGAGAATCGGATACGCGCGCCCGTCGGGCCGCGCCGGCGCCGTATCCGGCAAAGCGGCCAGCAGCGCGTAGTTGTCGTCGACCACCGCCTTGCCGAACCCGAAGCCCGGATCGACGCAGATCCGTTCCGGCGCGACGCCCGCGTCGCGCAGCGCCTGTGCGCGCGCGGCGAGAAAATCGCGCACGTCGCTCACGACGTCGCCGTAATCGGGCTCGCCGACCTGCATCGTCTGCGGCTCGCCGAGCATGTGCATCGCGCACAGCCCGCTGTTGCCCTCGCGCACCGCATCGATCGCGCCAGGCTGACGGAAACCCCAGATGTCGTTGATCAGGTCCGCGCCGGCAGCGAGCGCCGCGCGCATCACGGCCGGCTTGTAGGTGTCGATCGACAGCGGCACGTTCAGCGGCCGCAACGCTTCGACCAGCGGGATCACGCGCGCGAGCTCCTCGTCGAGCGGCACGGGCGGCGCGCCGGGACGCGTCGACTCGCCGCCGATGTCGATCAGGTCGACACCTTCGGCGATCATCCGCTCGGCCTGACGCAGCGCATCGTCGCGCGCGAGGAAGCGGCCGCCGTCGGAGAACGAATCGGGGGTGGCGTTGAGAATGCCCATCACGAGTGGGCGTTCGAACGTCAGGGAGAAACGGCCGCACTGGAGCGGCGCGGGAATGGATGCTGAAACAGCGGAATCGGACACGGGCGGGAGGCGTTGATGAATGCAAAACGGGCCGGTGTGAAGCCACACCAGCCCGTGAACGGTGCTACGGCGGAGGTCAGGCCGGCGAAGCAGGCGCCGGTGCGTTGCCGGGCTTCACTTCGGCGGCGGTGCCGCCGCCCGACGAATCGCCGCCGACAGCCGGCGAGCTCTTCGGCGAGCGCGGCGGACGCCCTTCCATGATGTCGTTGATCTGATCGGCGTCGATCGTTTCCCACTCCATCAGCGCGGCCGTCATTGCCTCCACCTTGTCGCGGTTCTCTTCGAGCAGACGGCGTGCAAGGCCGTACTGTTCGTCGAGCACGCGGCGGATTTCGCCGTCGACCTTCTGCTGCGTCGCTTCCGAGATCGTGCGCGTGAAGCCGCGGCCGAACGGGCCGTTGTCACTCTCGTCGTCGACGTAGACCATCGGTCCGAGCGCGTCGGTCATGCCGAAACGGGCCACCATCGCGCGTGCCGTCTGCGTCGCTTTGTTGAAGTCGTCCGACGCGCCGGTGCTGATCAGGTTCAGGAACAGCTCCTCGGCCACGCGGCCGCCGAACAGGATCGCCAGGCGGTCGAGCAGGTAATCCTTCGAGTACGTCTCGTTGTCATGCTCCGGCAGCTGCCACGTGACGCCCAGCGCGCGACCGCGCGGAATGATCGTGACCTTGTGGACCGGGTCGGCCTTCGGCAGCAGCTTCGCGATCACCGCGTGGCCCGACTCGTGGTAAGCCGTCGCGCGCTTCGCTTCCTCGCGAATCACCGCCGACTTGCGCTCCGGACCCATGAAGATCTTGTCCTTCGCGTCCTCGAAATCCTGCATCTCGACGATGCGCTTGCCGCGGCGGGCGGCGAACAGCGCCGCTTCGTTCACGAGGTTCGCGAGATCGGCGCCCGAGAAGCCCGGCGTGCCGCGCGCGATGACCGCTGCGTCGACGTCGTTCGCGATCGGCACCTTGCGCAGGTGCACGCGCATGATCTGCTCGCGGCCGCGGATGTCCGGCAGGCCGACATAGACCTGGCGGTCGAAACGGCCCGGACGCAGCAGCGCCTTGTCGAGCACGTCGGAACGGTTGGTCGCGGCGATCACGATCACGCCCGAGTTCGCTTCGAAGCCGTCCATCTCGACCAGCATCTGGTTCAGCGTCTGCTCGCGCTCGTCGTTGCCGCCGCCCATGCCGGCGCCGCGATGACGGCCGACCGCGTCGATTTCGTCGATGAACACGATACACGGTGCGTGCTTCTTCGCCTGTTCGAACATGTCGCGCACACGGGCCGCGCCGACGCCGACGAACATTTCGACGAAGTCGGAACCCGAGATGCTGAAGAACGGCACCTTCGCTTCACCGGCGATCGCGCGGGCGAGCAGCGTCTTGCCGGTACCCGGAGGGCCGACGAGCAGCACGCCGCGCGGAATGCGACCGCCCAGCTTCTGGAATTTCTGCGGGTCGCGCAGGAAGTCGACGAGCTCGGACACTTCTTCCTTCGCTTCGTCGCAGCCTGCGACGTCGGAGAAGTTCACCGCGTTGTTGTTCTCGTCGATCAGCCGCGCACGCGATTTCCCGAACGAGAATGCGCCGCCTTTGCCGCCCCCCTGCATCTGCCTCATCATGTAGAACCAGAACACGATGATCAGGATCGTCGGCCCGAGGTAGTACAGCGCGGACATCAGCGCGTTCGGCTCGTCGTCGGCCTTGCCGCTGACCTGCACGCCGTACTTCATCAGATCGCCGACCATCCAGATGTCGCCGGGCGACACGATCTGGTATTTCTGGCCATCAGCCGGAGTGACGGTGAGGTTGCGCCCCTGAACGATGACGTTCTTGACCTTGCCGTTCTTGGCGTCGTCCATGAACTGCGAATAGGACACACCTTCCTGGACGCGGGGCTTGTCGAACTGCTTGAACACCGTAAACAGCACCAGTGCGATCACCAGCCACACTGCTGCCTTCGAAAACATATTGTTGTTCAAAGCACCACTCCTTCACTCGTAGACGAGCGCCTACATTTTCCTTGCGGCGCTCCTCGGTCATTCTAATCCAGTCCGACCACCCCTGCCATAAGGATTGACAACCGCCGCGATAGCGCTTCGCTTGTCTGGCAAGGGCCGGAGCCCGTTTGCGGCACCCCGCTCCGCGTCACCGCGGATGCTTCAGATGCCGACCCAAAATGAACGTTTCGGACGATTTGTCGCGGGACGCCTTCGGCTTGCGCGGCGCGACAGTCTTAAACTGCTGTTTGAACTTTTCGACGATCTGGCTGTAGCCGCTGCCGTGAAAGCACTTCACGAGCAGCGCACCGTCCGGCTTCAGATGATTCTGCGCGAATTCGAGCGCCAGATCGCACAGATGCTCGATGCGCGCCGCGTCCGCCGAGGCCACGCCGGAGAGGTTGGGGGCCATGTCGGAAATAACAAGGTCCACCGAGCGACCTTCGAGCACTTCTTCGAGCTGGTGGAGGACGGCGTCCTCGCGGAAGTCGCCCTGCAGGAAATGGACGTCGGCGATCGGCTCCATCGGCAGGATGTCGAGCGCCACGATCGTGCCGTCGATGCCGCCTTCGCGCTCCGCGTCACGCTTCTTGCCCTGCGCGAGCTTGTTGCGGGCATACTGGCTCCAGCTGCCCGGCGTCGCGCCGAGGTCGACGATCACCTGGCCCGGACGGATCAGCTTGTCCTGCTCGTCGATTTCCTTCAGCTTGTACGCGGCGCGCGCGCGATAGCCCTCCCGCTGCGCCATTTTGACGTACGGGTCGTTGATGTGGTCGTGCAGCCAGTGCTGGTTAAAGCGGTTTTTTGCCATTCGAGAGAGAGATTGCTGCTATTTGCTTCGTGAAGCCGTGCTTTTGGCGGATAATACGCGTCTTCTTCGCGCGGCTGCGGCCCCTTCCGGGCCCAAGCCGCGATTTTACGTGGTTTCGGCGCGCGGCTGATGCGGTAACTTCCCGCGATTCGTTTCTGACGCAGCGCGCCCCTATTTAGATTTCGACATTTCCATGCCCGCCCTTTCGCTTTCTCCCGCCGAGCGCTCCGCGCTGCGCTCCCAGGCCCATGCGCTCAAGCCCGTCGTGCTGATCGGCGCCGAAGGGCTCACCGACGCCGTGCTGAAGGAAATCAAGGTGCACCTCGCCGCGCACCAGCTGATCAAGATCCGTGTGTTCGGTGACGAGCGCGACGAGCGCGTCGCCATTTACGACGAGATCTGCGACCGCCTGAACGCGGCGCCGATCCAGCACATCGGCAAGCTGCTGGTGATCTGGAAGCCCGAGGCCGCCGTGGCGACCCCGGCCCGCGGCCGTCGTGCCGGCACGCTGCCGAGCGCGGCCGAAGCCGTCGACGACAAGAAAGGCCGTGCACCGCGCACCGTCAAGGTCGTCAAGGTGTCGCCGAACGCGAGCCCCGTGCGCCGTCCGAAGCCGGTGAAAGTCACGGTGCGCGGCAACGAGCGCGTGACGGCAGGCGGCACGGTGAAGCGCGCGAAAAAGCGTCAGGCCAGCACGAAGCGGCCGCACCAGGGCAAGTAATCCTGCCGCGCGGCACGGGGCACCCCGTGCTGCACTGCCGGTGCGGCGCTCAGGCCAATCAGGCGTCTTGCGCCGGCAGACGCCAGATCAGCATCAGCCCCAGCACGCTCTCGACAAGATAGAACAGGCTCGAGACGCCGTGCAGCATCCCGAAGCGGCTCGCATACGGCGAGTTCGCGATATCGGTGCCCGCCTCCATCGCGGCCACCCGCAGCGCGTTCATGAACGGCTGCAACGCAAAATACCCGACCAGCACGCACGCGACCATCGCCGCGACGATCCAGCGCACGCGACGATAATCGCCGCTGCCGCGCCGCACCTGCTGGTTCGACAGCGCGAGCAGCAGCACGCCGCATACGACACCGAGGATCGCCTCGATGCGGAACAGCTGGGCGGCGACCGAGCCGGCCGTCACCCGCTCCAGCGTCTTGAACAGCACGGGCGCGACCGCATACCCGATCGTCAGCAGGCTGCCGACCCACACGGCCGACAGCAGACGGAACACGCGATGCGGCATCACGTCGCCCCGCTTCAGATGTAGCTGACCGAGATGATTTCGTACTCGCGCACGCCGCTCGGCGCCTGCACGGCCGCGACGTCGCCTTCGGACTTGCCGATCAGCGCACGTGCGATCGGCGAGCTGACCGAGATCAGGCCGTGATCGATATCGGCTTCGTCGTCGCCGACGATCTGATACTTGACGGTGTCGCCCGACTCGAGATCCTCGAGTTCGACCGTCGCGGCAAACACCACGCGACCGTCGGCGTCGAGCACGGTCGGATCGATGACTTGCGCGGCGGACAGCTTCGATTCGAGTTCCGCGATGCGACCCTCGATGAAGCCCTGCTTTTCCTTCGCGGCGTCGTATTCGGCGTTTTCGGACAGATCGCCCTGTGCGCGGGCCTCCGCGATCGCGTTGATCACGGCCGGCCGCTCGACGGACTTGAGGCGCTGCAATTCATCGCGCAGTTGCCCTGCGCCACGCTTTGTCAACGGAATGGTGCTCATAAACGGCTCAATCGCTAAAAACGGCTATAAAAAAAATCACCGCGATTAAACGTATTTCCGGTGAACCGGAAACACCGCTTAATCGCGGCACGTGTTGCTTCGACAGGTAACTGACTGCTTAGTTTAGGCGAGCGTGAAGACCTTGTAAATCATAGACTTCCAGATCCTTCAGGTAGCGCAGGCCTTCGACGGCCGCGCGCGCGCCGGACATCGTCGTGTAGTACGTGACCTTGTGCGCCTGCGCGCTCATGCGGATCGAACGCGAATCGGCGATCGCCTGGCGCGTCTCGTCGACCGTCGTGAACACGAGCGCGATCTCGCCGTTCTTGATCATGTCGACGATGTGCGGACGGCCGTCCTTCACCTTGTTCACGACCTTCACCGGCACGCCGGCCGCTTCGATCGCGGCAGCCGTGCCCTTGGTCGCGACGATCGGGTAGCCGAGGTCGTGCAGCATGCGCGCGACTTCGACCGCCTTCGGCTTGTCCGCGTCCATCACGGTCAGCAGCACCGTGCCCGACTCCGGCAGGCGCGAACCGGCCGCGAGCTGCGACTTGAACAGCGCTTCGCCGAACGTCTGGCCAACCCCCATCACTTCGCCGGTCGAACGCATTTCAGGCCCGAGGACCGGGTCGACGGTCGGGAACTTGACGAACGGGAACACGGCTTCCTTCACGCTGAAGTACGGCGGCTCGACTTCCTTCGTCACGCCCTGCTGCGCGAGCTTCTGGCCGACCATCGCGCGCGCCGCGATCTTCGCGAGCGGCAGGCTGGTCGCCTTCGACACGTACGGCACCGTGCGCGAGGCGCGCGGGTTCACTTCGAGCACGTAGATGATGTCCTGCTTCGAGCCGTCCGCCTGCGGCACCTGCTGGATCGCGAACTGCACGTTCATCAGACCGACCACGTTCAGCGCCTTCGCCATCGCGCCCGTCTGGCGCTTCAGCTCGGCGACGGTTTCCTTCGACAGCGAGTACGGCGGCAGCGAGCATGCCGAGTCGCCCGAGTGGACGCCCGCCTGCTCGATGTGCTCCATCACGCCGCCGATGAACACCGCTTCGCCGTCGCAGATGCAGTCGACGTCGCATTCGATCGCGTCGTTCAGGAAGCGGTCGAGCAGCACCGGCGAATCGTTCGACACCTTCACGGCCTCGCGCATGTAGCGCTCGAGGTCGCGCGGCTCGTGGACGATCTCCATCGCGCGGCCGCCCAGCACGTACGACGGACGCACGACGAGCGGGTAGCCGATTTCGGCCGCCAGCGCGAGCGCTTCGTCTTCGGCGCGCGCGGTGCGGTTCGGCGGCTGGCGCAGGCCGAGGTCCTGCAGCAGCTTCTGGAAGCGTTCGCGATCTTCGGCCGCGTCGATCATGTCCGGCGACGTGCCGACGATCGGCACGCCGTGCGCCTCGAGGTCGAGCGCGAGCTTCAGCGGCGTCTGGCCGCCGTACTGGACGATCACGCCGACCGGCTTTTCCTTGTCGACGATCTCGAGCACGTCTTCGAGCGTCAGCGGCTCGAAGTACAGGCGGTCGGACGTGTCATAGTCGGTCGACACCGTTTCCGGGTTGCAGTTGACCATGATCGTTTCGTAGCCGTCCTCGCGCATCGCGAGCGCCGCGTGCACGCAGCAGTAGTCGAACTCGATGCCCTGGCCGATCCGGTTCGGGCCGCCGCCCAGCACCATGATCTTCTTGTTGGTGGTCGGCTGCGCCTCGCACTCTTCCTCGTAGGTCGAGTACATGTAGGCCGTCTTGGTCGCGAACTCGGCCGCGCAGGTGTCGACGCGCTTGTAGACCGGGCGCACGTTCAGTTCGATGCGGCGGCGGCGCACGTCTTCCGGCGTCGCGCCGAGCAGCTTCGCAAGGCGGCGGTCGGAGAAGCCGCTCTGCTTCAGGAAGCGCAACTCGTCGAACGTCAGCGACGCGAGCGTGCGGCCGGCGAGCGCCTTTTCCTTCAGGATGATCTGCTCGATCTGCTCGAGGAACCACGGGTCGATCGCGGTTTCCGCGAAGATTTCCTCGGCCGTCATGCCGATGCGGAACGCATCGCCGACGTACCAGATGCGGTCCGGGCCCGGCTCGTGGATCTCGATCGCGATCTCGTCGCGGTCGGTCGACTTCTCGTCGAGACCGTCGACGCCGACTTCGAGGCCGCGCAGCGCCTTCTGGAACGATTCCTGGAATGTGCGGCCGATCGCCATCACCTCGCCGACCGACTTCATCTGCGTGGTCAGGCGCGAATCGGCTTCGCGGAACTTCTCGAACGCGAAACGCGGGATCTTCGTGACGACGTAGTCGATCGTCGGCTCGAACGACGCCGGCGTCTGGCCGCCGGTGATTTCGTTCTTCAGCTCGTCGAGCGTGTAGCCGACCGCCAGCTTCGCCGCGACCTTCGCGATCGGGAAACCGGTCGCCTTCGAGGCGAGCGCCGACGAACGCGACACGCGCGGGTTCATTTCGATGACGACCATGCGGCCGTCCTTCGGGTTGATCGAGAACTGCACGTTCGAGCCGCCCGTGTCGACGCCGATCTCGCGCAGCACCGCGAGCGATGCGTTACGCAGGATCTGGTATTCCTTGTCGGTGAGCGTCTGCGCCGGCGCGACCGTGATCGAGTCGCCGGTGTGCACGCCCATCGGGTCGAGGTTCTCGATCGAGCACACGATGATGCAGTTGTCGGCGCGGTCGCGCACGACTTCCATCTCGTATTCCTTCCAGCCGAGCAGCGATTCCTCGATCAGCAGTTCGCGCGTCGGCGACAGGTCGAGGCCGCGCCGGCAGATCTCTTCGAATTCTTCACGGTTGTATGCGATGCCGCCGCCCGAGCCGCCGAGCGTGAACGACGGACGGATCACGACCGGGTAGCCGCTGCCGCCGGTGCCGGCCATGATCTCGGCGTGCACCTGGGTCGCTTCTTCCATCGAGTGCGCGATGCCCGACTTCGCGGAACCGAGACCGATCTTGGTCATCGCTTCCTTGAACTTCTGGCGGTCTTCCGCCTTGTCGATCGCTTCCGGCGACGCGCCGATCAGCTCGACGCCGAACTTCTCGAGCACGCCGTGGTGGTGCAGGTCGAGCGCGCAGTTCAGCGCGGTCTGGCCGCCCATCGTCGGCAGGATCGCGTCCGGGCGCTCCTTCTCGATGATGCGTGCGACCACTTCCCACGTGATCGGCTCGATGTACGTGACGTCGGCCGTGTTCGGGTCGGTCATGATCGTCGCCGGGTTGCTGTTCACGAGGACGACCTTGTAGCCCTCTTCACGCAGCGCCTTGCAAGCCTGCGCGCCCGAATAGTCGAACTCGCAAGCCTGGCCGATGATGATCGGGCCGGCGCCGATGATGAGGATGCTTTTGATGTCTGTGCGTTTTGGCATGGCTTGTGAATTCAGTAAGTAATCTTTGTCGTGGCGTTGTCGTCGGTCGGCAGGCCGCGCTCAGCTCATGGTGGCGAGCGCGAGCTTCACCGAGAAACCGATGAACAGGCCGCCCACGCTGCTCGCCGCGCCCGCCGCGAGCTTGCGGCGGCGGCGGAAATGCTCGGCGAGCCGTGCGCCCGCGAAGATCAGCGTGCTCAGGTACAGGAAGCTCGCGCATTGCGCGATCGCCCCGAGCACGACGAACGACAGCGCGGGATGCGGGAATGCCGGGTCGACGAACTGGATGAAGAACGAGATGAAGAACAGGATCGCCTTCGGATTCAGGAGGCTCACGATCAGCGCCTTGCGGAACGGCTTGTCGAAAGACCGCTCGCCGTCGACCGCGGGCGTTGCCTCGGCCGGCGCATTCGCCGGCGCGCGCAGCTTCTGCCACGCGCTGCGCAGCATGCCGGCGCCGATGTAGAGCAGATACGCGGCGCCGCCGTACTTGACGACGGAGAACAGCAGCGGGTTCGCCTTCAGCAGCGACGCGACACCCGCGGCGGACAGCACCATCAGCACCGTATCGCCGACGAACACGCCGCAGGCCGCGCGATAGCCGGCCTTCACGCCGCGCTGCGCCGCGAGCGACAGCACGTACATCGAGTTCGGTCCCGGCAGCAGGATGATGAAGATCACGCCGAACACGTAGGTCCAGATATCCGTGATGCCGAGTGCGTGGCCGAACATGATGCGAATCTCCCGTTCTTCGGTTGCTTCAGTTGCGTCAGGCGTTGCGCTGCTTCGCCGCGTCCATCAGTGCGGTGAAACGGTCGAACAGATAGCCGATGTCGTGCGGGCCGGGCGACGCTTCCGGGTGGCCCTGGAAGCAGAACGCCGGCTTGTCGGTCAGCTCGAAGCCCTGCAGCGTGCCGTCGAACAGCGACACGTGCGTCACGCGCGCGTTGGCCGGCAGCGAATCCGCGTCGACCGCGAAACCGTGGTTCTGCGACGTGATCACCACGCGACCGTCGCCGAGATCCTTCACCGGGTGGTTCGCGCCGTGGTGGCCCGTCTTCATCTTGAGCGTCTTCGCACCGACCGCGAGGCCCATGATCTGGTGGCCGAGGCAGATGCCGAAGGTCGGCACGCCGCGCTCGATGAACTGCTTCGTGGCCGCGATCGCGTAGTCGCACGGCTCAGGATCGCCGGGGCCGTTCGACAGGAAGATGCCGTCCGGATTCAGCGCGAGCGCGTCGGCCGCGCTCGCCTCGGCCGGCAGCACCGTCACGTGGCAGCCGCGCTCCGCGAGCATGCGCAGGATGTTGTACTTGACGCCGAAGTCATACGCGACGACGCGGTACTTCGGCGCTTCCTGCATGCCGTAGCCGCTGCCGAGGCGCCATTCGGTCTGCTTCCACTCGAACGACTTCGTGGTCGACACGACCTTCGCGAGGTCCATGCCCGCGAGGCCCGCGAACGAGCGCGCGAGCTCGATCGCCTTCGCCTCGTCGTCCGAGCCGGCCAGGATGCAGCCGCTCTGCGCGCCCTTGTCGCGCAGGATACGGGTCAGCTTGCGGGTATCGATGCCGGCGATCGCGACGACGCCTTCGTCGCGCAGGTAATCGCCGAGCGTGCGGTCCATGCGGAAGTTCGATGCGAGCGTCGGCAGATCACGGATGATCAGGCCGGCGGCATGGACTTTCGTGGCTTCGACGTCTTCGGCGTTGACGCCGACGTTGCCGATATGCGGGTAGGTGAGCGTGACGATCTGACGCGCGTAGCTCGGATCAGTCAGGATTTCCTGATAGCCGGTAATCGCGGTGTTGAACACGACTTCACCGATCGTGTGGCCTTCGGCCCCGATCGAATAACCACGAAAGACCGTGCCGTCGGCGAGTGCAAGCAAGGCGGGAGAAAAAGACGGCAACACGGGAGGCTCCTTGGGGAACACCCTGCTGCCGACCTGTTTACCCTGCCGCGCGAGCGCCGCGCTGCGTAGGCGCGCGGAATCGCTAGCTGGACGCGACCTGTGTTGTCGAGACGCGAACCCGGCGCGTGGCGCACGAGGCTTCGCGGCATCGCCCGACAGGCGGCGTGCGGCGGATGAACGGGATGAGTGAGGTAGGCGCTAGGGTGCGAGGTTGATCAGCACAAACTTTCAAATTATAGCCCGAAAATGACCTTATCTTCAATCGATATGGCCGTCCGATCGTGCATGCGGCGCGCGTGAAGGCGCGCAATCGCGCACGATATTGGTTGCTGCGGCCCTGTTTCCGCAGCCGCCCTACCCCGTCAGCGTACCGCCGGATCAACGTGCTTGCCAGCGCTGCGCGCGGGCCACACGTACCAGACCGCGCTCGCGAGCTGCAGCGCGAGCAGCACGCTCCACGCGGTGTCGTGCGCGGCGGCCGGGTAATGGCCGTCGACGGCCGGCCAGTGCGACAGCACCGCGCCGATGCCGATCTGGAACGCAAAGATCAGCACGAAGATCACGAGCGTCAGCGTCGTATTCGCGCGGCCGATCAGATGCGCCGGGAAGTGACCGGCCAGCACCGCGTAGGTCAGGATCCCGACGCCGCCGAACATCCCGTAGGCCGCCCACAGCACGGCCGGCGGCAGCGGCACGCGCGTGACGATCGCGGCCTGCGTGGCGACGAACAGCGCCATGCCGATGCCGCAAAATGCCTGGACGGACACCCCGCGGCGCTCGAGCACGCGCGCCGCCGCGCCGAAGCCGACGCAGCCCGCCATCATCGCGAAGCCGAGCACCGACACGAGCCGCGCGGCGTGCTGCGCATCGAACCCCGCGACGTCGCGCAGGTACGGGCCGACCCACAGCGACTGCATCGCGTAGAACACGCCCTGCGTGACGATCGAGAACGACGAAATCTTCCAGAACGCACGGCTGCCCAGGATGTGCCACGTGCCCTTGAATTGGCTGACGAGCCCGCCCTGGTGACGCGGCCGCTCGACTTCCGGCGCACCGAAGCCGATCGCGGCCGCGACGACGATCGTCAGGCCCGCGAGGCCGCCGCAGATCACGCGCCAGCTCGTCACGCCGAGCAGCCAGGTCAGCGGCGAGCCGACCGCGACGCCGCCGAGGCCGCCGACGGCCATCACGAGACCGTTGACGAGCGGCAGCCGGCCGACCGGAAAATGCTGCGCGAGCGCCTTGAACGCCGCGCCGAGACACACCGATACGCCGACGCCGATCAGGAGCCGGCCGACCATCATCGTGCCGAGGTCGTGCGCGATGCCGAACACGGCGGCGCCGGCTGCCGCGAACAGCAGCATCCCGGCCGTCACGCGGCGCGGGCCGAAATGGTCGAGCAGCACGCCGGCCGGGATCTGCGCGCCGGCGAAGCCAAGGAAATAGAGACTGGTGAGCAGCCCGAGATCGGCGGCCGACAGCCCGAGCTCGTGCGTGACGAACGGCGCGAAGCCGAGATTGACGCCGCGGAACACGTACGACACGAAATACCCGACCGCAAACAGCGCGAGCACCCTCACCTGCACCGACGACATCGCTTCTCCTTGTGACTGCGGGCCCCGCGAAGCAGCGGCTGCGCTGCCGCGCACAAACGAAAACGCCGTCACCTCGGTGACGGCGTTGCTACGCGTTTCGTCAGATGATAACGCAATCGCGCGGCCCGGCCGGGCCGCCGCGCTACGATCGCGGCCGCGTTACTTCTTGCCCTTGTGCGCAGCGGCCTTCGGTGCAGCCTTCGCGGGCGCGGCCTTGGCCGCGCGGGCCGCCGGCTTCGCGGCACCGTGCTTCGCGCCGCGCGACTTGCCGCCGACGGACAGGCTCGCGCGCTCGATATGCGCGCCGGCGGTCGACGTCGCGATCCGCTCCGGGCCCGGCTCGGCCGGCACCGCGCGGCCGACCGGCACGTGCAGCACGAGCGCCTGGCCCGGCATCGCGAGATCGCGATGCGTGCGGTTCCATGCCTTCAGCTGCGCGACCGACACGCCGTAGCGGCCGGCGATCGCCGCCATCGATTGCTTGCGGCGCACGCGGATCAGCATCTTGCGCGTGTCGGGCACGTCGGGCTCCATCGCGAGCACGCCGTTTTCCGCGACGTCCGCGCTGATGTCCTCGTCGTCGTCATCGCCGCGCGGCACGACGATCGTCGAGCCCGGCTTCAGGCGCATGCCGGCCGGAATCTTGTTGACCGACATCAGCGTGTCGGCGTCCACGCCGATCTTCTCGGCGATCGCGGCCGGGCGCGCGCGCTCGCTGACCGTATAGGTGGTCCACGTCGACAACTGGCCGTTGTAGGCCTTCAGGTTCTTCTCGAACGCCGCCGCGTTGTCGAACGGCAGCAGGATCTGCGGCTCGGTCGCGCCGAGGATCACCGGCTTCGCGAACGACGGGTTCAGCGAGCGGAACTCGTCGAGCGACAGGTTCGCGAGCTTCGCGGCCACCGCCACGTCGATGTCGCGCGCCGTCGTGACCGTCACGAAATACGGGTGGTTGGGGATCTCCGGCAGCGTCAGGCCGAACTGCTGCGGATTCGCGATGATGTTCTTCACCGCCTGCAGCTTCGGCACGTAGTTGCGCGTCTCGTTCGGCATCCGCAGGCTCTGGTAGTCGGTCGGCAGGCCGGCCGCCTGGTTGCGCGCGATCGCGCGCTGCACGTTGCCTTCGCCCCAGTTGTACGCGGCCAGTGCCAGGTACCAGTCGCCGAACATGTCATGCAGGCGCGACAGGTAGTCGAGCGCGGCGCTCGTCGACGCGAGCACGTCGCGACGCTCGTCCTGCCACATGTTGCGCTTCAGGTTGTACGTGCGGCCCGTGCCCGGCATGAACTGCCACATGCCGGCCGCCTTCGCGACCGACAGCGCCTGCGGATTGAATGCGGATTCGATGAACGGCAGCAGCGCGAGCTCGGTCGGCATGTGGCGCGCCTCGAGTTCCTCGACGATGTGATAGAGGTACTTCTGCGAGCGCTCGGTCATGCGCTGCACGTAATCGGGACGTTGCGTGTACCAGGTCGTCTGCATGTCGACGAGGTCGGTCTGCAGGTCGGGCATCTGGAAGCCGCGGCGAATGCGGCCCCAGAGATCGGAGTCGGCACTGGTCAGGTCGCCGACGGATTGCTTGTCGACGTCGACAGTTTCTTTGGCGGTGGCTGATTTACGGAGAAAGTTGGACGTCGCCTGCGAATCGGCGGCGTTGTTGGCGACAGGGGCCTGGCTCGCGCAAGCGGCGAGCAGCAGGACCACCATCGCACTCAATATAAGTCGCATGAAAATCTCGGCTTCCGACGGCTGGAAATTGCTGGCGATACTACGGAAGTGCGTGCTTCACGTCAATAAAAACACCGAAAACTCAGCGAAATCCTACATTTGCAGCAATTTTTACAGACGCTACCTGAGGTTTGGAGTCCTCCGGAAATCGTCATCGGAACCGGTTTTTCCACTCGCGCATCAGCGTGAATGCCGCCAGTCGATCCGGCACCGTTTCGTGCAGCTCGGCCTCGAGCGTCGCATGAATGGCCGCGCTGTCCGACCGCATGAACGGGTTGACGGCACGTTCGTGCGCGATCGTCGTGGGCAGCGTCGGCACGCCGCGCGCGCGCAGCGCCTGTGCATCGTCGCGCCACGCGGTGAGCGCGGCATTGCCCGGTTCGCACGCGAGCGCGAAGCGGATGTTCGACAGCGTGTATTCGTGTGCGCAATGCACGCGCGTGTCGCCGGGCAGCGCCGCGAGCGCGTCGAGCGACGCGAGCATCTGTGCGGGCGTGCCCTCGAACAGGCGGCCGCAGCCGCATGAGAACAGTGTATCGCCGCAGAACACGTGAGGCGTGGCCGCGCCCTGCCCGGCCGCCTGGAAATACGCGATGTGGCCGCGCGTATGACCCGGCACGTCGAGCACGTCGAACGCAAGCGCCGGTGCGCCGAGCGTCACGCGATCGCCGCCTGCGAGCGGGCGCGTGACCACGTCGATCGATTCTTCCGCCGGGCCATAAACGACCAGCGGCACATCGTCCGGTTGGCCATCTCGCAGCGCCGCAACACCGCCGACGTGGTCGGCGTGATGGTGCGTGAGTAAAATAGCGGTCAAGCGCCAGCCGCGTTCGGCAAGAACACGGCGTACCGGCGCGGCTTCACCCGGGTCGACGGCGATCGCATCGCGGCCGTCCGAGACGAGCCAGATATAGTTGTCTTCGAATGCCGGCACCGGCACATATTCCAGCTCGTTCATGGGCGCGCAATCATCGTTATGTCCGATCGTCAAATTATAGACTGGCCCGCCTGGACCGACTCGCCACCCGGCCGCTACGTGCTGGACTGGGAGCAGGCGCAGCTCGACCGGATCGTGTCCGACGTCTTCGGGTTCCACGCGCTGCAGCTCGGCCTGCCGCAGCTCGACGCGCTGCGCGAGAACCGCATGCCGTATCGCGGCCTCGTGCTCGACCCGGCAAGCGGCGCGAGCGCGCCCTTCCAGTATCCGTGGGCGCGCGAGGCGCACGCGCCCGACCATGCGCCGGCCGATCGCAGCACGACCTGGTGCGACCTGCTCGACCTGCCGTTCGACTCGCAGAGCGTCGACCTGATCGTGATGCCGCATACGCTCGAATTCACGTCCGACCCGCACCGCCTGCTGCGCGAGGCCGAACGCGTGCTGATGCCGGAAGGCCAGCTCGTGATCACCGGCTTCAATTCGCTGAGCCTGTGGGGCATGCGGCAGTCGTTCGGGCGCATGGCCAACCGCCCGTTCGTGCCGGCCGCACGCGACCAGATCGCGTTCATCCGGCTCAAGGACTGGATCAAGCTGCTCGGCTTCGATCTCGAGCGCGGCCGCTTCGGCTGCTACCGGCCGCCGCTCGTCACCGACAAATGGCTTGCCCGCTACGGCTTCATGGAAGCCGCCGGCGACCGCTGGTGGCCGATCTTCGGCGCCGTCTACATGGTCACGGCCGTCAAGCGCGTGCGCGGCATGCGTCTCGTCGGCCCGATCAAGATGAAGAAGCCCGTGCTCGCGCCGGGCCTGACGCCGGCAGCCACCCCGACCACCCATCAAGAACACTCATGACCACCGACACCATCGACATCTATACCGACGGCGCCTGCAAGGGCAACCCCGGCCCCGGCGGCTGGGGCGCACTGCTGCGCTACGGCGACCGCGAAAAGGAGCTGTTCGGCGGCGAACCCAACACGACCAACAACCGCATGGAGCTGATGGGCGTGATCGCCGCGCTCGAGGCGCTGAAGCGGCCATGCCGCGTGATCGTCCATACCGACTCGCAGTACGTGCAGAAAGGCATCAGCGAGTGGATCCACGGCTGGAAGAAGAAGGGCTGGGTCACCGCGGCGAAAACCCCCGTGAAGAACGCCGACCTGTGGAAGCGGCTCGACGCGCTCGTCGCGCAGCACGAGGTCGAGTGGCGCTGGGTGAAGGGCCACGCGGGCCATCCCGAAAACGAACGCGCGGACGCGCTCGCGAACCGCGGCGTCGCATCGCTCGCCGCCTGAATCGCAGCCTGAACGCAGGCCGCCCTACTGTCTTTCCCGATTTATCCGACATGCGCCAGATCATTCTCGATACCGAAACCACCGGCCTGAACCCCCGCACGGGCGACCGCCTGATCGAAATCGGCTGCGTCGAGCTGCTGAACCGGCGGCTCACCGGCAACAACCTGCATATCTACGTGAACCCCGAGCGCGACAGCGATCCGGGCGCGCTGGCCGTGCACGGCCTCACGACCGAATTCCTGAGCGACAAGCCGAAGTTCGCGGAAGTCGTCGACCAGATCCGCGACTTCGTGAAGGACGCCGAGCTGATCATCCATAACGCGCCGTTCGACCTCGGGTTTCTCGACGCCGAATTCGCGCGGCTCGACCTGCCGCCGTTCACCGAGCATTGCGGCGGCGTGATCGACACGCTCGTGCAGGCGAAGCAGATGTTCCCCGGCAAGCGCAACTCGCTCGACGCGCTGTGCGACCGGTTCGGCATCAGCAACGCGCACCGCACGCTGCACGGCGCACTGCTCGACTCGGAACTGCTCGCCGAAGTCTATCTCGCGATGACACGCGGCCAGGACAGCCTCGTGATCGACATGCTCGACGACGCAGGCGCCGACGGCGGCGCGGCGAACGGCCAGCGCGTGGCGCTCGCGTCGCTCGACCTGCCGGTGCTCGCGGCGAGCGACGACGAACTGGCCGCTCACCAGACCCAGCTCGACGAACTCGACAAGTCGGTCAAGGGCACCTGCGTATGGCGCAAGTCCGCCGACGCGGACGCTGCCGAAGCCGCCTGACGCGGCGTCTCACAAGCCGAAGCCGTGCCTGCAGCCGCGCTCAAGCGCGCGGCTGCAGTGCGATGACGGCCATCCCGCCGAGCGCGAGCATCGCACCCGCCACGTCCCAGCGGGTCAGCGCGATGCCGTCGACCGCCCGCAGCCAGATCAGCGCCACCGCGATATACACGCCGCCGTACGCCGCATACGTGCGCCCCGCCGCGCTCGGGTGCAGCGTCAGCAGCCACGCGAACAACGCGAGCGACAGCGCGGCAGGCACCAGCAGCCAGACGGGCCTTCCCCCTTTCAGCACGAGCCACGGCAGGTAGCAGCCGACGATCTCGGCCAGTGCAGTGACGGCGAACAACGCCGCAATCCTGATCAGTTCGGTCATCCGGTTCCTCGCAGATTCGGCCCCATCCGGCGGGCCGCGCGACCCCGCCGCGCGCCGCCGATCATACCGGAGCCGGCCCCGCCGGAACCGCCGCCAGACGGGCGATTCCGGGCAATTTGCACGATCGTCTGTCATCGTGCTATCATGTCACCTGTTTCAACATTCAATCTCTGTCTATTCGATTTCGCAAGAAGTCCGTCCGCGTATTGCGGGCCGGCGCTTCGACCGAAATTGCATCCACAGGAAAGCCCGCCCGACAGGCCCGCTTTTCTCGTTTCGTTGCCCCTCCGGGGCACTTGCCGGAACGCCGGACTCCGTCCGCGCCGGCATCTGCCGCTCGCATCACGCGGCCCATTCTTCATGAGCGCACCGTCGCGACGGCCCATCGGGCCCGCGTCGAAGCAGTCCCTTACGGCCCTTTACCGCCCCATGTGCAGTAAGCGCTTAAATGGCCTGCCCCGACGCGCAGCACACGACATCGCGCTCGCCGGCAAACCGTGTCGGACGGCCCGCCCGTTCCGGCGCAGTCAAAGGAGTGCATGACCTTGACCGCAACACACGTCAGCCCGACCGCTGCTTCTTCCTCCACGTCGTCCGGCGAGGCTACGCGCGCCGCGGACGACATTACCGTCGTCGACCAGAGCCTGCTCAAGCGCGCCGTCAGCGCGATGGCCATCGGCAATGCGATGGAATGGTTCGACTTCGGCGTCTACAGCTATATCGCCGTCACGCTCGGTAAAGTGTTCTTCCCGTCCAGCAGCCCGTCCGCGCAGCTGCTCGCGACCTTCGGCACGTTCGCGGCCGCGTTCCTCGTGCGCCCGCTCGGCGGCATGGTGTTCGGCCCGCTCGGCGATCGCATCGGCCGCCAGCGCGTGCTCGCCGCCACCATGATCATGATGGCCGTCGGCACCTTCGCGATCGGCCTGATCCCCAGCTACGCGTCGATCGGCATCATGGCGCCCGTGCTGCTGCTCGTCGCCCGCCTCGTGCAGGGCTTCTCGACCGGCGGCGAATATGGCGGCGCCGCCACCTTCATCGCCGAGTTCTCGACCGACAAGCGCCGCGGCTTCATGGGCAGCTTCCTCGAGTTCGGCACGCTGATCGGCTATGTGATGGGCGCCGGCGTCGTCGCGCTGCTCACCGCGTCGCTGTCGCAGGAAGCGCTGCTGTCGTGGGGCTGGCGCGTGCCGTTCCTGATCGCGGGCCCGCTCGGCCTGATCGGCCTGTACATCCGGATGAAGCTCGAGGAAACGCCGGCGTTCAAGCGCCAGGCCGAGGAGCGCGAAGCGCAGGACAAGGCCGTGCCGAAGGCGCGCTTCCGCGAGACGCTGATGCGCAACTGGCGCGCGCTGCTGCTCTGCGTCGGCCTCGTGCTGATCTTCAACGTGACCGACTACATGGTGCTGTCATACCTGCCGAGCTTCATGTCGTCGACGCTGCACTTCGACGAGTCGCACAGCCTCGTGCTGGTGCTGATCGTGATGGTGCTGATGATGCCGCTGACGCTCGCCGCCGGCCGCCTGTCCGACAAGGTCGGCCGCAAGCCCGTGATGCTGGCCGGCTGCGTCGGCCTGCTCGCGCTGTCGATCCCGTCGATGATGCTGATCCATGCGGGCACCACCGCGTCGGTGTTCAGCGGCCTCCTGATCCTCGGCGTGCTGCTGTCGTGCTTCACCGGCGTGATGCCGTCGGCGCTGCCGGCGCTGTTCCCGACCGAGATCCGCTACGGCGCGCTCGCGATCGGCTTCAACGTGTCGGTGTCGCTGTTCGGCGGCACGACGCCGCTCGTCACCGCGTGGCTCGTCGACATGACCCACAACCTGATGATGCCCGCGTACTACATGATGGGCGCGGCCGTGATCGGCATCGTGTCGGTCGTCGCACTCGCCGAAACCGCGCGCCAGCCGCTCAAGGGCTCGCCGCCGGCCGTCGCGTCGCGCCGCGAGGCGCACCAGCTGGTGCGCCAGCTGCGCGAGGAAGACGACGCGGAAATCTACGGCGTCGTGTCGCCCGCGCGAGCCTGAGCGTCGCCCGCTCGCCCATGAAAAAGCCCCGGCCGAAGCCGGGGCCCGATCGAATCCGATCTGCCCGACCGGCTTGCGCCGGCCGGGCGTTTTTTTATCCGTCGATGTGACGCGGGTTCATGCGTGCGCTTCGCAGTGGCGGCAGAAGATCAGCGCACGCGAACGCGACACGGCTGCCTGCGCGCCCCGCGCGGCGACGATCAGGCCAACCTGGCCGAGATTGAAGTCGCGCTCGACCATCAGCTGCGTCAGCGCGGCAAGCGGCAACACGACGGACGGGTGGTACAGACTCGATTCGATCAGCGCTCTCATCATCGGCTCCATCAGGCAATGCATATTCGATGGAGTGGATTCTAGGGACGGCCCGCATCCGGATAAACAGCGCGAATGCGAAGTCACTTGTCAGCGGCGGAGAACAATCGGCTCGTCCTTGCCGGACGGGGCCGAGCGGGTGGCGCGCGGTCGCCCGGGCGCGTAAAACGCAGCGGCGCGACGTGGTTTTCAGCACGTCGCGCCGAACAATAACGCGCGGTCGGACGCGCCGCGGACTGCGGTTGGGTCGATACGCGCCGAATGCCAGCCCGGTTCCGACGCGGCGGGGCCGGTCGCGCCGCCCTCGCCCGCCGTCGTTTCGGTGCCGCCGGGATCGACGCCGGGTTCAGGCGAGCGGCGTCTCGACAAACGCCGGCAGCGCTTCCGCACGCGCCGAATGCGCGGCCAGCGCCGGATACCGGGCCGGATCGATCCGTGCGAGCGCCGGGTAATCGGCGGCCATGAATTGCGTGAAGCGCCAGGCGACGGCGACGGTCACGTCGGACTGCAGCAGCCGCGCGCCGCCGAACCAGCCGTTCGCGGCCGCGACGAGCGGCTCGAGTTCGCCGTACGCGGCTTCGAGCTGGCTCAGCACGCGCTCGAGCCAAGGCGCGTGCTGCTTGTCGGTCGGCCGCAAAGCGTGCTCGTACACAACCTGCACCGTCTTCTCGGCCGCCGCCAGCGCAAGGCCGACCGGCACCAGCGTGCGCAGCCGCGCGTCGGCGGCGTCGGGCAACAGGCGCCGCTCCGGCGCGACGCGATGGTCGAGGTAGTCGACGATCAGCGACGAATCGAGCAGCGTCGCACCGTCGTCGGTCACGAGCGTCGGCGCCTTCACGACCGGGCTGAACGACCGGAACCGGTCGAACTGACGAAACACCGAGATCGACTCGTGTTCGAACGGCAGGTCGAGCAGCTTCGCCGAAATGGCGACACGGCGCACGAACGGGGAATCCAGCATGCCGATCAGCTTCATCGCAAACGCTCCGCTTGGGGGAATGGGACCGACGACTGTAGCAGCGCCGTGCGTCGGTGCCTAGCGCCGCGCATGCCTGATGCGCGTCACCCGGTCACGATTCCGACACCCGCTTGGCGGCGAGAGTGACCATAATGCAGATTCACCCCCCTTCCGCCTCGAGGTTCGCCATGTGGTACGACGTCGTCGAGCAGCAGCGGGAATGGATGCGCGCGTGGCGCGCCGCGACGCGCCACGCGTTCGACGTGTGGCCCGCCGCGACGCTGCCGCACGCCGCGTCGTCATGCTACGACGACCTGTTCGAGCCGCTCCTCGGGCCGGCCGCCGGGCCGCCGCGCTTCGAGATCCGGCGGCCGGCCGTCGACGAGCGGATCATCGCGCGCACGCCGTTCTGCCAGTTGCGGCGCTTCGCACGCGACGATGCGCGGCGCTCGGTGCTGCTGTGTGCGCCGCTCGCGGGGCACGCGGCCGTGATGATGCGGGAAACCGTCGAGGCGCTGCTCGCCGACGGCGACGTCTGCGTGACCGACTGGGTCAATGCGCGCGACGTGCCGCTCGCGGCGGGCCGCTTCGGGCTCGACGAGTACGTGGCGACGCTCGACGGCTTCGTCGACGCCCTCACCCGCGACGACCGGCCGCTGCACGTCGTCGCCGTGTGCCAGGCCACCGTTCCCGCGCTCGGCGCACTTGCGCTGCGCGCCGCGCGCGGCCACGCACCGCCCGCGAGCGTCACGCTGATCGGCGGGCCGCTCGACGCACGCATCAACCCGACCACGCTCGGCACCACGGCCGCGTCCCGTTCGCTCACGTGGTACCGCCGCCACCTGATCGACATCGTGCCGCCCCGCTTCCCCGGCCGTGGCCGGCACGTGTTCCCGACCTATCTTCAGCAGGGCGAGATCGCGCTGCTGTATCCGCAACGCTTCCTGACGCTGATCGAGGACTACGCGCGCGCCGCGTCGCACTTCGACCTGACGGCGCTGGCGAACGCGCGGCGCGCGCTGCGCGAATACACGGCGCTGCTCGACATGCCGGCCGAATACTTCCTGGATACCGTCGATATCGTGTTCCAGCGGATGTGCCTCGCGAACGGCACGTGGGAAGTCGGCGGCCAGCGCGTGGAGCCGGCCGCGCTGCGCGGCGTCGCGCTGCTGACGGTCGAAGGCGGTTGCGACGCCGTCACCGGCGCCGGCCAGACGCATGCGGCACTCGACATGTGTCGCGGCCTCAAGGCCGGCGAGCGTCAGCGTCTCGATATCGACGATTGCGATCACTACGGGCTGTTCACGGGCGCGCGCTGGCACGGCAACGTCCATCCGGCGCTGCAGCGCGAGTTCGCGCAGGCCGAAGCCGTTCGCCCGGGATCGCGCCGGCGCCGGATCAGGCGGACGTGAGGTCGTCGTCCGGCCCGCGGGCCGCATCGAGGAGCGCACGCACCTCGTCGTCCCCGGTCTGGTCGAAACGCGCGTAGAACTGGCTGATCCCGAAGAAGCGCAGCGGCTGCGACACCGTCACGAACGCATCGGCCAGATCGTCGAACGCATGCAGGGCACCGGCCGGCGCGACGGGTGCGGCGGCCACGATGCGCGCGGGATGGCGCTCGCGCAGCGCCTGCAGTGCGACGCGCATCGACGCGCCGGTCGCGATGCCGTCGTCGACGACGATCGCGATGCGGCCGTCGACCGGCAGCGGCGGCCGCGCGCCGCGATACAGCGTGTCGCGGCGCTGCAGTTCGGCGGTCTCGCGCACGATCACGTCGGCCAGTTGGGCATCGGACACGCCCATCGAGCGGATCGCCGCGTGCTGCAGGTGGATCGCCCCGCCGGTCGCGATCGCGCCGATCGCGAATTCGGGATCGGAGGGCATGCCGAGCTTGCGCACGACCAGCACGTCGAGCGGCGCGCGCAGCGCCTGCGCGATCGGGAATGCGACCGGTACGCCGCCGCGCGGCAGCGCGAGCACGACGACGTCGCGACGCCCCGCATAGTCGTGCAGCGCGTGCGCAAGCTGACGACCCGCGTCGGCGCGATCGGCAAAACACTCGGTCAAGATCGGCTCCCTGCCGTTGTGCCGGATGCGCGACCTGCGCGCCGGCACCTGTTCAACGAGCATGGTTCATCGGACACGCCGATGCAAGCGGGGTCATACCGGCCTGCGCGGCAGGTCAATCGCGGCTCGAAAAAGGATCGGTGGCGTTCGCCCGGGCGGGCCGCCGTCAAGCGCTCAGAGCCCGCCGGCCTGCCGATACAGCCGCCAGAACGACTGCGCGTACGACTGCGCGAGTTCCGGCGCGCGCTGGAACACGTTGACCGTTTCCGCGTGCGCGGCCGCGTCGTCGGACAACGTCGTCAGCGCGACGCTGTCGTCGACGATCACGAAGCGGGGTGCGGGGTCGCCGTGCCGCGAATCGATCGCGACGTCGATGCCGGCCGATTTCAGAAAGCCCGCGCCGCTGTACTTGCCCGCACGCGACGAGCGCACCAGCACGACCCGCACGTCGACCCCGCGCGAACGCGCCGCGCGCAGCGCCGCCGCGACCGCGGGCGGCACGTAGGCGTAGCCGGCGAGCAGCACGCGGCGCTGTGCCTGACCGATCAGGTCGACGGTCGCGTCGGCCGCCGCATTGTCATACGAAAAGTACCTGCCGACCGATGCGGCGTCGGACGGAATCGGGCTGGCGTGGGCGGTCGCCGCACAGCAAAGCGCGGCGACGAGGAAGGCGGCTGGTCTCATGGCGGGCGCCATTGTAGCGACGCCAATTCGCATGACAAGCGCCTGCTGCAGCACTGCTGCGCCGGCGCAACACCCGGCGCGGAACGACCGGTCGGCAGGCGGAATTCGGACCGGATTCGAAGCGGATTCGAACTGGATTTGAACCGGATTTCGAAGCGGATTTGAAGCGGTTCCGGCGCGTGATCCGGCCGCTTGCACGCCGCCGGTCAGCCGGCCGCGACGCGCGCGAGCCAGCTCGCGATACCATCGACGGAACGGAAATCCGCGACGCTGCGTGCCGGCAGCGCCGGATACGCGCCACCCGCCATCTCGGCCAGTGCGCGGCCCGGGCCGAGTTCGAGAAACGCGGTCGCGCCGGCCTCGACGCACGCGGCCAGGCAGGCCGCCCACTCGACCGGCTCCGCGATCTGGCGCGCGAGCTTGTCGAGCCCGGCGTCGACATCGAGCACCGACGCGCCGTCGATCCCCGAAAACAGTCGCGTGCCGGGCAGCGGCCGGTGCACGTTCACAGCGGCCAGCGATGCGCGAAACGCGGGCACCGCCGCCGCGAGCCGGCGCGTGTGCGACGCAATCCGCACGCACACGGGCGCGACACGCAGCGCACCGTCGCGTGCGGCGGCGTCGGCCACCGCGGCGACGTCGGCCTGCCGCCCGGCCAGCACGAACGCATCGCCGGGATTGGCGATCGCGATCGCGGCATCGCGGCCGTCGCAGAGTTGCGCGAGCCGCGCACGCGTCAGCCCGCGCACGAACGCCATCCGTTCATCGCCGCCGCTCGCGGCATCCATGGCGCGCGCGCGCGCATCGGCCAGCGCCAGCGCGTCGTGCGGATCGATCATCCCCGCGACGCTCCACGATGCGACTTCGCCGACGCTGTACCCCGCGACGCAACGACGCCGGGGCCACATCGCCTCGAGCAACATCGTCGCCGCAAGCGCCTGCACCGTGCAGAGGATCTGCGCAGCGCGGTTCTCACGCAGCGCATCCGGTTCGGCGTGTCGCACCCAGTCGCGCGGATCGTCGCCGAGGAGCCGGCCGGCGTGCGCGAACAGCGCATCGGCTTGCGGCACCGCGCCGGTCAGCTCGAACATGTCTGCACGCTGCGCACCTTGCCCCGAACAGAGGATCGCCAGCGTCATCGTCCCTCCTCGTTCGTCTCGTCCGTCTCGTCCGTCTCGCCCGTTTCGTCCGTCTCGAGCGCATCGACGAACACGCTCATCGCCAGCAGGTCGGCCGCGCCGCCCGGGCTCAGCCGGCGCGCGACGAACGCGCGGTGCGCGGCGGCCGCGCGCAGTCGCCAGTCGCGGGCGCGGATGCCGCCGCGGGCAACGAATGCGCGTGCCGTGGCGCGCGCGAAATCGAGGCCGGCCTGCCCGCCCCGGTGCAGCAGGTTCGTATCGTCGAGCGCGGCGATCAGCGCGAAGCAGGCGTCGACGCGCGCGGCCTCCGGATCGTCCGGCATGCAGCGCTGCGCGCGGCGCAGGGCCGGCAGCCCGACGTCGTACACGGTCGTGAACCCGTCGGCCGCCTCGCGACGCGCGCCGCCGACACCGTAGCGGCGGCTCGCGCGCTCGCCGTGACTGTCGGGCAGACGCGGACCGCCGAGGATCTCGGTGCCCCAGCGCCGCGCGACGAACGCACCGAGCGTCATCGCGCGTGCCGCGGTGCCCGGCACCGTGCGGTGGCCGGCGGCCGCGCACAGCAGCCCGAGCCCGAAGATCGCGCCGCGATGCGTGTTGACGCCGCCGGTCGCGGCAAGCATCGCGTGTTCCGCACGCAGCCCGATCTTGCGCAGCACGGCCATGTCCGCGTCACGCGCGCCGGCTTCGGCGAGCTCCGCGAAGTACGGCCGCAGCACGGCCGCGCTGCGCACGAACATCATGGCATCCATGTCCGCGTGACTGCCGGTGTCGACGTGACTGACGAGGCCCGGCTTCGGATAGGTGTCGATTTCCAGCACGAGGCTGCGCTCGGCGAGTTCGGCGATGCGCTCGGCATCGGACGGCACCGGCGCGCGGCAGGCGGCCCACGCACTCATCGCGTGCCTCCGGTGAATGCGTCGGCAGGCATCAATTCGACGGCGATCGCCGTCTTGACCGCGACTTCAGGCAGCCGCGCATGCAGCTCGCGCCAGTTCACGCCCGCGCCGTCGTCGCGCAGCAGTTCGCCGTCGATGCGCATCGGCGCGCGTGCGTCGAGTGCCGCCAGGCCATCGAGCAGCGCGGCGAGCGATCCGGCGTCCGGCAGCGGAAACACCAGGTCGAGATCGGACGACGCGCTCAGGAAGCGCTCGCCCGTCAGCGCCTGCCATGCGAGGCTGCCGAATACGCGGCCCTGCACGCCGCAGCGGGCGCCGAGCGCAGCCAGTTCGCGCAGCGTCGCATGCCATGCGTCGGGTGCGACAGCGAGCACATCGGCGAGCGTGGGCAGCGGACCGACCGACGCGAGCGCGTCGGCGGCGACGTTCAGTGCAATGCGCCGCTTGCCCGCCGAAGGCGGCAGCGGCAAGCCGAGCGGAATGCGCCCCGCATCGGCCTCGTCGGGCGACGCGCGGCGCACGATCAGCGGCCAGCCGTGCGCGGCCCACGCCTGCGCGAGCGGATCGGCCGCCAGCGCGGGATCGCGCGCGCAGGCCGCGCCCCACCCGGCCGCCGTCAGCGTGACGAGCGTGTGGCGGCGCAGCGGCGTGTCAGCGTGCGGCACGCGCGAGTGCCTCGACGCGCCGCGCGACGTCGGCCGCGACCGGCCGGCCGCGCGCCGCACGCACGTCGTCGCGATCAGCCGGCTTGCCGAGCCACTCGCCGACCTGCGCGTCGAGCGCGCGGGCCGGGTCGAGCACGGCGTCGACGGCGCCCATCTTCACGAGGTTGTCGAGCCCCGGCGCGAACACCGGCGTCGAGCGCGCCATCTCCTTCAGCACGTCGATCGGCAGCTTCGTCACGCGCGACATCGACGGCAGGTCCATCACTTCCGGCTCCGCGCCCGGCACCGCGAGCAGCGTGCGCGTCGCCAGCGCGGTCGCGATGAACGCGCCGGCGGCCGTATGGCCGTACAGCAGGCCGATCGTCCGGTGCCCGGCGAGCTCCGCGTGCATCAGGCATTTCGCGAGATGCGACAAGCCTTCGTTCAGGCCGAGCAGTTCGTCGCGCTTGCTCATCCGCTGGCTGTCGCTGTCGACGAGCACGAGAATCGGCATGTCGCCGCCGCGCCTGATTGTGTCGAGCACGTGCGACGCGAGCGTCACGGCTTCGTCGATGCCGAACGGCAGCCGGTCGGCGACGCCGATCACGTCGACGCGCGTGCCGGTCAGATCAGCGTGGCCCGCCAGCAAGCCGCCGGTTCGCGTGATCGAGTGGCCGTTCGGGAACAGCGAGGTCAGTACTTCATCGAGCGTCATGCTGCGACTCCTGCAGTTGATCGGCGAGCTTCGCGAATTCATCGTCGGGCATGCCGGGAATCGCTTCCGGCTCGCTCGCGCCGAGCGCGCGCCACACGTCGAGCGCGTCCTTGCATGCGTCGAACCGTTCGACGCGCGCTTCGAGGCGCGACTGCTCCGCGCGCAGCATCGCTGCGTCGAATTTCGGCGCACGGCCGATCAGGTCGAGCGCGGCCGCGCGAAACGCGTCGGGCGTATCGGCCAAGTAGCGGTCCGCGCCGCCGATCAGCCGGCGATGCTTGCCGCCCATCGTGCGCCAGATCAGCGCGCGGTCCTTCGCATCGAATTCCTCGACGCCGCGATTGGTCTCGATCACCTCGGGCCCCGACACGCTGATGCGCCCCTGCTCGGACACCGCGAGCGCCGAACAGCACGCGGCGAGCAGGCCGCCGCCGCCGTAGCAGCCCGCACGCCCGCCGATCAGCCCGATCACCGGCACGCCGGCCGCGCGCGCCTCGACGAGCGCACGCATGATCTCGGCGATCGCCAGTTCGCCCGCATTCGCTTCCTGCAGCCGCACGCCACCCGTATCGAACAGGATCAGCACCGGCGTGCCGAGGTCGCGCGCCGCACGCAGCAGCCCCGTGAGCTTCGCGCCGTGCACTTCGCCGAACGCGCCGCCCATGAAGCGGCCCTCCTGCGCGGCGACGAACACCGGCTTGCCGTCGAGCCGGCCGTGGCCGACCACCATCCCGTCGTCGAACTGCTGCGGCAGGTCGAACAGCGGCAGGTGCGGGCTCGTCACGCGTTCGCCCGGCCCGAGAAATTCGGTGAAGCTGCCCGCGTCGAGCAGCCCGTCTACGCGCTGGCGCGCCGACGCTTCGTACCAGCTCGCGCGGTTCGCGACGAACGCGGGTGCGTCGTGGATCACGTCGTTCGTCATGCGTCCCCCTCGATCGCGCGCACGGCCTGCGCGAGCCGCAGCGACACCATGTCGGGCCGCGCGCCGCCGTCGTTGATCGACAGCTTCAGGCCGCCCGGCGCGCGCCGTTCGACGAAGTCCGACACGACGGCCTGCCACACCGCGCCGAAACCGACCGCCGCGGTGCGGATGTCGATCTCACATTCGTTGCCCGGCAGCACGCGCTCGACGAGCACCTCGAGATTGCCGGACGCGACCACGCCGACGAGCGCCGTGGCCTGCTCGCCCTTCGCACGTTCGCGCGCGGTGAAGCGATAGTTCAACTGTTCCATGCCCTCTTCCTCACCAGTTGCGGAACCGGGCCGGCGGCGCATACAGGCCGCCCGACCAGTGCACGAGATCCTTGATCGAGCGCGCGGCAAGCCAGCGGCGGTCGGCGTCGAGCGGATCGATACCGAGATCCTCCGGGCGGCGGATCACGCCGCGCTCGCGCAGCCGTTCGACCAGCCTGCGATCGCGGCCGCGGCCGACTTCCGTATAGCCGGCCACGCCGCGGATCGCATGCTCGCGTTCGTCCTTGTCGCGGCACATCAGCAGGTTCGCGATCCCTTCCTCGGTGACGATGTGCGTAACGTCGTCGCCGTAGACCATGATCGGCGCGAGGTCGAGCTGCAGCTTGTCGGCGAGCTTCAGCGCGTCGAGCTTCTCGACGAACATCGGCACGTTCTTGTCGCCGAACGTCTCGCCGATCTGCACGACCAGCTTGCGGCCGCGCCTGAGCGCCGCCGGCGTGCCGGGGTCGGCCTCCGCACCGGCCTTCAGCCACGGTTCGCTCGGATGGCGCCGACCGCGCGCGTCGCTGCCCATGTTCGGCGCGCCGCCGAACCCGGCGATCCGCTCGGCCGTGACCGTCGACGAATGGCCGGACAGGTCGATCTGCAGCGTCGAGCCGATGAACATGTCGCATGCGTAGAGGCCGGCGGTCTGGCAGAACGCGCGATTCGAGCGCAGCGACCCGTCGGGGCCCGTGAACCACACGTCGGAGCGCGCGCGGATGTAGTCGTCCATCCCGACTTCGGAGCCGAAGCAGTGAACCTGCTCGACCCAGCCCGATTCGATCGCGGGAATCAGGGTCGGGTGCGGATTGAGCGCCCAGTGCGTGCAGACCTTGCCCTTCAGCCCGAGCTTCGCGCCGTAGGTCGGCAGCAGCAGCTCGATCGCGGCCGTGTTGAAACCGATCCCGTGGTTCAGGCGCTTGATCCCGTACGGTTCGTAGATGCCCTTGATCGCGAGCATCGCGGTCAGGATCTGGGTCTCGGTGATCGCGGCCGGGTCGCGCGTGAACAGCGGCTCGACGTAGAACGGCCGGCCGGCCTCGACGACGAAATGCACGCGGTCGCCCGGAATGTCGACGCGCGGCACCTTGTCGACGATGCGGTCGACCTGCGCGATCACGATGCCGTCCTTGAACGCGGTGGCCTCGACGACGGTCGGCGTGTCTTCCGTGTTCGGGCCGGTGTACAGGTTGCCGTCGGCATCGGCGCTGACCGCCGCGATCAGCGCGACCTGCGGCGTGAGATCGATGAAGTAGCGGGCGAACAACTCGAGATACGTGTGCACCGCGCCGAGCGCGATCTTGCCGCCGAACAGCAGCTTCGCGATGCGCTGCGACTGCGGGCCCGAATACGCGAAGTCGAGCCGCTTCGCGATGCCGCGCTCGAACACGTCGAGATGCTCGGGCAGCACGACGCCCGACTGCACCATGTGCAGGTCGTGGATCTTCGCGCTGTCGACGTCGGCGAGCGCGGTGGCGAGCAGGTCGGCCTGCTTCTGGTTGTCGCCTTCGAGGCAAACGCGGTCGCCGGGCCGCAGCACCGCTTCGAGCAACGCGACGGTGTCGCGCGCATCGACCCGCTTGCCGCGCGCCCCGGAGGAAGTGGCCTTGGGCCACGCGAAGGCCGCGCCGGCCGCGAGGCGTGCATCGCGCGCCTGCCGCGCGTGATTCCATCCCGTCATGAACAGTTCTCCCGCTTCGATGGTTCAGCGGCATTCTAAGCCTGGCGCCGCCGCCGATTGATGATGTTGACGAATGCGACTCAGAGGACGCCGCGATGGATGCGGCCCCGCCGCGGCCCGCGCACGCCGGCGCTGGCGCATCGGTCGCCCGGATCGCACACCTGGCGGCTAGGCGCCGACCAGCGCGCGCGTCGTGAAGAACAGCACCGACGGCCCGAGCAGGCAGCCGACGCCGGTATGGAACGTCGCGACCAGCGCGCCGTACGGTACGAGCCGGCGATCGGTCGCAGCAAGGCCCGCGCTCACGCCGCTGACGGTGCCGGCGAGGCCGCCGAAGATCATCGCGGAGCGCGGCGTCTTCAGGCCCATGAAGTTGGCCGCGACCGGCGTGCCGATCATCACGATGATCGCCTTCACGAGGCCCGTCGCGATGCTGAGCGCGATCACGTCGGAGCTCGCGCCGATCGCCGCGCCCGTGACGGGCCCGACGATGTAGGTGACGGCGCCCGCGCCGATGGTCGTCATGCTGACCGCATCGGTATAACCGAACGCGCGCGCGATGCACGCGCCGACGATGAACGGCAGCACGGTGCCGAGCAGCAGCGACACGACGCCGACCAGGCCGGCCTTGCGCGCCTCGGTCGGCTGCACTTCGAACGCGGTCGCGACGATCGCGAAATCGCGCAGCATCGCGCCGCCCATCAGGCCGACGCCGGCGAACAGCTTGACGTCGGCCAGCCCCTTCTCGCCGCCGGTGAACGCGCCGCCGACATACGCAAGCACGAGGCCGATCACGATCGCGATCGCGGAGCCGTGCACGCGGCCGAAGGTGAGCTTGCGCGACGCGAGCGACGACAGCCACATGATCAGGCCGACCAGCGCGAACGACGCGACGAGCCCGTTGTGGGCGACGGTTTTTTCGAGCATCTGCAGCATGGCGGCCTCCGTTACTGTTCTTCGAATTGCGGCACGCCCGCGAAGGCCGTGTCGTCGCGCCCGGTGCGCACGAGTACCGCAATGCAGCATGCGCAGATCGCGACCGCGCCGATGGCCGCAAGCAGCGCGACCGGCCCGCCCTTCAGCGCGGCGACGACGTTCTGGTTCGCGGCCATCGCGACGACGACCGGGATGTACATCGCGCCCCAGAAACCGACGCCGGCCTCGGTCTCCTTCGGCAGCCAGCCGCGCCGGTGCAGCCACAGGCGCAGGCAGATCAGCAGCAGCATCGCGATGCCGACGCCACCGACGTTGGTCTTCACGCCGATCGCGGCGCCCAGCAGGTCGCCGAGGAACAGTCCGGCCAGATGGCAGAACGCCAGCAGCGCGGTTCCGTAGATGATCATGAGTCGTCTCCAGTCTCTTCGTGACGGGCGCCTGACGCGTGCGGGAGCCAGGCCCGCGCGGCGGTCCCGGGCGCGGACGATCTGTCTCCTGCGGCGGGGCGCCGCGGCCCGGCGGCTCGTCGTGCGAGCGCGTTCTCGGGCGGTCGATGGGATGATGCGGTTTCGGGCCGGACGCCGGATGGCTTAGACTGACCGATGGAGCCGGCGGCGCGACACGGGCTACGCGTCCGGTGCGCCCCTGCCGTTTGCATGGGCCGCACCAGGGCGTGATCCGATACTAGCGCCGCACCATCCGGCCATTTATGAAGTTGTCGAAACCGATTCAGTGGATTTAGCAATGCGTCCATTACCGCCCGAGCTGCTGCGCAGCTTCGTCGCCGTCGCCCAGTCCGGCAGCTTCACCGCCGCGTCCGAACGCGTAAACCTGTCGCAGTCGACCGTCAGCCAGCACATCCGCCGCCTCGAGGAGCTGCTCGACCGGCCGCTGTTCGAGCGCGACACGCGCAACGTGCACCTGTCGCAGCACGGCGACGCGCTGTTCCGCTACGCGGTGCGCATCCTCGAGCTGATGGACGAGGCCGTCACGTCGGTGTGCGGCCCGCCGCTGTCGGGCAAGGTGCGGCTCGCGATGTCGGAGGATTTCGCGTCCGCGCACCTGACGGCCGCGCTCGCGAGCTTCGTACAGCGCAATCCGGAAGTCGAGCTCGCGATCTCGACCGGGCTGTCGGGCGACCTGTTCGATGCGCTCGACGAAGGCCGTCACGACCTGGTGTTCGCGAAACGCGTCGCGGGCAGCCGGCGCGGCCGCGTGATCCGCAGCGAACCGCTGTACTGGTGCACCGGCCCCGATTCGCGGATCACCGGTCACGAGGCCGTGCTGCCGCTCGCGATGCATCCGGAGCCGAGCGTATCGCGCCGCCGCGTGCTCGAGTCGCTCGAGGCGGTCGGCCGCCCTTACCGGATCGCCGTCGTGAGCAGCAGCATCGCGGTGCTGCGCGCGGCCGCGAGCGCGGGGCTCGGCGTCAGCGCGTTCGCCGGCTACGTGATTCCGGCCGGGCTCGCGCGGCTCGACGCGGGGCTCCCCGAACTCGGCGAACTCGAATACGTGATCGACCGGCCCGCGGCCGCGTCGCGCTCGACGCTCGCGCTCGAAGCGACGCTGATCGCGGCGGCGGCCGAGCTGTAGCGATCGCTGCCGCCGTCAGGCCGATGCCGATGCCGATGCCGCCCCGCCGCGGCGCGGTGTTCGCGCGCAACTGACAGTCTTGCCCGGAACGCGTCATCGTCCGCGCAGTCCCCGCTCGCGACAATGGGCCCCATCGGAACGCACGGCAGTGTGCCGCGCGTCCGCTGTCCCGTCCCCTTGATCGGAGCACACCATGAACGTCGTGCGATTCGCCGTCGCGGCCGCCGCAGCCGCGCTGCTGTCCCCCGCCTTTGCGCAAACCGATGCCGCCGCCCCCGCGCAGGGCCTGACGCGCGCGGAAGTCGTCGCCCAGTTGAAGCAGGCCTACCTCGACGGCGAACTGCCGACCAACGACGGCAACTATCCGCCGAATGCCGCGACGCGCGCGCGCAATCGCGAACTGGTGCAGGAAGCACAGCCCGCGTGGCTCGCGCAGACGCCGCGGGCACCGCAAACGGCCGTGCAGCAATAGCCTTTCACGGCGCGACCGGAACGCCGCGCGGCGGCGCGCTCAGGGCAGGAAGCTGCGGCGCCGCGCGTCGATCAGCTCGACGAGCAGCCGGTCGCGCTCGGCCGCCAGTTCCTGCATCGAACGCTCGCCCTGGATCGCGCGCAGTTCGTCGTTCAGCTTGCGATCGACGGCCGGATCGAACGACGGCGTGCCGAGGTCGTCCCACCACGTCGTGATCGGCCCCGACAGGTGTTCGAGGAAGTGCGCGATGCCGCCCGCGCCGCCGCCGAGGTGATAGGTCAGGCACTGCCCCATCAGTCCCCAGCGCAAGCCCGGGCCCCACGCGACCGCCTTGTCCGCATCGGCGACGCTCACCACGCCCTCGCCGACGAGGTGATAGACCTCGCGAAACAGCGCGGCCGCGAGCCGGTTCGCGACATGGCCGGTCATTTCCTTGTTGAGCACGATCGTCTGCTTGCCGAGTGCGTCGTAGAAATCCTTCACGCGCGCGATCACGCTCGAGTCGGTCGCATCGCCGCCGACCAGCTCGACGAGCGGAATCAGGTGCGGCGGGTTGAACGGATGCGCGATCAGGCAGCGTTCCGGATGCTTGTCGCACGCGGTCTGGATCTCGGACATCTTCAGGCCCGACGAACTCGACGCGATCGGCACGCGCGCGGGCAGCACGTCGTCCATCTGCCGGTACAGCGCGCGCTTCAGGTCGAGCCGCTCGGGGCCGTTTTCCTGCACGAAATCGACGCCGTCGAGCGCGCGCACGAGATCGGCATCGAACGACAGCCGCGCGGAAAGTTCGGCGGCCCGCTCGCCGAGGAAGGCGGCGAGCGCGTCGCGCAGCCGCGCGTCGGCCTGCGGCGCGGGATCGGTCGCGACGACGTCGAAGCCCTTCGACAGATAGAAAGCCGCCCAGCTCGCGCCGATCACGCCGGCCCCGACGATCGCGATGCGTTGAATGTCCATGTCCGTTCCGTCTCCGTGGTCTGTGGATAGCGCGACGATTGTCGCATCGATCCCCGTGACGACGCGTCGATGCCGGTTGCACTTTCCCTCTTGAAAACCGCTGCGGCGACCTCTAATTACCCGTTGCAAGGCAGTGCCCGTCACGCGCACTGCCCCCGTTTCGACTCAGCGAAAAACCGTGCGTCGCACTCGCCATCGGCGTCGCGGCATCGTGTCTTTCGCGTTTCATGTTCCGGAGGATCCTCATGAGCGGTATTCATTTCGGTCACGACCTGTTCGACGAATTCGCCCGCGTGCAGCGGCAGATGGCGAGCCTGTTCGGCGAGCCCCCGACCGGCATCCGCGCGGTGCGGCCGAGCGCGTTCCCCGCGCTGAACGTCGGCGCGACCGACGACGCGATCGAGATCGTCGCGTTCGCCCCCGGCATGGCCGCGGCCGACTTCGACGTCTCGATCGACAAGGACCTGCTGACGATCAGCGGCGAGCGCAAGCGCCTGCCGCACGATGCCGGCGACGACGTGCGCACCTATGCGCAGGAGCGCTTTCACGGCGCGTTCCGCCGGGTCGTCGAGCTGCCGCAGAACGCGGACGCCGACAACGTCAGCGCCCGCTATGAAAACGGCTGCCTGCTGATTCGCGTCGGCCGGCGCGAGGCCTCGAAGCCGCGTGCGATCACCGTTCAGTAACCTTCAGGAGAACGACATGAATACGAGCCAGACCCTGACCGAACGCCAGACCGGTGCCGCGCAGGCAGCAGCAGCAGCCGAAGCCGTGCGCCGGCCCGCGATCACGCCGGCCGTCGACATCGTCGAAGACAGGCAGCGCGTCACGCTGCGTGCCGACCTGCCCGGCGTGCCGCGCGAAAACCTCGACGTGAAGGTGCACGACAACACGCTGACGATCGAAGCCGACACGCGCATCGACACGCCGGCCGACCTGCGCGTGCGTCATGCCGAAGTCCGCGCGCCGCGCTACGTGCGCACGTTCGTGCTGAGCCCCGATCTCGACACGTCACGGATCGATGCGAGCCTGCGCGACGGCGTGCTCACGCTGACGATTCCGCGCCGCGAGGAAACGCGCCCGCGCCGCATCGACGTGACGGCCGGCAACGCGTAATGCCGGCGCGTGTTCATCACGCGACGCGCATGACGAATGACGAAGCCCCGCCGAGCATGACGCCCGGCGGGGCTTTTTTCGACGTGCTGAGCAGTACACGCTCGCCGTCGCGTTCAATCGAAATCGAACAGGTCGAACACCGACTTCTTGCGACGCCGGCCGTCGTGCCGGTAACGGTCGTCGTGCGCGCGGCCGTCGCGCCCCCAGCCGTCGTCACGCCCGCGCAGCGCCTGCGCATCGTGCCGCACCGGCACCTCGTCGCGGCGCGCCGGCCCATCGCCGGTTTCGCGCGCGATCAGCTTGTCGAGTTCGCCGCGATCGAGCCACACGCCGCGGCACGTCGGACAGTAGTCGATCTCGATCGACTGCCGCTCGGCCATCAGCAGGTCGGGTGTCTTGCAGACCGGACATTTCATCGCGTTTCTCCTTTCGTCGGACATTCCGAATCGAGGGCGGGCCACGGCCCGCCCGCTCGGCTCAGCGACCTTCGCCGCGCGCCACGCGCTTCGCCTTCGCGCGCCGCGCCAGCATGTTCATGCCCTCGACGAACGCCGAGAACGCCATGGCCGCGTAGATATAGCCCTTCGGTACATGCGACCCGAAGCCTTCCGCGATCAGCGTCATGCCGATCACGACGAGGAACGACAGCGCGAGCATCACGATGGTCGGGTTGCGGTCGATGAAACGTGCGAGCGGCTGGGCGGCGAACAGCATCACGGACACAGCGACGATCACCGCGACGAACATGATCGGGACGTGCTCGGTCATGCCGATCGCGGTCACGATGCTGTCGATCGAGAACACGATGTCGAGCATCACGATCTGGCCGATCGCGGCCCACATCGTCAGGCCGGCCGCGCCGCCGGACGCGCCCGCGCCGTCGCCGTCATGCGACACGTGGTGATGGATCTCGGTGGTCGCCTTCCACACGAGGAACAGGCCGCCCGACAGCAGGATCATGTCGCGCCACGAGAACGCGTGATCGAACAGCATGAACACGGGTTGGGTCAGGCTCGCGATCCACGCGACGCTGCCGAGCAGCGCGAGGCGCATCACGAGCGCGAGCGCGATGCCGAGGCGCTGCGTGCGGGCGCGCTGCGCTTCGGGCAGCTTGTTGCTGAGGATCGAGATGAAGATCAGGTTGTCGATGCCGAGCACGACTTCCATCACGACGAGCGTCAGGAGCGCGGCCCAGACGGCGGGGTCGGCGGCAAGTGTCAGCAGGGAGTCCATGAAAAGGGCCGATTCGAAGGTGGAAAGCCCGATGATAGCCACCCCATGACTTCGAAAAAATCAGAGAGAATCTGATATTTGGTTCGGTTTTTACGAAATGATGATCCGATGCTGAATTTTCGACACCTGTACTATTTCTGGGTCGTGGTAAAGGAAGGCGGCTTCGCGCGGGCCGCCGAGCGGCTCGACATGGCCGTGCAGACGATCAGCGCGCAGGTCCGCGAGCTGGAAAAGTCGCTTGGCCACCAGTTGCTGCGCCCGGCCGGGCGCGGTGTCGCGATGACCGACGCGGGTCAGGCCGCGTATGCGCGTGCGGAGGTCATCTTCGAGATGGGCCGGCTGATTCCCGACGAAGTGCGCGCGGCGGCCAGCCAGCCGACCGTGCGGCTCGCGGTCGGCCTCGCGGACGGGATCTCGAAGCTCGCCGCGCATGCGCTCCTCGCGCCGGTGCTCGACACGCCCACGCTGCGGCTGCTGTGCCACGAAGGCGAGCACGACGCGCTGCTCGCGGAACTGGCGCTGCATCACCTCGATCTGGTGCTGGCCGGCCAGGGCGCGCCGTCGGGGTCGAATCTGCGGGTGACGAGCGAGCGGCTCGTCGCGTCGCCGGTCGACTGGTATGGCCCCGCGGCGCTCGTCACGGCGGGCGCGCGGCAGCGCTTTCCGCTGTGCCTCGCCGAGCTGCCGGTGCTGCTGCCGACCGCCCATTCGGCGCTGCGCGCGCGCCTGGACCTGTGGCTGGAGCGCGAACGGATCGTGCCCCGCATCGCCGGCGAATTCGAGGACAGCGCGCTGATGGCCGTGTTCGCGGCGCGCGGCCTCGGCGTGTTTCCGCTCAGCGAACTCGGCGCGAACGACGCATCGCTGCTGCGCGGGCTGCGCCGGCTCGGCCGCGCGGGCGACGTGACCGAGGAGATCCATGCGATCCGCTCGCGGCGCGGCGAACACCACCCGCTGGCGTCGCGATTGCTCGCCGCCGCGCGGCCGGCGCCGGCCGGCTGAAGCGAGCGCGACATCAAACGAAACTATAATGACGCCCCGGCCATACGAGATTGCCACGCGCATCGCACCGGCCCCGCCGCCGCGTGCGTTGCGCCCGCAGCCCCGCGCGGCATCTCGCCGAGCCTATTGAAAGACGCCATGCACAACCGATTTCGCCTGTTTTCCGTTTCGTGCGCGCTCGCGGCCGCGACCGTGCTGGCAGCGTGCTCGTCGCCGCCCAAGCCGATCTACCAGCAGGAGCAGTTCGACGCGACGAGCAGCCCGTATGCGCACACGTTCCGCTCGAAATCCGACGCGTCCTGCGAAGCCGCGCGGCGCGCGCTGCTGAGCCAGGGCTATGTTGTGTCGTCGTCGCGCAACGATGCGGTCGACGGCAGCAAGAATTTCCAGCCGAGCAACGACATGCACGTCGTGATCGAGTTTCACGTCGTGTGCGCGGACGCGACTGCCGACGGCTCGTCGAGCATCGCGTACGTGAACGCGGTGCAGGACCGCTACACGCTGAAGAAGTCGAATACGTCGGCGAGCGTCGGGCTCAGCGTGTTCGGTTCGCTGTCGCTGCCGATCGGGTCGAGCGACGACGCGCTCGTGAAGACCGCGAGCGAGACGATTCCCGCCGGCGTGTTCTACGAGCGCTTCTTCAATCTCGTCGAGCACTTCCTGAAGATCGATCCGGCCCGTCGCGATCGCGCGACCGTAAAGGCGGCCGAGAAGGAGCCCGTGACGCCGCTGCCCGAGCCTGCGCCGACGCCGCAGGGCGAGCCGATGAAGATGACGACGCCGGTCGTGCCGACGCCGCCGGCAGCGCCGGTGCCGCTGTCCGTGCCGAGCGTCGCGCCGACGTCGGGCACGTCGGTCGTGCCGGCCGTGCCTGCGGCGGCATCGGCCGTGGTCGCGCCGGGGACGATGCGGGCCGTCGGGTCGGGGGCTGCGGCGGGTGCCGCGCCCGCTTCCGCTTCGACGCCGGCCACATCGACGTCTGCCGCTGCCACGCCGGCATCGGCCGTGGTGCCTGCGCCGGCGGCGTCCGCGCCGACGCCCTCGAACGCTGCTCCGACGCCGGCAGGCAAGACGTCCGCACCCGCTGCTGCCGACCCCGTCGCCTCGTCCGCACCGACCGGCGCCAGCGCGCCGTCCGCGAACTGACCGCGCGCGCCCTCGTCGCGCCGTGCGCCGTCCGCGCGGCGCGCCAGCCGATCCCCGCCCCGTCACCCTCCAAGGATCTTGCACCCGGCCACCGGCTGCGCGCGCCCGGCGTGACGTAACCGGCGAGCGGAAACAGTCCGTCGCGACAGACGACACGCCCCCGATTCCGCGGATGCCCGCGATCGGTCCCGCCCCGCCGTCACTTCACCGTGACGTCTTCGTCCGCATCACGATCCGGCTGCGCTGCGTCACATGCCCGAGCGCGTTACCGCAGCGTCGCGTTCAGCGCCCGCATCTGCTCGGCCGTCGCCGTCACGCCGCCGCACACGATCACCGCGATATCCGACGCCGAAGCCAGCACCGGCACCGGTTGTTCGAGCGCGGCCAGCGCAGCACCGCACGCCGGCTCGACGACGATCCGGTGCTCGTCCAGGAACCGCAGCGACGCAGCCACCGCCTGCGCATCCGACACGACGACCGGATGGATCGCGTGCCGCTTCGCCCATTCGACCGCCGCGTCGCACGGCCGCTTCGCGCCGAGCGACGTCGCGATACTCGTGATCGCCGGCAATTCGACCGGATGCCCGTGCGCGACCGAGCGCGCGTAGCTGTCGGCGCCTTCCGTCCCGACCGCGACGACCGGCACGTCGTGCCAGCCGTTGCGCGCGAGCCCCTCGAGCACGCCGCACAGCAGCCCGCCGCCGCCGACCGCGAGCACCACCGCGTCGGGCTTCGGGCCGACCGCCGCCATCTCGTCGATCATCGTCGCGTGCCCGCGCCACAACACGGGATCGTCGAACGGATGCACGAACGCGTCCTGCGTACCGACGGTCGACAGCGCGAACGCATTCGCCTCGGCCCAGCTCGCACCGTGCACGACCACCTCTGCCCCCTCGACGCGGATCAGCTCGCGCGCGCGGGCCGACGCGGTTTCCGGCACGACGACGAGCACCGGCACGCCGAGTTCGCGGCCGCAATACGCGACCGCGATGCCCGCATTGCCGCCCGACGACGACACGAACCGGCGCGCGCCGGCCGCATGCCGCGCTTCGCACGCCGCGCCGATGCCGCGCAATTTGAACGAGCCGGACGGCTGCAGCGCGTCGAGCTTCAGCCGGATGTTCTTGCCAAGACGGCGCGACGCGATTTGCGAGCGGATATAGGGGGTCTGGATATGAAGCGGCATGGTGCGGGACACGGTCGGGAATCGGGGCAAGGAGAACGCACGGACCGTTGAACCGGCCCGGCAACGACGACCATCGTACGGCACGCCCGCCATGCTTTCCAATACCATCGGATGGCACTTGCTATGCTTGACAGGCATATCCACCGAATCGAGACCGAACACCGGAGCCGACACCGCATGCGCCAGATCGAACTGCGTCACCTGCGTTACTTCGTGGCCGTCGCGCAAGCCGGCAGCGTGATGGCCGGCGCCCGCGCGGCCGGCATCGTCCAGCCTGCGCTGTCGCGGCAGATCCGCGAGCTCGAGGATGCGATCGGCACGCCGCTGCTGATCCGCCGCGCGACGGGCGTCACGCTCACCGCGGCCGGCGCGAGTTTCCTGCAGGATGCGACGGGCCTGCTCGCGACATTGCAGGACAGCCGCGAACGCGCGTTGCGCAGCGCGGCCGGGCAGCTCGGCGAACTGCGCCTCGGCGCGCTGCCGAACTGCCTGCCGCTGCCGGTCGTCGCGAACGTGCTGAAGGCGTTTCGCGACGCGTGTCCGGACGTGAAACTGTCGATCGCGCCGATGCTGTCGGCCGAACAGGCGGCGGCGCTGACGCGCGGCCAGCTCGACGGCGGCATCATGGCGTGGCGCCGCGACGAGGCGCCGCATCTGTCGGGCGTGCGGCTGCTGAGCGACCGCTTCGTGCTCGCGATGCCCGCGCCGCCCGGCGGCCGCTTCCACGCGCCGCGCACGCTCGCCGACGTCGCGCACGAACCGTTCGTCTGGTTCGACGCGCAGCGCTCCGCCGCGCACCACCGCTTCCTGATGGCCCAGTGCGACCGGGCGGGTTTCACGCCGCGCATCGCGCAGGTCGGCAGCGACATCCCGACGCTGATCGGTCTCGTCGCGGCCGGCATGGGCTGCGCATTCGTGCCGGAAAGCGCGTCGCCGACGTGCCCGCGCACGGTCCGGCTCGTCGCACTCGACGAACTCGCGAGCCGCTTCGACATCGAGTTCGTGTTCGACGATGCAGCGGCGCCGGCTTCGCCCGTCGTCGCGCGGTTTCTCGAGGCGGTGCGCGACACGGCCGGACAGGCGGACTGACCAACCGGCCTGGCACGCGCGACGCCGACGGATTCCGCCTCGTCGCGCGGCAGCGGATTCGGCCGCCTGCGCGCGGCCGCTTCGGACGACGGCCGGCATTGCCGTCATCGCGCACCCAGAACATCCGTCCGAGCGCACGACAAATCTTTCGAATGGGTGACGATCGACGCCATCACGCCGGAATTTTCAAATTGGCGCCAAAAAGGGCTGTTTAACATCACTTCGAAACGTTATGCCCCGAAATATACTGCGCCCGCATCCCACCCTCGTGCCAAAGAGAGGATGCCTTTCCGCCCCGGTCACGGTCCCCCTGTGACCGGGGATTTTTTTGGCGGCAAGCCGCGCCGGTAAAGGGTTGGCGGGAAGGATGACGCGCTCGCGCCGGGCCCCGCCGGCTGCGCCGGCCCGTCGCCCGCCCGGCCTGACGACACCGCGCGCCGGCCCGCCCGCGCGCGCGCGCCTGGCGCCCGCATCACGTCGAACACCTGCCGCGTATCGAGCGCGACGCGCAAGCGGATCGCGCACCTGCCCCGACACCGCGTTCCGTCCGACGACGAAAACCTTGCTCCGGACACGGTTCGATCGTCCGCACGGCCGGCGGCCGGCCGTCGCATCGCGGGAAGCCCCGCCCGGCGGGCCGTACGCGCGTGCCGCCCCAATCGCGCATTGTTGACATGAAATCAAGATAATTTCGCCCGAGCGCGGCTTTTTCCGCAAAAGTAACGCAGGCACACTTCACCCTGTCCACAACGGCCCGGTGCCGTTGCCCCATGCTTACCGGAGCGCATCGCGTGAACACCACGACTTCTTCTCCTTCCCGCCCGGGCGGCAGCGCCGCGCTGCCGCTGCTGGCGCTCGCCGCCGGTGCGTTCGGCATCGGCACGACCGAGTTCTCGCCGATGGGCCTCTTGCCCGTGATCGCCGACGGCGTGCACGTGTCGATTCCGCAGGCCGGCATGCTGATCAGCGCGTATGCGATCGGCGTGATGGTCGGCGCGCCGCTGATGACGCTGCTGCTCGCGCGCTGGTCGCGCCGCTCGGCGCTGATCGCGCTGATGTCGATCTTCACGATCGGTAACCTGCTGTCGGCCGTCGCGCCCGACTACACGACGCTGCTGCTTGCGCGACTCGTCACGAGCCTGAACCATGGCGCGTTCTTCGGGCTCGGCTCGGTGGTCGCGGCCAGCCTCGTGCCGCGTGAAAAGCAGGCCAGCGCGGTCGCGACGATGTTCATGGGCCTCACGATCGCGAACGTCGGCGGCGTGCCGGCCGCGACCTGGCTCGGCCAGATGATCGGCTGGCGCATGTCGTTCGCGGCGACCGCAGTGCTCGGCCTGATCGCGATCGCCGGCCTGTTCGCCGCGCTGCCGAAGGGCGCAGCCGGCAGGATGCCGAACCTGCGTGCCGAACTGTCGGTGCTGACGCGCCCGGTCGTGCTCGGCGCGCTCGGGACCACGGTGCTCGGCGCCGGCGCGATGTTCACGCTGTACACGTATGTCGCCCCGACGCTCGAACACCTGACCGGTGCGACGCCCGGCTTCGTCACCGCGATGCTCGTGCTGATCGGCGTCGGCTTCTCGATCGGCAACATCGCCGGCGGCCGTCTCGCCGACCGCTCGCTCGACGGCACGCTGATCGGCTTCCTGGTGCTGCTGATCGTGACGATGGCCGCGTTCCCGCTGCTCGCGCGCACCCATGCCGGCGCCGCGGTCACGCTGCTGGTCTGGGGTGTCGCAACGTTCGCGGTGGTCCCGCCGCTGCAGATGCGCGTGATGCGTGCCGCACACGAAGCCCCGGGCCTCGCCTCGGCCGTCAACATCGGCGCGTTCAATCTCGGCAACGCAGTCGGCGCGGCAGCGGGCGGCGCGGCGATCTCGGCCGGCTTCGGCTACGCGGCGGTGCCGCTCGTCGGCGGGCTGATCGCGGCGGCAGGGCTCGCGCTCGTCGCGCTGCAGATGATCCAGCGCCGCCGCGCGCCGGTCGCCGCGAATTCGTGAGCGCCTGGTGATCCGCATGGTGCCAATACGCGGCACCGCGATTGAAAAATGCCCGCGTCGGGATTCCGACGCGGGCATTCTCGTTGGCGGCCCGCGCATCGCGCGCCGCTGCTTCGCTGCTTCGACGCTTCGACGCATCGACACATCGACACATCGACGTATCGACGTATCGACGTCTCAGCGCCTCAGCGCGCGGCGGCGAACCCGCCGAAGAACGTGCGCGCATTCGCGTCGAGGCTCTCGAGGTGATAACCGCCTTCCTGCACGATCACCGTCGGCAAGCCGAGCGCACCGATCGCGCCGCCGAGCCGGCCGAACCCGCCGGTCGTGACGGCCACCTGCGATTGCGGGTCGTCCTTGTAGATGTCGAAGCCGAGCGCGAGCACGAGCGCGTCGGGCTGGAACCGCGCGAGCGCGCGCAGCGCATCGTCGAGCCGCTCGAAGAACGCCGACTCGGGCGCGCCGTGCGGCATCGGCAGGTTCAGGTTGTAGCCGTCGCCGGCGCCCGCGCCCGTCTCGTCCTCGTAACCGGCGACGACCGGATAGAAATTGGTCGGGTCGCCGTGGATCGATACGTACAGCACGTCGTCGCGGCCGTAGAAGATCTCCTGCACGCCTTGCCCATGATGCATGTCGGTGTCGAGGATCGCGACCCGGCGATGGCGGCCGAGCAGCGCCTGCGCGGCGATCGCCGCATTGTTCAGGTAGCAGAAGCCGCCGGCCGCATCGCGGCGCGCGTGATGGCCGGGCGGCCGGCACAGTGCGTACGCATCGCGCGCGCCGTCGTTCACGTCCGCCGCGGCCGCAAGCGCGCTCTGCGCGGACCAGTACGCGGCGCGCCACGTGTTCGCGCCGACCGGGCAGCTGCCGTCGGCGAGATAGCGCGCGGCCTTCGCGAGCACGCCGCGCAGCGGATTCGGATCGCGCACGAACACGTTCGACATCACTTCGTCACCCCAGTCGTCGGGCATCCGCTTCCAGTCGCGGTGCGCCTCCTCGAGAAAACGCAGGTAGTTCATGTCGTGCACGGCCGCGATCGGCGCGGTGCCGCGGGCGGCCGGCTCGCGCACGTCGAAGTCGAGCGCATGCACCGCCGCGACCAGCCGCGCCGCGCGCTCGGGCACCTCCTGCGGCTCGCGCATCCTGCCGCGCGACAGGTAGGTGCGCGGATGGTGCAGCAACTGTTCGGGGTGGAAATAGGTTTTCATCGTGGGTCCTCGTCGATTCGCCGTGTCATGCGTCGTGCGCCGCCGCGGCCACGCGCGTCGCGATGCCCGCGCGCGCGAGCACCGCGTTGAGCAGCACGTTCGTGCCGCGCGTCACGTCGTCGGGCAATGCGTCTTCGGCCTCGTTGTGCGACAGCCCGTCGACGCACGGGATGAACACCATCGCGGTCGGCACGCGGCGCGCGAGCAGGATCGCATCGTGACCGGCGCCGCTGACGATCCGCTCGTTCGTGTAGCCGAATGCGTCCGCCGCCTGCGCGACCAGTTCGACGCAGGCGCGGTCGAACGGCGTCGCCGGGCTGCGCCAGCAGGTCTCGATCGACACCTGAACGCCGCGTGCGGCGGCCACGCGCGCGCAGGCATCGCGCAGGTCGCGCTCCATCGCATCGACTTGCGCATCGTCGTGATGGCGCAGGTCGACCGTGAACGTCACTTCGCCTGCGATCGTGTTGCGCGACGCGTTGCGGATGCCGACCTGCCCGATCGTCGCGAGCCCGCGCGGCGCGTAGCCCGCGACGATCCGTTCCAGTTCGAGCGCGATCTGCGCGCTCGCGAAATACGCGTCCTTGCGATACGGCATCGGCGTCGTGCCCGCGTGCGCGGCCACGCCCGTCACGCTCACGTCCAGCCAGCGGATCGCCTGCCCGCCCGTGACGACGCCGATGGTCGTGCCGTTCGCCTCGAGCACCGGGCCCTGTTCGATATGCGCTTCGAAATACGCGTCGACCGCGCCGCCCGGCGCGCGCGTGGCGCGGCAGCCGCATGCGTCCAGCGCGGCGCCGAGCGTGACACCGTCGGCATCCTGCTTCGCGAGCGCGTCGTCGAGCGGCAGCGCGCCCGTGAACACCGCCGAGCCGAGCATCGCCGGTGCGAAACGCGCGCCTTCCTCGTTGGTCCACGACACGATCTCGAGCGGCTTGTCGGTCGCGATGCCCGCGTCGTTCAGCGTGCGCACGAGCTCCAGTGCGGCGAGCACGCCGTACACGCCGTCGAAGCGCCCGCCTTCGGGCTGCGTATCGAGATGGCTGCCGATCAGCACCGGCGCGGCCTGCGCATCGGTGCCGGCGCGCCGCGCGAACAGGTTGCCGACCGCGTCGACGCTCACCGTCATTCCCGCGTCGCGGCACCACTGCGCGAACAGGTCGCGCCCGCGCCGATCGTCGTCGGTCAGCGCAAGGCGTCGCACGCCGCCGCGCGGCGTCGCGCCGATGCATGCCATGTCGGCCAGGCTCTGCCACAGGCGGGCACCGTCGATTTCCAGCAGGTCTTTCATTTGCACTCCGATGAATTCATTCGTCGAGGTTCAGCGCGAGCCGAGCGCTTCGGCGGCGGCCGGCCGGGCCGCGCGGCGCGCGTCGAGCGCGACGATACAAAGCAGCGAGACGCCGGCGAGACCCGTGTAGAACACCGCGAGCGGCCACCACTGGCCCGCGAAGCGATGCGCGAGCCAGGTGCCGACGAGCGGCGTCAGGCCGCCCGCGATCGCGCCGCAGATTTGATAAGCGAGCGAGATCGCCGAATAGCGCACGTGCGCGGGAAACACGTCGCTGACGAAGCCCGCGATCACCGAATAGAAACCGGCCATGCAGACGACCGCGAGCGCGATGCCCGCGACGAGCGACGCGGACGTGCCGCCCTGCACGAGCATGAACATCGGGTACGGCGACAGCATCGCGAGCAGCGCGGCGATCTTCAGGAAACGCGCGCCGCCGATGCGCTCGGCGATCCACGCGGCGATCGGTTGCGCGATGAACTGGATGATCGCGACCGCGAACAGGCTGTCGAGGATCAGCGCGCGCGACATGCCGACGTACTGCGTCGTGTACGCGATCATGAACGTGTTGGTGAAATAGACGCCCGCGATCCCGATCGTGTTCGCGCCGATGCAGAGCAGCACGAGCCCCGATGCGGAGCGGAACACTTCGGCGACCGGCAGCTTCACGGTACGGTTCGTCTCCTTCACGCGCGCGAACTCCGGCGACTCGTTCACGCCGAGCCGGATCAGGATGCCGACGACGAGCAGCACCGAGCTCGCGAGGAACGGCAAGCGCCAGCCCCAGGCGAGGAAGTCGGCCTTGTCCATCGACGTGACCGCGCGGAACGCGACCAGCGACAGGATCAGCCCGGCCGGGCTGCCGAGCTGCGCGAACGACGCGAAGAAGGTGCGGCGGCCCTGCGGCGCGTGTTCGCCCGCCATCAGCACCGCGCCGCCCCACTCGCCGCCGACCGCGATCCCCTGCACGACGCGCAGCGCGACCAGCAGCACCGGCGCGAGCATGCCGACCGTCGAATAGTCGGGCAGCAGCCCGACGCAGACGGTCGCGACGCCCATCATCATCAGCGTCGTCATCAGCGCCTTCTTGCGGCCGATGCGATCGCCGAGGTGGCCGAACACGATGCCGCCGAGCGGGCGCGCGAAGAAGCCGACCGCGAACGTCGCGAACGACGCCATCGTGCTGACGAAGCGGTCATGCGACGGGAAATAGAGTTCGCCGAACACGAGCGCGGCGGCGGTCGCGTAGATGTAGAAGTCGTACCACTCGATCATCGTGCCGATGAACGCGGCCGTCGCGGCACGCGCCGGCTGGCGGGCGGAAGGAAGGGACTGGGTCATGCTGGCTCCTGGCGCGCGCCGCGGCACGCGCGATATCGTGATGGCCGGCCGTCTGTCGCGGCCTCGCGCCGCACGGTGCGGCGCCCCTCCTTTATCGGCGACCGCACATCATTAGTCAAATTTCAAGTTATTATTTCGCGTATAAATTCAGCTAATGACTGACCCGATGCGCGCCGACCTTGCCCCCTTCCTCAACGACCGCCTCGACTGGAACCTGCTGCGCACCTACCTGGTGATCATGCAGGAGCGCAGCGTGAGCCGCGCGGCCGCGCGCCTGCACGTGACGCAGCCGGCCGTGAGCCAGGCGCTGCGGCGGCTCGAGGAGGCCCTCGAGCGCAAGCTGATCGAGCGGCGCGGCGCGCACTTCGCCCCGACGCCGGCCGGCGAAGCCGTGTACCGGATCGCGAGCGACATCTACGGCGGCGTGTCGCGGCTCGAAACCGAGCTCGACGCCAGCACGGCCGACCTCACCGGCTCGATCCGGCTGCTGACGGTGAGCCGCATCGAGTCGCCCGTCTACGACGAATTCCTCGCCGACTTCCATCGCGCGTATCCGCGCATCGATCTGCAGATCGAGGTGATGCGCTCGTCGGACATCCTGTCGTCTCTGCTGCAGAAGACGGCCACCGCCGGGCTCGGCCTGTGCCGCACGCCGCACGACAAGCTGGAGATGCGCTGCTTCCTGCGGCAGCGCTACGCGATCTACTGCGGCCGCCATCACCGGCTGTTCGGGCAGACGCAGTTGCGGATGGACGACCTGCTCGCGGAAAACTTCGTGTCGTTTACGAGCGACCAGATCGGCGACAGCCTGTCGCCGCTCACCGTGTTCCGCGACCAGAAGGGTTTCACCGGACGCATCGTCGCGTCGTCGCCGAGCCTCGAGGAAGTGCGGCGGCTGATCTTCGCCGGTTACGGGATCGGTTGCCTGCCCGAGCACATCGTGCGCGACGACATCGCGCAGCAACGCCTGTGGCGGCTGCCGCCCGACGACGGCCTCGTCGACGTCGACGTGTTCCTGCTGTGGCATCGCGACCGCAAGATGAACGCGGCGGAGCAGGCGTTCCTCGACGCGATGGAGCGCTGCATGCAGCGTCATTCGCTCGCGGAACGGCTGGGGATGTAGGCGTACGCATGTAGGCGCGCGCATGCAGGCGCGCGATTGCGCGCACCCGTGACGGGAAACAGGCGCCGGCCCGCGCGGCCCGGCGCCCGATGCACCGTCAGAAGCGATGCACGATGCCGAGCTGCACGCCGCGCGCATTCGCGCCCGGATACGCGAGCGGCAGGCCCGGGTTCGCCGCGCCGGCGAGCGTGTAGCCGGCCTGGTTGCGGTTGCGCAGGTACGACAGCGCGCCGTAGAAGCTCGTGCGCTTCGACAGGTCGTATTCGTACATCAGCCCGAACTGGTCCGCGTTGTCGCCCTGCGACGTCTGGTCGTGCAGGTACGCATAGCCGAGCGCGACGTAGTTCGCCGGGTTGAGCTGGTACTTGACCGACAGCCCGTACACGCGCGAATCGATCCCCAGATCGGCCCACTTCACCGCGGAGAAGCCGCCGTACACGGTCGCCTTGCCGATTGCGTACGACGCGCCGGCCATGATCGTGCGATCGGTCGTGGTCGCGGTTTTGTTCTTCAGCCACTGGCCCGCGACGAATGCCGCGAACGGCCCGTGCTCGTAGGTCACGTCGAACTGCTGGCTCGAGCCTGCCGAGCGCACGCCGCCCGCGTCGCCGAAGCCGAAATACAGTCCGGCCTGGAAACCGGCGATCTCGGGGCTCTGGTACGACAGCGTATTGCTGGTGCGGAACGCGAACACGGTCAGGTTGTCCATGCCGGACGCCTGCGTGACGCCGCCGAACGCGTCCTGCCCGCCCTGGTCGTTGAACAGCGGCGAATTCTGGCGGCCCGCGCGCACCTTGCCCCACTGCCCCGCGATGCCGACCCACGCCTGCCGGTTGAACATGCTGCCCGAGCTCGCGAGCGAACCGTCGTTCGGGTTGAAGCCGTTCTCGAGCGCGAACTCGATCTTCTGGCCGCCGCCGATGTCCTCGCCGCCCTTCAGCCCGAAGCGGCTGCCCCACTGGCCGCCCGAGCCGATCGCCGCCGTGTAGCCGTTGCCGGTATTCACGTACTGCGCGAATTCGTCGATCACGCCGTACAGCGTGACGCCGTCCTGCGCGAGCGCGGCGCCCGACCCACCCAGGCATGCGGCCGTAACGGCCATGCGAAGACCGGCATGCGCCGATCGCGCCCGGGAACGATTGTCTCGTGCGTTCATCTGCTTAGTCCTACTATTCAATGAAGGGAGAATGGAACGATGCCGGGCACGGTGATCTGCCATGCCGGCATCGCGGATAACGAAGATGAGGTGTAGCGCGGCTGCCGGTCGCGCCCGGTTCGGCGCGGCGGGCCGCTCAGGCCGGCTGCAGGCCGGCCCGACGGACGACGCGATGCGTCAGTGATGAACCTCGCCGCGTTCGAGCGGCAGGATCAGGCGCTCGGGGATGCTGCGCCGCGACGCACGCGCGCCGACGTAGTACAGCACGGCCGGCACGATGAGGCCGAGGATCCACGAGATGTCGGTGCCGCCGAGCGCGTCGACGAGCGGGCCCGTGTAGATGTGCGTCGACATGAACGGCAGCTGCACCAGGATGCCGACCACATAGATCGTGATCGCCATCACGTTCCAGCGGCCATAGCGGCCGTCCGGATCGGACAGCGCGGGCACGTCGTAGCGCGAGCGCGTGAAGCAGTAGTAGTCGACCAGGTTGATCGCGCTCCACGGCGTGAAGAACGCGAGCAGGAACAGGATGAACGCGGTGAATTCCTTCAGGAACGAATGGCGGCCGGCGAGCGCGATCAGCGTCGACACGCAGATCATCCCGAAGATGTAGACGAGACGGCTCTTCGACGACACCGCGCCCTTGCCGCGGAAACCGCTGACGATCGTCGCCATCGACATGAAGCTGCCGTAGGCGTTGAGCGCGGTCACCGTCACCTTGCCGAACGCGATGCTGAAGTACAGCAGCGCGGCCACGGCGCCCGTCGAGCCGAGGCCGACGATATACGACACCTCGTGGTGCGCGAACTGGCTGCCGGCCAGCGCGGCCGCGAATACGCCGAACACCATCGCCGCCTGCGCGCCGATCACCGAGCCGAGGCCGACCGCGAGGAACGTGGCGACCGACGACGTCGAGCGCGGCAGGTAGCGCGAGTAGTCGGCGACATACGGGCCGAACGCGATCTGCCACGACGCGGACAGCGACATCGACAGCAGGAAGCTCGCGAGCGAGAAGTGCCGGTTCGCGAGCAGCGCGCCGACGTCGTGGTTCGCGAACAGCTGCGTGAACATGTAGACGAACGCGACGATGCCGATCACGCTCGCGATCCGGCCGACGAAGTGGATCGCGCGATAGCCGAACACCGTCAGCACGACGATCACGGCCGCGAACAACAGGATGCCGGCCGCGTCGTCGACATGCAGCAGTTGCGCGACGGCCTGCCCGGCGAGCACCGAGCCGCTCGCGGAAAAACCGATGTACATCAGGCACACGAGCACGATCGGGATCATCGCGCCGTAGACGCCGAACTGCACGCGGCTCGAGATCATCTGCGGCAACCCGAGCTGCGGCCCCTGCGCGCCGTGCAGCGCCATCACCGCGCCGCCGATGAACTGGCCGAGCAGCAGCGCGATCAGCGACCAGAACACGTCGCCGCCGAGCACGACCGCCAGCGCGCCCGTGACGATGGCCGTGATCTGCATGTTCGCCGACAGCCACAGCGTGAACTGGCTCAGCAGTCCGCCGTGGCGTTCGGCATCGGGAATGAAATCGATCGAGCGTACCTCGATCAGACCGCCGGCTTTTCCACTGGGATTCGTTGACACGGGTAAATCTCCAAGATACTGAGGACCACAAATGGTCGGGACGAGACGGAAAACGTGCCGAGCCGCCCTTTCGGCTCGTCGGGTGCGGGGCGCCGTGGATCGCCGGCATGCGCCACGCACGCACGGTCTGCACGCTGGCGCGCAATGGGCACGACGTGTGCCGACATTGCCAGCGGATGATCTTGTATATACAACTTGGGTGATATCGGTAATTACCCGGTATCCGGCAATTTTGAAAATCGTCTGAGAAAACGGGACACGTCCGACCTGCGGAGCAGTCGGTTGCGCGTATGAAAGGCGTATGAAAAACGAAAGCTCAGGCGCTGGCGGGCGACGCCTGATCGGGTGCGGTGACCATGTCGCCGGCAGGAAGGAGTGTCAGCATGCGCCGCACAGCCTCGACGTCGCGCGCGTGCAGCCATTCGTCGTAGTCGTCGCGACGCAGGATCACGACGCCCCGCTTCTCGTCGCCGGGCCGGTGCATGCGCGCGAACACCGGATGATCGTCGGCATTGACCGTGAGCATCGTCATGCCGATCCGCTCGTGGCCGTCGGCCGCTTCGTAGCGCCGCCAGATGCCGGCGACGCAGCACGGTTGCCAGCCGTCGACGCCGATCCGGTGCCACACGTTGCGCCCCGTCTCGTAGCACGGCTCGAAGATCCAGCGCACCGGAATCAGGCAGCGCTGGCCGTTGCGCCAGGCGTTGCCGTAGAGCCGCGACGCGCCGACCGTTTCCGCGCGCGCGTTCACCGTATCGAGCTTCTTTCGCTTGCGGCCGTGCTCGTCGAGACGCTCGGGCTGCATGAACTTCGGCCAGAAGCCGAACACAGCGCTGACGACCGCGAGACCGTCGCCGTCGGCACGCGCGATGGGCGCCGCATAATCCGGATACACGTCGGGTTCCCACGGATCGCGGCGAAACAGGTCGCCGATGCCGATCCTCAGTTCGCTGATGCCCGGGTCTTCATCGGGGGCGCGGTAGTGGGTGCACATGGTTGGGCGGACGATGGACGCGATGTCTTCATCGTAGGTCAGCCTGCACGCGACATGTCCGCTATTGCCTGGTGTGACGAAACAGTCTTGCAACGGGTCGGCCCGCTTGATGGCGTCGTGCGCGAACCGCCGGCGCAGGCCGTCGGTTCGTTCAGCTGTGCCGCCGGCAGCACGTCGTCGCCCGTTCCGGTTCAGGCCAACCGTTCCGATCCGATCACCTGCACGCCCGGGCGCGCATCGACCGCGGCGCCGCCTTGACCGGTCGTCGGCAATGCGGATATTCGAAGCGCGAAGCGTCGTGTCGAATCCGGCGCGGGAGACACGAAGCCGACGCCCGCGATCGACACAAACAAGAAGCCCCGCCGCGGCGGGGTTCGATCGGCCATGCATGCCGGCACATGCTCACACATGCAGCGCATGTCCCAGCGCGCGCAACGCCGCCTCCTGCATCGCTTCGCCGAGTGTCGGATGCGCGTGGATCGTGCCGCCGATGTCCTCGAGCCGCGCGCCCATCTCGAGCGACTGCGAAAACGCGGCGGCCAGTTCCGACACGCCGCGCCCCACCGCCTGCCAGCCGACGATCAGGTGCGTATCGCGCCGCGCGACGACGCGCACGAAACCGTCGGTCGCCTGCAGCGTCATCGCGCGGCCGTTCGCCGCGAACGGGAACGACGCGCTGATGCAGTCTGCGCCGGCCGCCTTCGCGTCGTCGGGCGACCAGCCGGACGTGACGACCTCGGGATCGGTGAAGCACACGGCAGGGATCGAGGCCGGCGTGAACTTGCGGCGCCGTCCCGCGATCAGCTCGGCCACCATCTCGCCTTGCGCCATCGCGCGATGCGCGAGCATCGGCTCGCCGGCGACGTCGCCGATCGACCATACGTTGCGCATCGACGTTCGACATTCGTCGTCGATGCGCAGCGCGCGGCCGTTGCGATCGAGCGACAGCGATTCGAGCCCGAAGCCGTCGACGCGCGGCCGGCGGCCGACCGCGACCAGCACGCGGTCGGCCGGCAGCGTTTTCTCCGCGCCGTCGGGCGCCTGCACGCGCACCGCGCCGTCGCTCGCGAGGCCCAGCACCTTGTGGCCCGTCCATAGCCCGACGCCGAGCCGCGCGAGCGAATCGGCGACCGGCTTCGCGAGTTCCGCGTCGTATGCGGGCAGCACGCGCTCGGCCGCCTCGACGATGCTGACGTCGACGCCGAGCTTGCGATAGACGAATCCGAGTTCGAGCCCGATGTACCCGGCACCGACGACGACCAGCCGCTTCGGCAACGACGCGGGCGACAGCGCCTCGGTCGACGAGACGACGTGCCCGCCGAACGGCATCGACGCCAGCGCGACCGGCTCCGAGCCCGTCGCGAGCAACAGGTGCTCGCATGCGATCCGCGTCGTGTGGTCGCCGGCGACGACGTCGACCGTCTTGCCGTCGACGACGCGCGCGTCGCCGTGCAGCACGCGCACGCCGTGCTTCTTCAGCAGCGCGCCGACGCCGCGCGTGAGCCGCTCGACGATGCCGTCCTTCCATGCGACGCTTTTCGCGATGTCGATCTCCGCCGCGCGCACGCGAATCCCGAGCATCCCCTCGCCGGCCTGCCCGCGCGCCTGCTCGAACGCGTCCGCGACGTGGATCAGCGCCTTCGACGGAATGCAGCCGATGTTCAGGCACGTGCCGCCGAGCCGGTCGCGCTCGACGAGCACCGTCGGAATGCCGAGCTGCCCCGCACGAATCGCGGCGACGTAACCGCCCGGCCCGCCGCCGATCACGAGCAACGTGGTGTGTTCGTTCTTCATCGGGCTCACTCCACGAACAGCAGCGCCGGGCGCTCGAGCACCTCGCGCACGGCCTGGATGAATTCGGCCGCGTCTGCGCCGTCGACGACACGATGGTCGAACGACGACGACAGGTTCATCATCTTGCGCGCGACGATCGCGCCGTCGCGGATCATCGGCCGCTCGACGATCCGGTTCACGCCGACGATGCCGACCTCGGGATGGTTGATGACCGGCGTCGACACGATGCCGCCGAGCGCGCCGAGGCTCGAGATCGTGATCGTCGAGCCGGTCAGCTCGTCACGCTGCGCGCGGTTCGCGCGCACCGCGTCGGCGAGCCGCGCGATTTCCGCCGAGATCGACCATACGTCGCGCGCTTCCGCATGACGCAGCACCGGCACCGTGAGGCCGCCGTCCGTCTGCGTCGCGACGCCCATGTGCACCGCGCCGTATTGCGTGACGACACCGGCTTCGTCGTCGTAGCGCGCGTTGATCTGCGGGAAGTCGCGCAGCGCGATCACCATTGCGCGGATCAGCAGCGGCAGCGGCGTGAGCCGGCCGCGCGTGTCGCCGTGGCGTCGGTTCAGCTCGGCGCGCAGCGCTTCGAGCTCGGTGACGTCGATCTCCTCGACGTAGCTGAAGTGCGGAATGCGGCGCTTCGCTTCCTGCATCTTGCGCGCGATCGCGCGCCGCAGGCCGATCACCGGCACCTCGGTTGCGTCGTTGCGCTCGGCGTAGCCGTGCGCTTGCGATCCGCGCGCCGCGCCGCCGCCCGTGCGTGCATACGCGTCGAGGTCCGCATGCAGGATCCGCCCGGCCTCGCCGGTGCCGCGCACGTAGCGCAGCTCGATGCCCATGTCCCAGGCGCGCTGGCGCACCGCCGGCGATGCGAGCGGCCGCTCGCCCGGCGCGAGCGCCGCGCGCGGCGGCGCCGCGTGTTCCGCACGGCGCGGCTCGGCCGGCGCGCGGGACGCGGCGTGCGTCGCCGCCTTCGACGATGCATGTGTTTCGGATCCCTCAGCGACGGAAGATGACTCGGCAGGCACATCGACCGCCGCCGCTCGCTGCGCCGCATCCGGGCCTGCATCGTGTGCTTTCGCGCTCGATTTCAGGTTGCCGTCGCCTTCGACTTCGAGACGAATCAGCTCGCTGCCGACCGCCATCATCTCGCCGATCCGGCCGCCGAGCTCCAGTACCTTGCCCGCCACCGGCGACGGAATCTCCACCGCCGCCTTGTCGGTCATCACATCGGCGAGCGGCTGGTCTTCGGCGATCGTCTGCCCTGGTTGCACGTGCCAGGCCACCAGCTCGACCTCGGCGATCCCTTCGCCGATATCCGGCATCTTGATGACATGAATCCCCATCTCAGGCCTCCATCACGCGTCGCAACGCTTCGCCGACCCGGGCCGGCCCGGGGAAATACGCCCATTCCTGCGCGTGCGGATACGGCGTGTCCCAGCCCGTCGTCCGCTCGACCGGTGCCTCCAGATGGTAGAAGCAATGCTCCTGGACGAGCGACACCAGCTCCGCGCCGTAGCCGCAGGTGCGCGTCGCCTCGTGCACCACCACGCAGCGGCCGGTCTTGCGCACCGACGCGACGATCGTATCGAGATCGACCGGCCACAGCGTGCGCAGGTCGATCACTTCCGCATCGATGCCGGTCTCCTCGGCAGCCGCCAGCGACACGTGGACGGTCGTGCCGTACGTCAGCACCGTCACGTCGTTGCCGGGCCGCACGACGGCGGCCGTGTCGAGCGGCACCGTGTAATAGCCTTCCGGCACCGCGCTGCCCGGATGCTTGAGCCACGACGTGACCGGACGCTCGTGATGGCCGTCGAACGGCCCGTTGTACAGGCGTTTCGGCTCGAGGAAGATCACCGGATCGTCGTTCTCGATCGAGGCGATCAGGAGTCCTTTCGCGTCGTACGGATTCGACGGCATCACCGTGCGCAGTCCGCAGACCTGCGTGAACATCGCCTCCGGGCTCTGGCTGTGCGTCTGGCCGCCGTAGATGCCGCCGCCGCACGGCATCCGGATCGTCATCGGCGCGATGAACTGGCCCGCCGAGCGATAGCGCAGCCGCGCGCCTTCCGACACGATCTGGTCGGAGGCCGGGTAGAAGTAGTCCGCGAACTGGATCTCGCAGACCGGCCGCAAGCCATACGCGCCCATCCCGACCGCAGCGCCCACGATCCCGCCTTCCGAGATCGGCGCATCGAACACGCGCGACTTGCCGTACTTGGCCTGCAGCCCCTCGGTGCAGCGGAACACGCCGCCGAAGTAGCCGACGTCTTGCCCGAAAACGACCACGTCGTCGTCGCGGCCGAGCATCACGTCCATCGCGGAGCGCAGCGCCTGGATCATCGTCATCGGCTGGGCCGACGCCGTCGTTGTTTCATGTTGCGCCATGATCACGCTCCCAGTTCCTGGCGCTGACGGCGCAGATGCGCGGGCAGCTCCTTGTACACGTCGTCGAACATCGAGGCCGGCGACGGAATCCGGTCGTCGGCCAGCGTCCCGAACTTCTCCGCTTCCTTCTGCGCGGCGATCACCTCGGCTTCCAGTTCGGCCGTGAGCGCGTCGTGCGCGCTGTCCGACCAGATGCCCTTCGCGATCAGGTGCTGCTTGAAGCGGGCGATCGGATCGCCGAGCGGGAAATGGGCCCAGTCGTCGGCCGGCCGGTATTTCGTCGGATCGTCCGACGTCGAATGCGCGCCGGCGCGATAGGTGACCCACTCGATCAGCGTCGGGCCGAGATTGCGGCGCGCGCGTTCGGCGGCCCAGGTCGACGCCGCGTAGATCGCGAGGAAGTCGTTGCCGTCGACGCGCAGCGAAGCGATGCCGCAGCCGACGCCGCGCCCGGCGAACGTCGTCCCCTCGCCGCCCGCGATCGCCTGGAACGTCGAGATCGCCCACTGGTTGTTGACGACGTTCAGCACGACCGGCGCGCGATACACGTGCGCGAACGTCAGCGCGGTGTGGAAGTCGGCTTCCGCGGTCGCACCGTCGCCGATCCACGCGGACGAGATCTTCGTGTCGCCCTTGATCGCCGACGCCATCGCCCAGCCGACCGCCTGGATGAACTGCGTCGCGAGATTGCCGGAGATCGAGAAGAAGCCGGCTTCGCGGTCCGAGTACATCACCGGAAGCTGGCGCCCCTTCAGCGGGTCGCCTTCGTTCGACATCAGCTGGCAGATCATCCGTTCGAGCGGCACGTCGCGCGCGATCAGGATGCTTTGCTGGCGGTAGGTCGGGAAGCACATGTCGCCGTGACGCAGCGCCATCGCATGCGCGGCGCCGATCGCCTCTTCGCCGAGGCTCAACATGTAGAAGGAGATTTTCTTCTGACGCTGCGCGATCATCATGCGCGCGTCGAAGATGCGGGTCTTCAGCATCGCGCGCATCCCGGCGATCAGGCGCGCATCGTCGAGATCCGGCGCCCACGGTCCGAGGGCTTCGCCGTGATCGTCGAGCACGCGCACCAGGCTGCGGGCGAGATGGGCGGTGTCCGCCGGCGCTACGTCGATCGGCGGGCGGCGAACCGCGCCGGCCGGCGATAGATGCAGATAGGAAAAATCCGTCTTGCAGCCCGGGCGCCCGGTGGGCTCCGGCACATGCAGACGCAATGGCTCTGACAGGCTCATCGTGTCGTCTCCACGCTCGATTGTGTCTCACGCTGATTGAAACGCGCGGCCGGTTGCCGGCTCACGCGCGGGTTGGCGCGCGGATAAGCACGCCAACCTTGGGAATGTATGCCTTGCAGTGCCGGACGTCGATGCCCAACCCGCTCGTTCGGGGTGAGCAGATTTGCCATGGCGGCGACGATAGGCGATCGGTGTTGCCGGCGGCTTTGAAGGACGCTTGCATGTGCTGCGATGCGTCAACGCGCCGGGAGTGCGGAATCGATGCGCGCCTGTCACGCCTGTCGGAGGGTACGAAGGGAAAGACCCCGCGAAATCCTGGGATTTCGGCGGGGTCTTTGTCTTTGCCGGTGCGCGTCCGCGTGCTTCAGCGCTCGCGCGCCGGATCGTTCCGGCGCGCGATGGCCCGATGGCGCAATGCGTCGATGATGCGATGCGTCACGCGTCGGGGCGCGCGATGTCGAAGCGGCTGTCGGGCGTCACGTGCACGTAGGCAGACGGGCCGCCCGCGCGCAGAATGATGCCCGCGCCGAACGTGTCGAAGAGGCCGTCCTTCAGCAGGTCGTGACGGATATGCACGGCGACGACCTCGCCCAGCACCAGCGTGGCCGGCGTCTCGACGCCGCGGTGATCGCGCAGCCGGATCACGTCGGTCACCTTGCATTCGAAGTTGACGCCGCTTTCCGCCACGCGCGGCACGCTGACGAGGCGCGACGGAATCGCGGTCAGGCCGCCGAGTTCGAATTCGTCGACGTCGTACGGCACGGCGGCACAGGTCTGGTTCATCCGGTCGGCAAGGTCGCGCGTCGCGAGGTTCCAGACGAACTCGCCGGTTTCCTGCACGTTGCGCAGGCTGTCCTTCGCGGCGGTGCTCGAAAAGCCGATGATCGGCGGACGATAGTTGAATGCGTTGAAGAAACTGTACGGCGCGAGGTTGAGCGTGCCGTCGTTGCCGCGGGAGGAAATCCAGCCGATCGGGCGCGGGCCCACGATCGCGTTCAAAGGATCGTGCGGCAGCCCGTGGCCTTGCGACGGTTCGTAATAGTGGTAGTTCGAATCGGTCATGGCGGGTGGTCTTGCGGGAGGGAAACGTCGTTTGATTCCATCGGCCGCGTCACGTGCGGCGATGGCGGTGACGGCGTCGAGTGTGACGTGCGTGCCAAGTATCACATGGCGGCGCTTTCGTCGCAGCGAAGTGACCCGCCATGGCCCGTCGAGCCGACATTTCCCTTCAAGCCCGAAATTCAGAATTCTTTACCCACACATGACCAACCGCCCCGAGAGCAGCGTCAGAAATGATGCAGCAGCGCGATACGCGCGACGTATTGATTCGGGCCTGACGAGATATCGGCGGCGCCCGGAATGTACGCGTAGTCGAAGTCGGTTCCAGTGTGCGCGTTCAGCGCATGCTGATAGACACCTTCGACGAATACCGACGTGCGTTTCGACAAGTCGTAGTTCAACTTCGCGCTCAGTTGATGCCACTTCGGATTGAATGCGCCGACCGTCGACGCGACGCGGGCCTGGGTGTACGTGTATGCCGCGCCGATGTAGAACGCGGTCGTGAAGTGATAGAGGCCGTTCACCTCGAAGTTGTCGAATTTCCACGACCGCCATGCACCGCCCGCCGGCTGCGTCGTACCGGTGAAATACGCGTTCGAAGTCGGATCGTAGACGTCGACGTGCGAATACGTGAATCCCACCAGCGCATTCGAGAACGCATAATTCACGCCGATGCCGATGTTCTGCTGCGACGACGCATCGAACGTGTTGTCGCCGGTGATCGCCCCGGTCGAATCGGCATTGCGTGCGTTGTTGATCTTCAGATACGACGCGCCGACCGTCAGCCCGCCCTGCTGGTATTGCAGCGCGGCGCCGTATAGACGGTTGTTCGCGAAGCCGCCCGCCTGATTGCTGAATCCATACATCGCCTCCGCGGTAACACCGTGCCACGCGGGCGACACGTACTTGACCGCGTTGTTCACGCGAAACGAGTAGTCGGTGTTGTCGTTGTCGTACGGATGCGAGAACAGGTAGCCGGTCCAGTTGCCGTTGGCGGTGAGCGGCGAGAAGATGTCGACGCTCGGATCGTACTGGCGACCGAACGTCAGGGTGCCGTAACGATCCGACGCGATGCCGACGAAAGCCTGACGGCCGAATCCCCGGCCGCCCTGGCTCATTTTTCCGTTGTTGACGTCGAAGCCGCTCTCGAGCGTGAAAATCGCCTGGTAGCCTGCGCCGAGGTCTTCGGTGCCCTTGATACCCCAGCGGCTGCCGTAGTCGTAGCCGCTTTGCAGTTGCACGGTTCCGTGGCCGCGCGCGTTGCTCGTGTAGTTGATACCGTCCTCGATCTTGCCGTACAGCGTCACGCTGCTTTGTGCATGCGCCGCGGCAGCAAGCAACGCGGCGGGTGCGATGATCCCCAAACGCATGTTCATGACGATTTACCCCCAGGTCTTTCGTTTGCTGGTCGCAACGGTTGCGTGCTGCGAAGGTGCGTCGCGTCGATGTTTCCCGGCGATGCGACGGGCGCAGTGTAATGAGCCGTTTTTCTGCTGTTAGCGGCCTGCAGCGGAAAGGTGCTCTCCAGAACGCAGACTATTTTTCGGCGCAGAAAGCGGATAGCCGGGTGTTGAAGCGCGCTTCATTCGGGTGACGAGCGGACGCCTGAAGCAAATCGCGGGGAATCGATATTTCAATCGCCGGTACGTTTGGCCAGCGCGGGTGATCTGCAGGAACAGGTCGCCGCCATCGAAGCACGACCTGAAAACAAAAAACCCGCGAGCGGCTTATTTCTCGCGGGTTTTCGGAACTTCATGGAATCGCACGGAGGCGATTTTGGTGCCGGGGACCGGACTCGAACCGGCAAGCCAGTTAAGGCGGCGGATTTTCGTCACACTGCTTCTTTCAAAGCCGGCGTCGTCGAAACGACGCCGTTCGTGCGCTGGACTATGCCTTCGCCGTCGCGCGCGGGCGGTGTCGCCGCCCGTGCGCCTTAGGCGCCCCCCGTCTAGTCTCTACACCTTCCTCGCCGCAGTCGTACCGCGAGGCTTGGCTCGGCGTTGCCTCGACGCACGGCGCGCGTCAGGGGTTTCACCGAATTTGAAGGGTTCTGCACCGGCCGTTTCCGGCCGGGCACTCAATCGTTTAAGTCCGCTATGTTTACCAATTTCATCACCCCGGCAAAAGGGCGGACGCGATTCTACCATTGCTTGACGCATGCGTTAGCTGATTCGCGCGCATTGCATCGCGACGCAGCATGTCGGCCTGCCCCTGTCCATAACCGAATTCAATCACCGCAATCGACATCGATACGACGCCGCCGTCGATTTCGTCCCGCGCCGCAGCATCCGCCGATACAATCGAATCCGCCCCGCTCGCCGGGCGCCAACCGTCTGATGTTTGTATCGCATTTTTTACGAAACAGACGTCTCGTGAGTCATCGCGAAGTCACAAACGTTTTCGATAATTCTCCTGCCGAAAACGTTTACATCGCGTAACTCCATGCCCCCGACCATCAAGGACGTCGCCGCGCTCGCCGGCTTCTCGATCGCCACCGTCTCGCGTGCGATCAACGCGCCGCATACCGTCAGCCCCGCCACGCTGGCGACCATCCGCACCGCCATCGACACGCTGCAGTTCCGCCCGAGCCCGCTCGGCCGGCAGTTGCGCGGCGAGCGCACGCGGCTTGTCGGCGTCGTCCTGCCGACGCTGTCGAACCCGGTATTCGCCGACTGCCTGCAGGGCATCGACGAACTCGCGACCGCGGCCGGCTTCAAGCTGATCCTGATGACGACCGAATACGACGCGGCGCGCGAGCGCCACGCGATCGAGACGCTGCGCGAGCAGCGCGTCGAGGGGCTGATCCTGACCGTCGCCGATGCGGACACGCATCCGCTGCTCGACATGCTCGACCGCGACGGCCCGCACTACGTGCTGATGCACAACGACACGCAACGCCGCCCGTCGGTGTCGGTCGACAACCGCAGCGCCGCCTACGACGGCGTGCGCATGCTGACGGCACGCGGTCATCGCCGCGTGCTGATGCTCGCCGGTTCGCTCGCCGCGTCGGATCGCGCACGCCAGCGCCATCTCGGCTACGCGCAGGCGCTCGAGGAGGCCGGCGTCGCGACGCTGCCGCCGGTCGAGGTCGACTTCAACGCGGCCGAGCTGCCCGACGCGGTGCTCGCGCACCTCACCGCGCGAGCCACGCGCCCGACCGCCCTCTTCTGCAGCAACGACCTGCTCGCGATGGTCGTGATGCGCGGCCTGCGCCGCGCGGGCTTCTCGATTCCCGACGACCTGTCGGTGCTCGGCTTCGACGGCATCGCGATCGGCGAGCTGCTCGCGCCGCCGCTCGCGAGCGTCGCGACGCCGAACCAGGACATCGGCCGTCATGCATGGCGGCGCCTCGTCGAATGCATCGGCGGCGCGACGATCGAGCGCACGTCGCTGATCCTGCCGCATACGGTGCGCGACGGCGCGACGGTCGCACCGCCGGCCGCCGACCTGCAGTTGCACCAAGCCTGAACGCGCGCGCCGCGCCGTCGCGCGCGGCGCGCGCAAGCTACCCCGACCCCGCCCGGAGATCCACCGTGTCCTTTCGCCTGACCTCGCTGCTGCGCGTGCTCGCAGCCCCCGTCGCCTGCGCCGCGCTCGTCGCGTTCGCACCCGCGGCCCATGCCGACGAATCCGCGATCTGCTACAACTGCCCGCCCGAATGGGCCGACTGGGCCGCGCAGATCGCGGCGATCAAGCAGAAGACCGGCATTCGCGTGCCGTTCGACAACAAGAACTCGGGCCAGGCGATCGCGCAGCTGATCGCCGAGCAGAAAAGCCCGGTCGCCGACGTCGTCTATCTCGGCGTGTCGTCGGCGTTCCAGGCGAAGGACAAGGGCGTGATCGCGCCGTACAAGCCCGCGCACTGGAACGACATCCCCGCGAACCTGAAGGACCCGCAGGGCTACTGGTTCGCGATCCACTCGGGCACGCTCGGCTTCTTCGTGAACAAGGACGCGCTCGACGGCAAGCCGGTCCCGCGCTCGTGGGCCGACCTGCTGAAACCCGAATACAAGGGCATGGTCGGCTACCTCGATCCGTCGAGCGCGTTCGTCGGCTATGCGGGCGCGGTGGCCGTCAACCAGGCGCTCGGCGGCAGCCTCGACGACTTCAAGCCGGGGCTCGACTGGTTCCGCAAGCTGAAGGCGAACGCGCCGATCGTGCCGAAGCAGACCGCGTATGCGCGCGTGCTGTCCGGCGAGATTCCGATCCTGCTCGACTACGACTTCGACGCGTATCGCGCGAAGTACAAGGATCACGCGAACGTCGAGTTCGTGATTCCGAAGGAAGGCACGATCGCGGTGCCCTACGTGATGAGCCTCGTGAAGGGTGCGCCGCACGATGCGAACGGCAGGAAGGTGCTCGACTTCGTGCTGTCCGACGAAGGCCAGAAGCTGTGGGCCAATGCGTACCTGCGCCCAGTGCGCGCGCAGACGCTCGGCGCCGACGTCGCCGCGAAGTTCCTGCCGGCGAGCGAATACGCCCGGGCGAAATCGGTCGACTTCGGCAAGATGGCGGCCGGCCAGCAAGCGTTCGGCCAGCAATACCTGCAAGTGATGCAGTAAGCGCCGGACCCACGCCATGCTCGACCTGACTTTCCCGCTGCGCTGGCGCGTCGCCCTCGTCGCGCCGGCGCTCGCGGTGTTCGCCGCGTTCTGGCTGCTGCCGATGGCGGCGCTCGCGCGGGTGTCCGCCGACGGCGCGTTCTTCACGCAATACGCGGCGCTGCTCGGCAACACGCGTTACATGGCGAGCCTCGGTGAAACGATCGCGTTGTCGGCCGGCGTCACGCTCGCGACGCTGGCCCTGTCGACGATCTCGGGCCTGCTGCTCGCGCGCCGCGAATTCGCCGGCAAGCGCGTGCTGCTCGCGCTGCTCACCTTTCCGCTCGCGTTCCCGGGCGTCGTGGTCGGCTTCATGGTGATCATGCTCGCCGGCCGGCAAGGGCTGATCGGCATGCTGTCCGCGAAGCTGACCGGCGACAAGTGGGTGTTCGCGTATTCGGTTGCCGGGCTGTTCGTCGGCTACCTGTACTTCTCGATCCCGCGCGTGATCGTCACCGTGATCGCGGCCGCGTCGAAGCTCGACGCGTCGCTCGAGGAAGCCGCGCGCTCGCTCGGCGCGTCGCCGTGGCGCATCTTCATCGACATCGTGCTGCCGGCGCTCGCGCCGGGCCTGGTCGCGGCCGGCGCGATCTGCTTCGCGACCGCGATGGGCGCGTTCGGCACCGCCTTCACACTCGCCACCGACCTGAACGTGCTGCCGATGACGATCTACACCGAGTTCACGCTGAACGCGAACATCACGACGGCCGCCGGCCTGTCGATCGTGCTCGGCATCGTCACGTGGGCTGTGCTCGCGCTCGCGCGCCGGTTCACCGGCCACACCGCCGCCGCCGCGGCCTGAGGATTCCTTCATGCAATCGCTTTCCGGTTCGTCCGCGCCGTCGCCGGCGCCCGCTCCGTCGCATGCGAACGGCGCCGCCCGACGCGCGCCGCGCGTGTCGGGCGCGCGCGCGATCGCCGCGCTGCAATGGGGCGTCACGCTGCTGCTGTGCGCGTTCCTGATCGTGCCCGTCGTGATGTCGGTGCTCGCGGGCCTCACCGTCAACTATTTCCGCGGGCTGTCGAGCGGCCTCACGCTGCGCTGGCTCGAACAGGTGTGGCAGCAGTACCAAGGCTCGGTCGCGCTGTCACTCGGCATCGCGTTCGCGACGCTCGCGATCGTGCTCGCCGTCGGCGTGCCGGCCGGCTATGCACTCGCGCGCAGCAAGCGTCGCGTCGCCCGCGTGATCGAGGAAGCGCTCGTGCTGCCGGTCGCGCTGCCGGGCCTCGCGTCGGCGCTCGCGCTGCTGGTCGTGTACGGCGGCTTCACCGCGTTCCGGATGAGCCTGTGGTTCATCGTCGTCGGCCACGTCGTGTTCACACTGCCGTTCATGGTGCGCGCGGTCGCGGCGGTCGCCGCCGGCGCCGACCTGCGCACGCTCGAGGAAGGCGCGGCGAGCCTCGGCGCGTCGTTCGTCACGCGCTTCGTCACGATCGTGCTGCCGAACCTGCGCCCCGGCATCGTCGCGGGCGCGCTCGCGGTGCTCACGCTGTCGATCGGCGAATTCAACCTGACCTGGATGCTGCATACGCCCGACACGAAGACGCTGCCCGTCGGGCTCGCCGATACCTACGCGTCGCTGCGCCTCGAAGTCGGCAGCGCGTACACGATCGTGTTCCTGCTGATGACGCTGCCGCTCCTCGTCGCGATGCAGTGGCTCGGCGTCGATCCGTCCGGCACGCGCGCGCTGAAGCGTCGCCCGCGCTGACCCTGCGCTGACCTTACCCTTCCCATGAAACTCGATTCCACCCCCATCACCCTGACCCGCTGCGCGAAGACGTTCCGCGGCACGCGCGTGCTCGAACCGCTCGACCTGTCGATCGGCGCGGGCGAGACGCTCGTGCTGCTCGGCCCGTCGGGCTGCGGCAAGACCACGACGCTGCGCCTGATCGCGGGCCTCGACACGCCGGATGCCGGCGGCACGATCCGGTTCGGCGGCGACGACGTGACCGCGCTGCCGATCGAGCGCCGCCAGGTCGGCATGGTGTTCCAGAACTACGCGCTGTTCCCGAACCTCACGGTGCGCGGCAACGTCGGCTACGGACTGAAGATCCGCAAGACCGAGCCGCGCGCGCTGCGCGAACGCGTCGACGAGCTGCTCGCGATGATGCGGCTCGACGCGCATGCGGACAAACCGGTCGATCAGCTGTCCGGCGGCCAGCGCCAGCGGGTCGCGCTGGCGCGTGCGCTCGCGGTGCGCCCGCGCGTGCTGCTGCTCGACGAGCCGCTGACCGCGCTCGACGCGAAGCTGCGCGACGTGCTGCGCCGCGAGATGAATGCGCTGTTGCGCGAGCTCGGCGTGACGACCGTCTACGTCACGCACGACCAGGCCGAGGCGATGGAGCTCGGCGACCGGATCGTCGTGATGGGCGCGGGCCGCATCGAGCAGATCGGCACGCCGCGCGACATCTACTACCGGCCGGCGAACCGCACGGTCGCGCAGTTCATCGGCACGCTGAACCGGCTTGCAGGACAATGGCAGGACGGCGCGCTCGTGACGACGGGGGGCTCGATCGTCACGCCGCACGCCGCCGACGAGTGGTTCTTCCGTCCGGAGGATGCGCAGCTCGCCGATCCCGCGCATGCGCCGCTGCGCGGCGCGATCGGCGCGTGCGCATTCCTCGGCGAACGCACGCGGCTCACGATCGAGCATGCGGCACCCGACGCGCTCGTGATCGACGTGCCGGGCCGCATCGAGCTCGCGCGCGGCACGGCGGTCGGCCTCACGATTGCGCCGGAAGGCCTGATCGCACTCGCCGCGTAACACCGCCCCACGATAACCACACATTCCGAGGAACGACGATGCTGCTTGCTCAAATCAGCGATCTCCACATCAAGCGCCCGGGCCAGCTCGCGTACCGGCGCGTCGACACGGCCGCCGCGCTCGCGCGCTGCATCGCGAAGCTGAACGCGCTGGTGCCGCGCCCCGACGCGGTGCTCGTCACCGGCGACCTGACCGACTTCGGCCACGACGACGAATACCGCCACCTGCGCGACCTGCTCGCGCCGCTCGAGATTCCGTATTACCTGATGGTCGGCAATCACGACGATCGTGCGGGGTTGCGCCGCGCGTTCGCCGATCGCCCCGAATTGCAGGACGGCGAGTTCGTGCAGTACGCGCTCGACGTCGGCGCCGTGCGCGTGCTCGCACTCGATTCGCAGGTGCCCGGCACGAGCCACGGCGACCTGTGCGATGCGCGGCTCGCGTGGCTCACCGCGCAACTCGACGCTGCGCGCGACCGGCCGGTGATCGTCGCGCTGCATCACCCGCCGTTCGTGTCCGGGATCGGACATATGGACGCGCTGCGCCTCGCGCCCGCCGCCGCCGCGAAACTCGACGCGCTGCTGCGCCGCTATCCGAACGTCGAGCGCGTGCTGTGCGGCCACGTGCACCGGACGATGTTCACGCGCTTCGGCGGCACGCTCGCGTCGGCCGTGCCGGCGCCCGCGCACCAGGTCGCGTTCGATTTGCGAGCGGACGCGCCGTCCGCGTTCCGGCTCGAGCCGCCCGCGTTCGCGGTGCACGTCCATACGCCGGACGCGGGAATGACGTCCCACCACGTGTACGTGGACGAAGGCGACGGGCCGTATCCGTTCTATGAGCCGAGCGGGGAACTGGTCGACTGAACGGTACGCAATCGCGGATGCATGACGAGCGGCTCCGGCCGGTCGTGGCCGCGTCGAATGATTGCGGTTGATTGCGGCTGAGCGCGGCCCGCCATGCTGCGATCGCGCCAGCCGCGCAGCCGACCGCGCCGCTGGGCTTCTGGGCTTCTGGGCTTCTGGGCTTCTGGGCTTCTGGGCTTCTGGGCTTCTGGGCCGCTGGGCTTCTGGGCTTCTGGGCTTCTGGGCTTCTGGGCTTCTGGGCTTCTGGGCTTCTGGGCTTCTGGGCCGCTGGGCCGCTGGGCCGCTGGGCTTCTGGGCCGCTGGGCCGCTGGGCCGCAGCGCCGCAGCGCCGCCGGCAGGATTCCCGGTGCTCCGGTATGATCGGCACGCTCGATCGGCGCCCGGCCGCCTGCGCCACCGACGCTGCGCCGCGCGTCACGCCGCCCAACTCCGTTCCGTTGCCGCCATGTCCGCCGCCTCCACCGACCGTCCGACCGACGCCGCCTCGCCCCACTACTCGCGCAGCCTGCTGTTGCTGCTCGCGACGATCGCGGGCGTGTCGGTCGCGAACATCTACTACAACCAGCCGCTGCTCGAGAGCTTCCGCTCGGCCTTCCCGGACGGCGCGTCGTGGATCGGCGCGGTGCCGACCGCGACGCAGCTCGGCTATGCGGCCGGGATGTTCCTGCTCGCACCGCTCGGCGACCGCTTCGATCGCCGCGGGCTGATCCTGATGCAGATCGCTGGCCTGTCAATCGCGCTGATCGTGGCCGCGGCCGCGCCGTCGCTGGCGGTGCTGGCCGTGGCGAGCCTCGTGATCGGCGTGCTCGCGACGATCGCGCAGCAGGCCGTGCCGTTCGCGGCCGAGATCGCGCCGCCGGCCGAGCGCGGGCATGCGGTCGGCACCGTGATGAGCGGCCTGCTGCTCGGCATCCTGCTGGCGCGCACGGCGGCCGGCTTCGTCGCCGAATATTTCGGCTGGCGGGCGGTGTTCGGCGCGTCGGTCGCGGCGCTCGTCGCGCTGGCCGCGGTGATCGTGCTGCGGCTGCCGCGCAGCTCGCCGACGTCGACGCTGCCGTACGGCAAGCTGCTCGGCTCGATGTGGCACCTGGCGGTCGAACTGCGCGGGCTGCGCGAGGCGTCGCTGACGGGCGCCGCGCTGTTCGCCGCGTTCAGCGCGTTCTGGCCGGTGCTCACGCTGCTGCTCGCCGGTGCACCGTTCCACCTCGGCCCGCAGGCCGCAGGGCTGTTCGGCATCGTCGGCGCGGCCGGTGCGCTGGCCGCGCCGTACGCGGGCCGTTTCGCGGACACGCGCGGCCCGCGCGCGATCATCTCGCTCGCGATCGCACTGCTCGCGGCGTCGTTCGTGATTTTTGCGCTGTCGGGGACGAGCCTCGTCGGGCTCGTGATCGGCGTGATCGTGCTGGATGTCGGCGTGCAGGCCGCGCAGATCTCGAACCAGTCGCGCATCTATGCGCTGAAACCCGAGGCGCGCAGCCGCGTGAACACCGTGTACATGGTGTGCTACTTCATCGGCGGCGCGCTCGGCTCGTCGGCCGGCGTCGCCGCGTGGCGCGCCTTCGGCTGGACCGGCATGTGCGCGGCCGGCCTGCTGTTTACCGCACTCGCCGGCTGGTCCCACCATCGCGGCGCACGGCGCGGCTGAACGCCGCGTCGCGCGCCGGCGTCATGCGTCGGCCCGCGACGCGGCCGGTTCGACGGCGGGCGGCGGCGTGAATGCCTGCGCGGGATTCATGACCGCGGCCGGGTCCACGACGGCGGCCGGTGCGGGCACCGCAAGCGGTACCGCGGAAGGCGCGAGGATCGGTGCAGGTTCCGGCATCGCCGCCTGCGCCGGCGCTGACGCCGCATCCGCTGCCGATTCGGCGGCAACGGTTGCCACGGTCGCCGCGGCCGGCGAAGCGTCGGCCGCCGCGCGCGCCGCGGGCCGGCGCGCGGGATCGAACAGGAACGACAGCCCGACGCTGCCGAGGATCGCGACCGTCGCGACCACGGTTGCCATCGTCACGGGCTCGCCGAGCATCAGCGCGCCGAGCGCGACCGCGACGATCGGGTTCACGTACATGCAGCTGCTCGCGATGATCGGGCTCGTGTGGCGAATCAGGTAGCCGTACGCGACGTACGCGGCCATCGTGCAGAACACCATCAGGTACACGAACGCGAACACCGGCGCGACCGCGACCTGTTCGATGCGCTCGCCCATCAGCCACGCACCGATCGTGGACATCAACCCGCCCAGGCCGATCTGCAGCGACGTCGACAGGAACAGGTCGGACGGCAGCTTGAGCCGCGTCGCGAGATGCGCGCCGCCCGCCCAGAACAGCGCGCCGGCCAGCACGCAGATCGTGCCGAGCGCCGAGTTCGCGGCGGCCGCGCCGCCCGAATTCAGCACGACGATGCCGACCATCCCGAGCGCGACGGCCGCCCACTCGCCCTTCGTCACCGCGCGCCCGGCGACCGCCGCGATCACGGTCGCGAACAGCGGCACCGTCGCGACCATCACCGCGGCCGAGCCGCTGCTGACCGTGCGCATCCCGAGCGCGATCGTGCCCGACGACAGCGCGACCAGCATCGTGCCGACGATCGCCGAGTTGCGGATTTCGAGCAGTGTCGGCCATTCGGGCTTGCGCCTCAGCGCGAAGATGAACAGGCCGATCCCGCCGAGCAGGTTGCGCAGCCCCGACAGCAGCAGCGGCGGGAACGACTGCAGCGCGAAATGCAGGCCGCTGTAGGTCGAACCCCAGACGAAATAGATGAAGACGAGCGCCAGTGCGACGCGGCCGCCGCGGCTTTGCGGCAGGCGGATCCGGATCGGCAGGCGGGCGAGGAAATCGAGGAGGCGGTCGAGCGGGGTCATCGTTCAGCCCACCCGCACGACGTGTCGCGTGCTCCGCTGAAAGACGCCGGAGAGACCGGCAAACGGCCCTGACTGGACCGGGAAGGCGGAGACGGACGTGCGGAACGACATGGCAGTGCGAACGGCGACGAATAAGAACCGGCAAGCGGCGGCAGAGGGTCGAAAAGCGGGCGCGAGCCGCTTCGGCTGCGCACGCTCGGCATTATGGCATCAAGGATTCGAAAGCATCATCAGACCAGTCTGAAAGGTTATCCAGTGACGTTTCGGCGCGACATTTTTCGGCATCCGGACCAACCGGATCGGGGGCCGGATACGCGCGGCGCGGGCGTCGCGCGGGCGGCCCGGCATCCGGTCCCGCCCGTTGCGATCGCTTCATCGGCCTGATGGCCAGTCATGCGCTTCAGCGGTCGCTTCGCGCTTATGGTGACGGTCGGTGACGGTCGGCAGGCGCGTCCGGCCGCCGACATTCGCCCTTTCGACCCGCCACCACCCATACAAAATTTTGTATAATTCCACCATTCTTCCGCCGAAGCCGGTCGTGTTCGTCGGCACCGCACTCGACGACCTGCGCGGCTTTCCGCTTCTCGCGCGCCGCGAAGCCGGCCACCAGATCGACCAGGTGCAGCGCGGCCTCGCGCCCGACGGCTGGAAGCCGATGCGCACCGTCGGCCCGGGCGTGCGGGAAATTCGCCTGCGCGATGCGAGCGGTGCGTTCCGGATCGTCTACGTCGCGACCTTCGCCGACGCGATCTACGTGCTGCATTGCTTCCGCAAGCAGTCGGCACGCACCTGCAAGACCGATATCGACCTGGCGGCCCGGCGCTACCGGGCGCTGATGATGGAGAGGAAACGATGAGCAACGAACGCCATGCGAGCGTCTGGGACGCAATCGAAGGCCAGCCGGCCGAAGCCAAGAACATGAAGCTGCGCTCCGAGCTGATGATCGCGCTCAAGCAGCGCATCGCGCAGCTCGAGCTCAGCCAGGCGCAGGCCGCGCAACGGCTGGGCGTCACGCAGCCGCGCGTGTCCGATCTGCTGCGCGGCAAGATCAACCTGTTCGGGCTCGACGCGCTCGTGAACATGGCGGCGGCGGTCGGCCTGCGGGTCGACCTGCAGGTGCGCGAATCCGTGTGACACGCCGCGCGGCACGGCAGCACGCGTTCGCGCGCCGCCGCTTCTTCACGATCCGCCGAACCAGTTGTACCCTTGATCGACCCAGTAGCCGCCCGGGAAGGTATCGGTCACGAAGATTTCCATGATGTGCTTCGGATTCTTGTAGCCGAGCTTGGTCGGCATCCGCAGCTTCATCGGGAAACCGAATTCCGGCGGCAGGCGATGGCCGTCGTAGTCGAATGCGAGCAGCGTCTGCGGATGCAGCGCGGTCGGCATGTCGATGCTTTCGTAGTAATCGTCCGCGCATTTGAAGCCGACGTATTTCGCGTGCGTATCGGCGCCGGCACGCGCCAGAAACGCGCCGAACGGCGTGCCGCCCCAGCGGCCGATCGCGCTCCACCCTTCCACGCAGATGTGCCGCGTGATCTGCTCCGCGTGCGGCAGCGCATACAGCTCGTCGAGCGTCCACACACGCTTGCCCGTCACGCGGCCCGACAGCACGAGCCGGTACGTCGATGCGTCGACGTGCGGCACGTCGTCGATGCCGTAATACGCGTTGAACGGGAACGGCCGCGTGATGTCGGCCTCGGTGTAGGTCGGCGCGAGCCGCTCGCCGCTGAAGAGCCACGCCTGCACGCGGTCGTTCATGCGCGACACCTTCTCGAGGAACGTGTTGACCGACGCGTCGTCCTGCAGCGTGCAGCCGGTCAGCATCGTCAGGCCGCCGAGCGTCAGGATGCGGCGGTTGAACAGCCGCCGCGACGGCATCTCCAGCTCGCGGCGCACGTCGAGTTCGAGCGACTTGCGGTCGAGCGTCCAGCGCGGATCAGCGCGCTTGTATTCGGAATCCGACATGATGATTTCCTTCACCCGGAGTTGACGGGTCAGCGCCCGCGCAGCATCGCGAGCAGCGAGCGCGGCACCAGCAGCGCCATCGCGACGTGCACGAAGAAGAACGCGACGAGCAGCGACATCGCCCAGAAATGCACGACGCGCGCGTTGTCGTAACCGCCGAACAGTTCGCGCAGCAGCGGAAACTGCACCGACTTCCAGATCGTCAGCCCGGACAGCACCAGCACGATCAGATCGACGATCGCGACCAGGTATGCGGCACGCTGCACCGCGTTGTAGACGCTCAGATCGTCGTGCGCGAGCCGGCCGTGCAGCGCGGCGCGCACGTCGCGCCACACGGACGCCGGCGTGACCGGCAGCATCTTGCGCGCGAGGCGTCCGGTCGCGATCGACATCGTCAGGTAGAACAGCCCGTTGCCGACCAGCAGCCACATCGCCGCGAAATGCCATTGCAGCGCGCCGCCGAGCCAGCCGCCGAGCGTGATGCCGTGCGGAAACACGAACGGCGGATAGATCGGCGACGCATCGTAGATGCGCCAGCCGGACAGCGCCATCAGGATCGCCGCGAGCGCGTTGAGCCAGTGGCTCACGCGCACCCACAGTGGATGAATCTTGCGGGCGGGCGGCGTGACGGCCGCGCGCCCGGTGGCGGGAACGGTTTGCATGATGAAGACTCCCGGAACGCGTCGACGAGACGAGTCGAGTCGAGACAAAACGAGACGCGGGCGGCCGTCGTCGAGCACACGCGCCGGCCGCACACCCTGCCCGGCTCCGTCAGTTCGACGGCGCCATCTTGTCGCCCGACGACTTGCCCATCTCGTCGTGCGACATCTCGTCCTTCTTCATCGCGTCCTTCTTCATCGCATGTTTCTTCATGGCGCCTTTCTTCATCGCGCCATCCTTCGCCATTGCGTCGTGCCCCATCGCATCCTTCGCCATCGCGTCGTGCCCCATCGCGTCCTTCGACATCGACGAGCCGTTTTGCGACATCGCGTCGTTCTGCGCATACGCGCCCGTTGCAAGCGTGGCGAAAGCAGCGACACAGGTGGCGATCAGTACGTTTTTCATGACATCTCTCCAAAACATGGGTTTAAGGAGCCGAATAGACGGACGACGTCGCGGGAAATGACAGCCGCTGCGAAATTTTTTTTGAGGTCGCGCGAAGGCGCGCCATGTTGCACCGCTTCGCCGCTGCCGGCCGAGCCGTGGGGCCGCGCGGCGGCGACGCGCGCTGTCATTTCGACGGGCCATCACACCGCCCGCCATGCTGCGGCCGCACCGGGACGGCCGATCCCGTCCCGGTTGAAACCGCCGCCAAGCCAGTGTATCGTGTGCGCTGCTAACGCGGGGGTCCTGCAATGCGTTCGGTCAAACAACCGGCATTGCGGGTGAGAAATACCCTTTGAACCTGATCTGGATAATGCCAGCGCAGGGAAGCGTACGGATTTCACCGCCATCCTTCTGACGAAATCCGCCGCCTCACCAAGCCTCGTCTCCTGCTTAGCTCGAGCCCCACATTCGTCAAGGGCTCCGGGCAAGCGCCGAAGCGCCTGCCCGGCGCTCACACAGGAGATTGCATGAACGCCAATCCGAAGTTTCTGTCTGCCGACGCCCACGTCGACGCTGCTGCCGTCGCGCCGCTGCCCAATTCGCGAAAGGTGTATGTAACCGGCTCGCAGCCCGACATCCGCGTGCCGATGCGTGAAATCACGCAGGCCGACACGCCGACCGGCTTCGGCGGCGAAAAGAATCCGCCGATCTACGTGTACGACACGTCGGGCCCTTACACCGATCCGGACGCGAAGATCGACATCCGCGCGGGCCTGCCCGCGCTGCGCCAGCGCTGGATCGAAGCACGCGGCGACACCGAAGTGCTCGACGGCCTGTCGAGCCAGTACGGCCTCGAGCGCGCGGCCGACCCGGCTACCGCCGACCTGCGTTTCCCGGGCCTGCACCGCAACCCGCGCCGCGCGCAGGCCGGCAAGAACGTCACGCAGATGCACTACGCGCGGCAGGGCATCATCACGCCGGAGATGGAATACATCGCGATTCGCGAGAACCAGCGCCGCGCCGAGTACATCGAGAGCCTGAAGTCGAGCGGCCCGAACGGCGCGAAGCTCGCCGCGATGATGGGCCGCCAGCACCCGGGCCAGGCGTTCGGCGCCGCGGCCTTCGGCGCGAACGCGCTTGCCGAGATCACCCCCGAGTTCGTGCGCGAAGAAATCGCGCGCGGCCGCGCCATCATCCCCGCGAACATCAACCACCCGGAATCCGAGCCGATGATCATCGGCCGCAACTTCCTCGTGAAGATCAACGCGAACATCGGCAACTCGGCCGTCACGTCGTCGATCGGCGAGGAAGTCGACAAGATGACGTGGGCGATCCGCTGGGGCGGCGACACGGTGATGGACCTGTCGACCGGCAAGCACATCCATGAAACGCGCGAGTGGATCATCCGCAACAGCCCGGTGCCGATCGGCACGGTGCCGATCTACCAGGCGCTCGAAAAGGTCAACGGCAAGGCCGAAGACCTGACCTGGGAAATCTTCCGCGACACGCTGATCGAGCAGGCCGAGCAAGGCGTCGACTACTTCACGATCCACGCGGGCGTGCGCCTGCAATACGTGCCGCTCACCGCGAACCGGATGACGGGCATCGTGTCGCGCGGCGGCTCGATCATGGCGAAGTGGTGCCTCGCGCATCACAAGGAAAGCTTCCTGTACGAACACTTCGAAGAGATCTGCGAGATCATGAAGGCGTACGACGTGAGCTTCTCGCTCGGCGACGGCCTGCGTCCCGGCTCGATCTACGACGCGAACGACGAAGCGCAGCTCGGCGAGCTGAAGACGCTCGGCGAACTCACGCAGATCGCGTGGAAGCACGACGTGCAGGTGATGATCGAAGGCCCCGGCCACGTGCCGATGCAACTGATCAAGGAGAACATGGATCTCCAGCTCGACTGGTGCAAGGAAGCGCCGTTCTACACGCTCGGGCCGCTGACGACCGATATCGCACCGGGCTACGACCACATCACGTCGGGCATCGGCGCCGCGATGATCGGCTGGTTCGGCACCGCGATGCTCTGCTACGTGACGCCGAAGGAACACCTCGGGCTGCCGAACAAGGACGACGTGAAGGAAGGGATCATCACGTACAAGCTCGCCGCGCACGCGGCCGACCTCGCCAAGGGCCACCCCGGCGCGCAGGTCCGCGACAACGCGCTGTCGAAGGCGCGCTTCGAGTTCCGCTGGGAAGACCAGTTCAACATCGGCCTCGACCCGGACAAGGCGCGCGAATTCCACGACGAGACGCTGCCGAAGGATTCCGCGAAGGTCGCGCACTTCTGCTCGATGTGCGGCCCGCACTTCTGCTCGATGAAGATCACGCAGGACGTGCGCGAGTTCGCGGCGCAACAGGGCGTGTCCGAAAGCGAAGCGCTGAAGAAGGGGATGGAAGTCAAGGCGGTCGAGTTCGTGAAGACCGGCGCCGAGATCTATCACCGTCAGTAAGTCGGCCAGCGAACGATGCGGTCCGCACGGACCGCATCGTGGCGCACTGCACCAAGCCCGCTTTCGAGCGGGCTTTTTTGCGTGCCCGCGCATGCGTTGTGCCTGCCGGCGCAAGGGAAACAATTGATTACGAAACCGTCCGAGCCTTAACAAGTCCTTACAACAGCGCAGTGGGACGGCAGGTAGATTGGTTTCATGCGCGGCCGCCATGCGGCCATGCGACCTTCCATTCACGACCACAAGGACAACGATCATGAATGCTTCGATTCGGCGTTTTGGGGTATGCGCGCTGCTCGTCACGACGGTGGCCAGCCTGTCGGCTTGCGATTCGATGACACGGCGCCAGCGCGATACGGCAATCGGTGCGGGTGTCGGCGGCGTCGCGGGCGCGGCGATCGGCGGCAACGCATTGTCGACGCTGGGCGGCGCGGCCGCCGGCGGCATCATCGGCAACCAGGTCGGCAAATAAGCCGACCGGCTTACCCGGCTGCCGCGCGACGCGCGGCAAGCTCCGGCCTGACGGCGTTTCCGCGCGGCGGAAGCGCCGTTTTTCGTATGCGGCGCCGCAACACGACACAGCGGCCCGGAAATGATCCGTTACCGTTTTGCGCATCTTGTCACCGCCGCGCGGCCTAAGCTTAAGCATCTGCCGATTGCCGGCTCCGCCGGAGAGACATCATGAACAGGACCCTCGTCGCACTCGCCGCCGCGGCGCTCGCGTGCACGACGCTCGCCGGCTGCTACTACCCGTACGGCTATTATCCCGGCGGCTATTACGCGGCCGCACCGGTACAGCCGGCGCCCGTGTACGTCGATCCGGGCCCCGCCTACTACTACCCGGCGCCTGCGTATGCGCCGGCATGGGGCGGTTATTGGGGACCCGCGCTGTCGCTCAATTTCGGCTTCGGCGGACGCGGCGGCTGGCACCACCATCACTGACCGCGCCGCCTCATCCGCAGCCGGCCCATCCGCAGCCGGTCGCCCGCAGCCGGTCGCCCCGAGCCGGCGACCGGCGACATTCCCGTTTCTTGCCGTTTCATCCGATCGTGAAACGACGGCGCGGTAACGCGGTGTAAGATCCTTTGCATCCCGTCCCCTCGCCCGCCACGCTCGATGTCGCCCAAGAACGCCTTTCTGCTGACCGTCCTCGCCGCCCTGTGGGGCGCGTCGTTCCTGTTCATCCGGGTCGGTGTCGCCGACTTCGGTGTCGCGCCGCTGATGGCGCTGCGCGTGGGTATCGGCGCGCTGTTTCTCACCGGCTTCGCGCTGACGCGCTTCAAGCCCGCCGAGCTCGGCGCGCAGCTGCGCCGTCGCGCATGGCCGTTGTTCGTCGTCGGCGCGCTGAACTCGGGCATCCCGTTCTGCCTGTTCGCGTTCGCCGAGCTGACGCTGTCGGCCGGCGTGACGTCGGTGATCAACGCGACGACGCCGCTGTGGGGCGCGCTCGTCGCCTACCTCTGGCTGAAGGACAAGCTGTCGCTGCCGCGCGCACTCGGCCTCGTGATCGGCTTTGCCGGCGTGCTCACGCTCGTGTGGGACCAGGTCGCCAACGCACACGGCAGCGCCAGCGCGACCGCGCTGGCCGCCGCCGCCGCGCTCGGCGCGACGCTGCTGTACGGCATCGCGGCCAACTACACGAAGCGCACGCTCAGCGGCGTCGACCCGCTCGTCAATGCGACCGGCAGCATGATCGGCTCGACCGTCCTGCTGTTGCCGTTCGCGATCGCGACCTGGCCCGCGGCTGCCGTCAGCGCGCATGCGTGGGGCGCCGTGCTCGCGCTCGGCATCGCGTGCACGGGCATCGCGTATTTCATCTTCTTCTACCTGATCGCGCATGTCGGCCCGGCCCGCGCGATTACGGTGACGTTCGTGATCCCGGTGTTCGGCCTGCTGTGGGGCGCGCTGTTCCTCGGCGAACGCGTATCGGTCGTGATGATCGAAGGCTGCGCGATCGTGCTCGTCGGCACCGCGCTTGCGACCGGCGTGATCAAGCGGATTCCCGGGTTGGGCCCGCGCGGCGGCGAAGCGGCCTGAGCGACGCGCAGGGCCCGCACCCTGCCGGTTGCCGGTTTCCCGCGACGCGCCGGCCACCGTTCGTCGAGCGCCGCGCATGGACCGGTGCGCGACGGCGCAGGTCGTTTTCACCTGATGCCGAAGCAGCCGCATGGCTTGCCCGTTTTTCCGTTTTCCTGATCCCCCGCATTGTTCGCGCGCAATGCACGCGGCACACGCGGCGCTGTCGCCGCGTGCACGACCGGCGGCCCTTGCGTGTCGCGCTTGCGGGCGGACAGCCCGGTCCAGGCGACGGTGTAGCGTTTGCGTCTGGAGTTACCCTGATACGCGCGCCGGGCCATTCCCGTTACACTCGTAGCACTCATCCGCAGAAGGCGGTCACGATGCACCACGTTCTTTCGCGTCCACCTGCGCGTGCGACGGCTTCTGCGTGGCGCGCACGATATCGCCCCCCCGATCGCCCCAGGGCATCGTCGACATGAAGCCCGCCCGCGACCTCTCGCTCGATTCCCTGCTCGAACGCCTGACACCGACGCCCAGCGGCTGGATCGCCACGTATCGCGACACGACGCTACGCAGCGTGTTTCAACCCGTGCTGTCGATCACGCACAAGCGCGTGGTCGGCTATGAAGCGCTGCTGCGCGTCGTGGACGAGAACGGCACGCTGGCTTCGCCGGTCGCGCTGTTGGACAAGACGCGCGCCGCTGCCGACGCGCTGCTGCTCGACCGGCTCGCCCGCTGCCTGCATACGGCCAACTTCGTCGCGCAGGGCATCGGCGACGGCTGGCTGTTCCTCAACGTGACGCCACGCGTGCTCGATTCGGGCCTCGTGCAGCGCGAATTCGTCGAGGCGCTGTGCCGTCATTTCGCGCTGCCGCCGAACCGCATCGTGCTGGAAGTCGTCGAGCAGCCGTCGCGCGACGAAGCCGCACTCGCCCGCACGATCGACATGATCCAGCATCGCGACTTCCTGATCGCGATCGACGATTTCGGCACCGGATTCTCGAATTTCGATCGCGTGTGGCGCGCGCGACCCGATATCGTCAAGCTCGATCGCTCGCTCGTCGAGCGCGCGAACGCGTCGGCCGACGATCGCCGCATCATGCATCACCTGGTATCGATGCTTCACCAGGCCGGCGCGATGGTGCTCGCGGAGGGTGTCGAAAGCGACGACGCGCTGCAGACGCTGATGGAAGCCGATATCGATTTCGTCCAGGGCTTCCAGTTCGGCCAGCCCGATGCGTCGATCGCGCACGCGAGCGCCGCGGCGCCCGCGATGCTCGACGCCGCGTGGCAACGCTTCATCGCGCGCCGGCATACACCGGCGATCGCCGAGCAACCGGGCTTCGATGCGATCGAGCGGCTCGTGCTCGCCGGCGCGGCTGCCTTCTCCGCGAGCGGCAACCTGCAGGACGCCGCGCAACGCGTATTCGCGGTGCCGGCCGCGCGCCGCGTGTTCGTCACGGACGAGATCGGCGAACAGTTCCTGCCGTCGATCGGCGCGCGCCCCGAGGATGGCCAGGCGAGCGGCACGCGGCTCGCACCGTTGTTCCCGGAGACGCACAGCAACTGGTCGCGGCGCCCGTACTTCCAGCGCGCGATCGCGGCGCCGGGGCGCGTCGCGCTGATGGGCCCGCACTTCTCGCTGACCGAAGGCCGCGACTGCTACACGGCGGCCGTCGCGATTCGCGCGCAAAGCCGCCTCGTCGTGTTCTGCGTCGACTTCGTGCTCGACAGCGCGGGCACCGTGATGCGCTAACGGGCGCGGCGGTGCCCGCCATGCCGGCCGGGTCGGCCGGGTCAGCCTTCCGTCAGTCGATCACCTTCCCTCTTCCGGATTTCACCACGCTGCGGCGCGACTTGTGTTCGAGCCGCCGCTCCTTCGATGCGCGCGTCGGCCGTGTCGCCACGCGCGCGCGCGGCGTGAACGCGACGCTGCCGATCAACGCATCGAGCCGCGCGAGCGCTGCGTCGCGGTTTTTCTCTTGGGTGCGGTATTCCTGCGACTTGATCACGACGATGCCGTCGCGCGTGATGCGCTGGTCGGACAGCGCGAGCAGCCGCTCCTTGATGACGGGCGGCAGCGACGACGCGCGGATGTCGAAGCGCAGGTGAATCGCGCTCGATACTTTGTTGACGTTCTGGCCGCCCGCGCCCTGCGCGCGCACGGCGGTCCATTCGACTTCGGCCGGATCGAGCGTGTAGCGGATCATCATTGCGACGTCTCCTTGCGGCGCCGCGCGAGCGCCTCGTCGACGCGGGTCGCCAGGCCCGAATCGCGTTGCGTGCGCGTCGCGACCGCCTGCGCCAGCACACGCCGCGGGCCGATCACCTGCACGCGCGTACGCGCGCGCGTGACGGCCGTATAGACGAGTTCGCGCGTGAGCACGCGGCTGAACGACGCCGGCAGCACGAGCGCGGCCTCGTCGAATTCGGAGCCTTGCGATTTGTGGACGGTCAGCGCGAACGCCGTTTCGTGCGGCGGCAGCGCTGCTGGCGACACGGCGCGCGCGGTGCCGTCCGCGCGGCGGAACCACACGCGCAGCACGCCGTGCGCGTCCGGCAGCGCGATGCCGATGTCACCGTTGAACAGCCCGAGCGCATAGTCGTTGCGCGTCACCATGATCGGCCGCCCGGTGAACCAGTGTGCGCCGACCGCGAGCGGCACGCGCGCGGCATGTCGCACATGCGTGGCCACCAGCGCATTGACGTGCTCGGCGCCGCGCGAGCCCGTGCGCGTCGCGCACAGGATCCGGAAGCGGTTGAGCGCATCGAACAACGGCAACGGGTCGGGCACCGGCTCGGACAACGCGGCGCGCAACGCATCGAGGTAGGCGCCAAACCGGCGCGCGAGCCGCTCGACCGTCGACGCCGCAAGCGTGTCGCCCGCGTCGTCATGAAACGACGCGGCCGCGGCATCGTCCGTCGGCAACGCGTCGAGCGTGCCCTGCACGTCGCCGCGGCGGATCGCGAGCGACAGGCGGCCGATCGCCGAATCGAGACCGAAGCGGTAATTGCGTTCGAGCCACACGACGCAGTCTGCGAGCGGTGCGGGTGCGGGGGAAGCGGCGGCAACGCCGTCGTCGGCGCGCGTTGCAACGGTCGACGCCCATGCCGGATCGCCCGCAGCGGCCGGATCGAACGGCGTGAGCTCGACCGCGTCGAGCCACGCGAGTTCGTCGGCCTCGATCCATGCAGGATCGGTGGCCGCCGAGGTGCGATCGGTGTCGGTCGATGCAAGCGCCGCAGGCGGCAACGAAGCCGCGGGTGGCGCGGCATCAGCCGGCGAAACCGCTTCAGCCTGCGGCTCGTCGTCGAACAGCGACGCCTGGCGCGTATCCACGTTCCGCCGCGCCGACGCCTTGCGCGCAGCAGCAGCCGATGACGGAACGGATGCCGGCGCTGGAATTGGCGCGGCAACCGCCCCCGCCGCCTCGCCGTCCGGCACCGGCAACGCCGCGACGAACGCCGCTTCGTCGATCCCGAGCGCGTCCGCGATGCGCGTGCGCGCCGTGGCGGTAAACGTCGGCCGTGCGCTGAGTTCGGCGAACACGGCGCCGGCTTCGACCGCGGCAAGCTGATCCTTGTCGCCGAGCAACACGAGTCGTGCGCCGGGCGCGAGCGCATCGAGCAGATGCGCGGCGAGCGCGACGTCGATCATCGACGCCTCGTCGACCACGATCAGGTCGTACGGCAACGGATTGTCGCGATGATGGCGGAAGCCCGCCGCTCCGCCGCCGCCCAGCAGGCGGTGCAACGTGTACGACGTGTCCGGCAGGCGCGCGGCAAGTTCCGGCGGCAGGTCGCCCGCCCGCGCGTGCAGCGCTTCCTGCATCCGCTGCGCAGCCTTGCCGGTCGGTGCCGCCAGCGCGATGCGCAACCCCGGATGCGCGTCGAGCAGACAAGCCAGCACGCCGACGACGGTCGTCGTCTTGCCGGTGCCGGGGCCGCCGCTGACGATCGTCACGCGTCCCGTCAGCGCAACGATCGCCGCGACGCGCTGCCAGTCCACCTCGCCCGTCGCGGGCCCGAAGTAACGCGCGAGACTGTCGCGCAACCGGTCCGGCGACAGCGCGTCGCCCGGCGCGGCGACGCCGGCCTGCGCGACGAGCGCATCGGCGAGCCGACGTTCGTAGTCGAAATAGCGCGCCAGATACAGATGGTCGTGCCGGTCGACGATCAGCGGCCGCTCGTCGCCGCGCGCGAGCGTGCCGAACGCCACCACGCCGCTCGCGGCAAGCGCCGCGCGCACGTCGTCGACCGGTTCCTCGTAGCGCTGCGCGAGCGCGCCGAGCGACACGCACACGTGACCGCCCGCGGTCGCCCGGCTCGTCGCGAACGCGGCGCGCGCCGCCCAGCGCGCGGCCGCGGCCGGCGCATCCGCGCGGCGCGACAGGTCGCCGATGCGCCGCGCGAACCCTTCCGCGAGCGCGATGCCGAAATCCGCGGGCTCGGGCAGGCGCGCGACGAGGCCACCGGTGAATTCGAGCGTATCGTCGGTGACGTTCATGCGCGGCCCCCTTCCATCATCCGGTCGAGCGCGTCGACGAGTTCGCGCGCGGGCCGCCGCGCATGCACGCCGGCCGGTTCGCCGCCGCTGCGCCAGCCGGGCCGCACGCCGCGCACGAACAGGTACAGGTAGCCCGCCATGTGCGTGTCGTAGTCGTAGTCGGGCAGCCGCCCGCGCAGATAGCGATGCAGCGCGACCGTATAGAGCAGTGCCTGCAGGTGATACGCGTGATCGGCCATCGCGACGTCGAGCGCGCGCGGGCCATAGGCATCCGGCGTATTGCCGAGGTGGTTCGACTTCCAGTCGACGATCCAGAAGCGGCCGTCGTGTTCGACGATCATGTCGATGAAACCCTTGATGAAACCGGCGAGCATGCCCGCGTCCAGCGCAACGTCCGGATAGCCGTGCGCGACCAGCAACCTGCGCAGCGCGCCCAGCTCGAGCGACGGCGCCGGGAACAGGAAACCCATTTCGTCGAGCCGCCTGGCGGGATCGAGATCCGCAAGCCGCATGCCCGGCACGAGCTCCGTGCGCACGACATCGCCGACGAGCCGCGCCATCATCGCCGGCAGGCGCGTCGCGAGTTCGGGCTCGGCCTCGACCGGCCGGTCATGCAGCGCGCCGAGCGCCGCCCGGTGCCACGAATCGGGCTCGGTGAACCGGCTGAGTTCGAACAGGCGGTGCAGGCATTCTCCGGCTGCCGCACCGCGCGGAAACACGAGGATGTCGTCGTCCGGCGGCTCGAGCGCAGCCGTGTCGGCCACGGCGAACGCGCCGTCCGGCGCCACGGCGGCAAGCGCATCGTGATCGGGCCGCAGCTCCTCGTCCGGCACGACCGCGACGCCTGCTTCCTCGCGTGCCATCGACGCGGTCAGCGAACTGAAGCTCGCCATCCGCCACGCGTCGCGCAATACGCGCGTCGCATGACGTGCCGCGAGCGTCTGCGATGCATCGTGCCCGGCCGCGAGCCGCTCACGGCGCGCCGGCACCGGCAACGGTGCAACGCTCACGGGCCCGCTCGCGAGTGCGTGCCACGCCGCGTCGAGCGCCGCTTCGTCGGGCGGCTCGTCGAGCCACGCGTCGAACGACTGGCCGGCGCCGGCCACGAGCCAGTTCAGCACGCTGCGCCGCGCCTCGCGGGTCGAGCGCGACGACAGATAAGGCCCGGCGACGAGATAGCACCGGTAGACCGCGCGCGTGAGCGCCACGTAGACGAGCCGCGCGCGTTCTGCCGCCTGTTCGCGCAGCGCCTGGCGCGCGGCATGCTCGGCGGCTTCGTCGTCGCACCCGTAATGCAGCACGGCGTCGCCCGCGTCGTCGTGATACTCGCGGGCGTCGGGCAGCGCCGACGCGGGCGGCTCGCGCAGCCCGCCGTCGTTCAGGAACGGACAGAACACGACCGCGTATTCGAGGCCCTTCGACTTGTGCACGGTCACGATCTGCACGAGGTTGCGATCGGATTCGAGACGCAACTGGGCCTCCTCGCCGCCGCCGTCGAGCCGTTGCGCGGCGAGCCAGCGCAGCGTCGGCGCGATGCCCGGCTGCGCGGACGCGCGCGCCTGCGTCAGCTCGGCCAGATGGTTGATGTCGGTCACGCGGCGTTCGCCGTCCGCGCCGGCCATCAGCCGCTCGGCGATCCGCAGTTCGCGCGTGAACGTGCGCCACATCACCGCGAAGCCGCGTTCGCGCCACAGCAGCCGATAGCGCGAGAAGCGCTCGACCCAGCTCATCGCGTCCGCACTGTCGTCAGCTTCGCGCGACGCGTCGCCGTCGCCCTGCTCCATTCGCCACAGCGCACCCGCATCGAGGCCGAACCAGTCGGCCGCCAGCGCCGCGCGCAGGCGCCGCAGGTCGCCCGGCGCATCGATCGCCGCCAGCACGCGCTCGAGCTGCTCCGCGTCGCCGGTCGAAAACACCGACGCCTGCGCAAGCTCGACGCTGCCGATGCCCCACGTGGCGAGCACGCGCTTCACGAGGCTGCCCTGCCGGTGCGTCTGCACCAGCACCGCGATGTCGCCCGGCGACAGCGGCGTACGCCCGAGCCGCACGTGCCCTTCGCGCGCGCCGCGCATCAGCCGGGCAATCTCGGCCGCGCACGCCTGGGCGGCCTGTGCCTGTGCGTCGCGCTTGAGCAGCGTCCCGTCGCCGCCCGGCAGCGCCCAGATCCGGAAATCGCCGGCCGGGCCCGGATCGGTGCCGTCGACGAACGGTGCACGCACGCGCGTGCCGGCCCGCACCGCGTAATAGTCGAGCCCGTCGAGCACGAACGCGCGCGGGTTCGACATGAAGAAGCGGTTGCACGCAGCGACGATCGCCGGCGTCGAGCGCTGGTTGACCGCGAGCGTGTAGCACGCGCTCGCGCTTGCTCGCGCGGCGAGATACGTATGCAGATCCGCCGCACGGAAGCTGTAGATGGCCTGCTTCGGATCGCCGACGAGAAAGAGCGGGCCGCCCGGCGCGAAGATCCGGTCGAAGATCGCGAACTGCAGCGGGTCGGTATCCTGGAATTCGTCGATCAGCGCGGCCGGATAGCGCGCGCGCAGCGTCTCGGCGAGCCACGGATGCGCATGCAGCGCGTGATACAGGTGCGCGAGCAGGTCGTCGAACGACACGACGCGGCGAGTGCGCTTGCGTTCGGCCAGCGCGCCCGGCGCGGTGTCGAGCCAGTCGGCGATCAGCGCGAGCCAGCGTGCGCGCTGCGCGGCCTCGGCCGCAGCCACGGCCGCTTCGAGCGCGTCGGCCACGTCGAAGAACGGGTGCTCGGGGGTCGCGCCGCCCTTTTTCGTCGCCTTTGCGAGCGCGGTGCGCGTGAGCTTGAGCGCCGCCTTCGGCAGAGCGGCCGCAGCATTGCCCTGCGCGAAATGCGCAGACCACGCTGCGAGCGCATCGGCGAGCGCGTCGGGCTTGTGCGAACGCTGGTTCAGCGCGGGCTGGGCGGTGCGCAGCAACGCGTCGATCGAATCGCGCTCGCCGGCCCACATCCGCGCGGCTTCCGCAAAGCATTCGGCGGCAGCGGCCTCCGCCGATTCGTCCGGTTCGACGACGCCGTCCCAGCGCAGCGCGGCGAGCGGCTTCTTCAGCCGCCGCGCGAGCTGCGCGTCGAGCGCGGCCGGGCCCGCGCCCGAATCGACGAGCCACGTCGCGAAGCCGGGCCAGCGCGCGGCCATCGGTTCGACGCGCGTGCGCCAGAAGTCCGCCGCAAGCTCGAAGCGCAGCGCCGCATCGTCGGCCTGCATGTCGAACGCGAACGGCATCGCGGCCGCGAACGGCGCTTCCTGCAGCGCACGCTGGCAGAACGCGTGGATCGTGTGGATCGCCGCCTGGTCGAATGCGCGCAACGCACGCCGGATCCGCTTGGCGGCAGTCTCGGGGTCGAGCGCGCCGGCTTCGCCGAGCGTCGTCTCGAGCAGGCGCGCGACGAACGGATCGCCGCCATCGTCACCGGTATCGAGCGCGTGCGCAAGCTGCGCCAGCCGCCCGCGGATCCGCTCGTGCAATTCGGCCGTCGCCGCCTTCGTGAAGGTCACGACGAGGATTTCGTCCGCGCCGAGGTCTTTCTCCAGCAACAGGCGCACGTAAAGCGCGCAAATGTTCCAGGTCTTGCCGGTGCCGGCCGACGCCTCGATCTGGTTGACGCCGTCGAGCGGGCACGCGAACACGTCGAGTTCGAGCGCCGCCTGCGGCTGGGATGCGGCGCTCATGCGACCTCCTTCAGGTGTTCCAGCATCGGCTCGAACACGAGCCGCGCGAGCGTGCCGAACGGCTCGTCGAGCGACGGATGCGCGCCGCGCCATGCGATCGCGATGGCCGGATCGTCGGCTTCGCTCACCACGCGCTCGTTGATCCACACGCTCGCGGCCTTCGCCTCGCCGTCGGACACGCACGCCCATGCGCTGCGCGGGAAGAACCGCAGCGGCATGCGCCGCCCCGCGCGAAACAGCGCGACGAGCGGCGCGAGGCGCTCGAGCGGCGCCGCGACCGGCGTGAGCTCGAAGGCACCGCCGCTGCCGAACCACAGCGTGCGGCGCGGACCGTCGGGCTCCACCGCGCAGTAGACGAGGTGCGCGAGCCACGCGGACAGGTAGTCACGCGCGCTCGGCCGTGCGTAGCGATAGATGATCTGGCCGGCCGGCGTCAGCCGGTTCAGCGTACCGTGCAGCTCGAGTGGCGCACTCACCGCATCGACTGACAGCATCGCGTCATCGGCGCCGAACAGCGCCTGGTCGGTGTCGGGCCATGCGGGCGCGATCGCGAGCGTGAACGGCCGCCGTTCCATGCCGTCGGCCAGCGCACGCCGCACGTTCGACGCAAGCTGCGTCATCGAGCCGAGCGCCTGGTCGCGCCAGACGGCGCCCGTCGCGCCGCCCGGCAATTCCGGGCTGGCGTCCGCGATGCGCAGCGCATGATCGTGCACGCCCCCTTCGTCCGATTCGATCAGGAGCGGCAGCACGCGCTCGGCGAGCGCGTCGCTGCCCGCGAAGTCGAGTGCGAACGGCTCCGTGTCGAGCAGTTCGGCCTGCGCGTCGGACAGCACGATGCCGAGCCGCGCGCGCAGCAGCGCGCGGGCCGGATGCCGCCAGAAGCGTTCGAATTCGCTGAACGCGACAGGCTCGACCGGCTCGGCCGGCAGCGGCTGCGCGAAGAACGGCGGCTCGCGCGTCGCGTCGCGCGCGGCTTCGGCTGCCAGCAGCGACGCGAGTGTCGCGCGCTCGGCGTCGTACGAAGCCAGTTCGCTGCCGGGCCGGAAATACTCGGCCGCGAACGGTTGCAGCGGATGTTCGACGATGAACGCGCGCCGCGCGGCATCGACCGCGTCCGGCGCGGCGTCCGCGCCGGCCGTGACGAGCGCGAGATGGTCGAGCAGTTCGTCGACGAGCGCCGCGGGCGGCAACGGCGCGTTGTCGCGAATGCTGCGCCCCGTATAGGCAATCAGCAGCCGGTCGCGCGCGGCGAGCAGCAGGTCGAGCAACAGGTTGCGCTCGTCGTCGCGGCGCTGCCGGTCGCCGAGCTTCGGCAACACGGCCATCAGGTCGAACTCGTCCGCGCGGGCGAGGCTCGGCAGCACGCCGTCGTCCATCCCGAGCAGGCACACGACGCGGTACGGCAGCCCGCGCAAGCTCGTCAGCGACGAGAACGTGACGCCGCCCCACGGCACCCCGCCGCGCGCCGGATCGTCGAGCGCGGCGGCCAGCCCCGCGCGCACGACGGCCGCGGGCAAGGCCTCGTCGGGCGCGCCTTCCGTCATCGCGGCGAGCATCGCGTCGAGCGCGTCGCGCACGCCCGAGAGCGCATCGGCATACGCGGCGCCGGAGTCGAAGAACCGTGCGAGCGTGTCGGCGAACAGTTCGCTCCATGCGCGCGGCGGGTGTGCGTCGGCGAGCCGTCGCGAGAAGCCGTCGAGATCGTCCGTGAAGCGCGCGAGCCGGCCGAGCAGTTCGGCCTCGCTGCCGGTGGCCGCCTCGATCGGCAGCCACGCGCCGACCGGTGCCGCGCCTTCGGGCATCGCATAGCCGAGGAACAGCCGCGCGAGCGCATCGGAAAACGTATGGCGCGGCGCAGGCACCGCCGCATCGTCGCTCGCCGTCGGCGACAGCCCGCGCCGCGCGCCGGCGGCCGCGAGCCAGGTCTGCACCGTCTCGAGCGCGGCCGCGTCGATGCCGTAACGGGCCGCCACCGCGTCGACGCGCAGCCATTCGACCAGCTCCGGCGCGCCGACCTGCCGTTCCGGCAACGCGAGCCATTCGAGCAGCACGCGCGCGACCGGGTTCGCCTGCGACGGCGGCAGGCCGGTGATCCGGTAAGGCACGCGCGCGCCGCCAGCGCCCGCCGTGCCGAACACGGCATCGATCAGCGGCCCGGCCGCCGCGAGATCGGCGACCGCCACCAGCACATCGGACGGCTGCAGCGTCGCGTCCGCATCGAACCACGCGAGCAGGCGGTCATGCAGCACCTCGAGCTGGCGCGCGAGGCTGTGGCACACGTGCACCTCGATCCCGCGCTCGACCGGCGCTTCGCCGAGCGCGGCCTCCGGCTGCAGGTCGAGGATCGCGTTCTGCACGCGCGCAAGCCAGGTCGGCGCGGGATTCCCGACGAAACGCGACGCATCGCCTGACGCGGCGCTTTCAGTCAGTTCGTGCAACATGTGCAGCTGCGCCTGTGTCTGCCGGCCCCACTCGGCGAGCAGCGGATGGCCGACTTCCTGGTAGTCGAGCCGGCCGGCCGCGTCGAGCGCCTCGGCATGCGCGGCGGTGACGATGTCGAACCAGAATTCGCGGCACGGATTGAGCGCATAGACGCGCACGTCGATCCAGCGCGACAGCTCGCGCAGCAGCGCGACGTGCAGCGGCGGCATCGTCGGCAGCGCGAACACGCTGACCGATTCAGGCCAGTCGGCACGCGGGACGGTTTCGGGATCGAGGTTGCGCGCCTCCACGAGGAAGCGATGCGCGGGCGGCGTGCCGCTGTCGCTCAGCTCCGCGAGCAGCGCGCGCCACAATGCGGCCTGCCAGCGCTCGTCGTCGCGTGCGGCGTCGCTGATCCCGCGCGGCGCGGCGTCGCCCGCGAGCACCGATTCGCCGGCCTGCCACGCGGCCAGCCATTCCGGTCGGTAAGTCAGGTAATGATCGAGCACGGCCGCGACGCGCTGCGCGAGCTCGTAGCGCATTGCATCGTCGGACGCGGACAGATACGCGGCCAGCCGCGGCGACGCGAGCCACGGCGCGCCGCCCGCGCCCTGCGCGAACAGCCGGTAACAGCGCCACACGAGGCGATCGGGTGCGAACGGCGAGCGTGCCGGCACCGTCAGCACGCGGCCGATCTGCGCCCACAGCCATTGCGCGAGATACGTGAACTCGACGTTCGCGCACACGCCGTGGCGCGCGGCGATGTCGAGTTCCAGACGGCGGCGCAGCGCCGCGCTCGGCACGATGACCTGTTGCGGCGCCCACGGGCCGTTGCGGGCCGGGAATGCGGCCAGGTCGTCGAGCAGCGCGTCGGCCAGCGTTTCGTGACGGTTCGAATAGAAGAGATGGAGCATGAAGCGGGTGTCGGAGCCTCGCGCCGGACGGGCCGGGCGAACGGGAGCACCAAGGATAGCAAAAGGGCCGTCGCGATGAACCTCGTCCGAACGGCCAGGTTTTGCGGACCGCGAAATACGATAGACTCGTCGCCAGTCAATACGCCGCCCCGGGCGTCTTCGTCTGTCATTCAGCCCATCGATGCGCTATTCGGTCGAAATCAGAAAATTTTTCTACAGCCAGTACTTTTTCGGCGGCTTGCGGATCGCGGTCGGCGTATCGCTGCCGGCCGTGCTGTGCCTGATCGTGTTTCACAACCGGGAGCTCGGCTTCACGATCTCGACCGGCGCGCTCGGCGCGTGCGTCGTCGACATGCCGGGCCCGCTGAAGTACAAGCACAACGAAATGCTCGCGTGCAGCGTGATCGGCTTCCTGGCCGCGCTCGCGACCGGCCTCGCCACGCCGAACATCTTCGCGCTGTGGCTGACGATCGTGCCGCTCACGTTCGTGCTGTCGCTGATCGTCGTCTACGGCAACCGCTGGCCGCAGATCAGCTTCGCGACGCTGTTCATGATGGTGATGACGCTCGAGGAGAAGTTCACGCCGCTGCAGGCGTTCGTCAATGCCGGCTGGATTCTCGCGGGCGGCCTCTGGTACACGTACTGGGCGACGCTCGTGTCGCAATGGCAGGCGCGCCGGATCGAGCAGCAGGCGCTCGCCGAAAGCCTGTTCGCGTGCGCCGACTACCTGCTCGCGCGCGCGCGGTTCTACGATCTCGACGCCGATCTCGACGAGTGCTACCGCAATCTCGTCGCGAAGCAGATCACCGCGGTCGAAACGCAGGAAACCGCGCGCGACATCGTGTTGCGCAACCTGCCGAAGCTGCGCCGCGGCAAGCTCGATCCCGGCCGCGCGACGATGTACAACCTGTTCATCAACAGTGTCGACCTGCACGAACTGTTCGTTGGCGCACATACCGACTACCCGCTCATACGCAACACGTTCGGCGGCTCCGACCTGATCATTTTCTATCGCGACCTGATCTGCAAGGCGGCCGCCGATCTCGAGGAGATCGGCCTCGCGGTGCTCGAGAACCGCGCACCGCATTCGCGCATCAGCGTGAAGGCCGAACTGCGCGCGATCGAGTACGAGATCGAGCTGATGCGCAAGAAGAGCTTCCCGGCCACCAACGCGGAAGCCTACGCGGCCGTGCTCGCGACGTTCCGGCGCATCTGGAGCGCGACGCGCCTGATCGACCGGATGCGCCGCAACCTGTCGGGCCATGCCGACCCGCAGCAGACCGAACTGAAGATCGACAAGGCGCTCACGCGCTTCCTGCAGCGGCGCCGGATGTCGCCGCTCCTGATCTTCTCGAACCTGAACATGCGCTCGCCAAGCTTCCGCCACGCGCTGCGCGTGACGATCGCGGTCGCGGTCGGCTTCTGGCTCGGCCGGCTGCTGCCGCTCACGAACGCATACTGGATCGTGATGACGACCATCATCATCCTGAAGCCCGGCTACTCGCTCACCAAGCAGCGCAACGCGCAGCGTATCGTCGGCACGCTGATCGGCTGCGCGGCGAGCATCGCGCTGATCTACACGGTCAAGGAGCCGCACCTGCTGATCGCGATCATGTTCGGGTCGATGGTGATGAGCTACAGCCTGCTGCTGTTCAACTACGCGGCGAGCGTCGTATTCACGTCGTCTTATGTACTGCTGATGTTCCATCTGCTCGCGCCGGGCAGCATGCGGATCATCGGCGAGCGCGCGATCGACACGGTGGTCGGCTGCATGATCGCGATCGCCGCGAGCCGCCTGTTCCCGTACTGGGAATACCGGCTGATGGGCAAGCTCGTCACCGACATGCTGACGTCGACCCGCAAGTATTTCGAGGCCGTCTGGCGCGCCGGGCGCAGCGCATCGCCGCCGCCGGTGCCGGCCGCCGACGGCGCGGCGGTCGTGCCGGTCGTCGCCGCGGCGATCGAGACACCGGCCGCCACCCTCGACGACGACTACCGCTACCGCCTCGCGCGCAAGGACGTGCACATCGCGTTCGCGAACCTCGGCCAGGCGTTCCAGCGGATGATGATCGAGCCGAAGGCGCACCAGCGCTTCGTGCCCGAACTGAACGACCTGCTCGTGCAGACGCACGTGCTCGGCGCGCAGATCACCGCCGCCGCACCGCTGATCCGCAGCGCATGCGCGGCCGACGCGCACCTCGTCCACGACGATGCGCTGCGCCGCGGCCTGTCCGCCGTGCTCGAGAATCTCGAGAAGGCGGAAGCCGGCGAGCCGCCGCCGGCCGACCAGCTCGACGCGACGAAGCAGATCACGCGCGACCTCGACGCGATGGTCGTGTCCGCGGAAAAATCCGACGCGGTGGGCGCCGAGCTCACGCACGACCTGAAGGTGCTCGCGCACCAGTGCAAGCAGATGCTCGCGTCGTCGCTGCTGATCCGCAAGGACGCAAGCGTCATTCGCCTGCCCGCATGACGGCATGACGGCATGAAGTTGTCCCGCCGCCGGCCGCCCGCGCATGCAAGCGGGCCGGCAGGCGGCGCGCCCCGCTCCCGCAATACCCTTCCGACGCATGCCCCGCCCGCCCCATACAGCCCGCGCGCCCGCCGCGCGATGGCCCCATGCCCGATTCCGCCGGTTGCGCCAGTCAGGGAATACCCGATTCCGGTCACACGGCCCGGCTTGTTATCATTCGTTCACATTTAAGTTGTATAGACAACTTGAGCCATCGCGACCGGCCCCGCTCGCCCGGTCCGTCGCATAAAACGATATCGGAGACTCGATGAAAAACTTGCAGCGCCATCTGAGCGCGCGGCACATCCGCTTTCTCGCGCTGGGCTCGGCGATCGGCACCGGCCTGTTCTACGGCTCGGCGTCCGCGATCCAGCTCGCGGGCCCGGCGGTGATCCTGGCCTATATCCTGGGCGGCGCGGCCGTCTACATGGTGATGCGCGCGCTCGGCGAGATGGCCGTGCGCGAGCCCGTCGCCGGCTCGTTCGGCCACTACGCGACCGAAAACCTCGGCCCGTTCGCGGGCTTCGTCACCGGCTGGACCTACACACTCGAAATGGTGATCGTCGCGATCGCCGACATCACCGCGTTCGGCATCTACATGGGCTTCTGGTTTCCGGATGTCCCGCAATGGATCTGGGTGCTCGGCGTCGTCGCGATCATCTGCGGGCTGAACCTGTGCCACGTGAAGGTGTTCGGCGAGCTCGAATTCTGGCTGTCGATCATCAAGGTCGGCGCGATCGTCGCGATGATCGGCGGCGGCGTCGCGATCCTGCTGACCGGCATGCATTTCGGCCATTCGGCCGACGTGCCGACCTTCGCGAACCTGTGGAACCATGGCGGCTTCTTCCCGAACGGGATCGGCGGGTTGATCGCGTCGCTGTCGGTCGTGATCTTCGCGTACGGCGGCATCGAGGTGATCGGGATGAGCGCCGGCGAGGCGAAGGACCCGGAGCGCGTGATTCCGCGCGCGATCAACGCGGTGCCCGCGCGCATCCTGCTGTTCTACGTGCTGACGATGGTCGTGCTGATGTCGATCAGCCCGTGGACCGGCGTCGGCGGCGACGGCAGCCCGTTCGTGCAGATCTTCTCGGCGCTCGGCGTGAAGTCGGCCGCGACGATCCTCAACCTCGTGGTGATCAGCGCGGCGATCTCGGCGATCAACAGCGACATCTTCGGCGCGGGCCGGATGATGTTCGGGATGGCGCGGCAGGGCCAGGCGCCGCGCGTGCTGATGACGACGTCGCGGCACGGCGTGCCGTGGGTCACGGTGCTCGTGATGGCCGGCGCGCTGCTCATCGGCGTGCTGCTCAACTACCTGATGCCGAAGGACGTGTTCCTGGTGGTCGCGGCGATCGCGACGTTCGCGACCGTGTGGGTGTGGCTGATGATCCTGCTGTCGCAGGTCGCGATGCGCCGTCGCCTGTCGAGCGCGGAAGTCGCGGCGCTGAAGTTCAAGGTGCCGCTGTGGCCCGTCGCGCCCGCGCTGACGATCGCGTTCATGGGCTTCGTGATCGTGATGCTCGGCTGGTTCGAAGATACGCGTGTCGCGCTCTACGTCGGCGCGGCGTGGCTCGCGCTGCTCGCGGCCGTGTTCTACGCCCGGATCCGCCCGAAGTTTGCGCCTGCGTCACGATGACGCACGCCTGATCCTTGCATGCGGCGCGCCGGCTTCGGCGCCCGCGTCTCTCCCGGCACGGCGCGACGCCTCGCGCATCGCCCGCCGCTGCTTCTACCCTTCCCGCCGTTTCCGCGCATCGCCGGCTGCCCGACCGGGCCACGCAGCGATCATGCGCATCCGCATCCGCGTCAGCGTCAGCGTCAGCGTCAATGCGACGCAGCGCTCGCGGCCTCGGCCGGATGGGCCTCGTCGTACGCGTGCTTCTGCGAGATCGCGTTGTACGCGATCGTCCCGATGACGAACAGCACGGCCACGACGATCAGGATGCTCACGTTGCGGACAGGGTTCTTCTTGCGCTGATCGTTCATGGTCGGTGCGGCTCCGTCGAATTCGTTGAAGCCGGCATTCTACGCGCTTGCGCACCCGCTGCGACGCCCCGTCGCCGTGCCCCTCCCCGTTCCTTCCGCATCACTTTCCACCACCTTTCATTTGATAACCATTCCCATTCCGATCTAGAATCCAAAATCTTTCGCTTTGTAATGTTTCGGGTCGCTCGGGCGGCAGGCACGCCCCGGAACGCTTCCTCGTCCGCCTGCCTCATCGGAGTCTCCATGTCGAATCCGCGCACCCGCCTGCTGCCGCTCGCCGGCGCCCTCGCCCTTGCCGCCGCGTTCGCGCCGCTAGCCCACGCGGCCGAGGAAGTGAGCCTGTACACCACCCGCGAACCGAAGCTGATCCAGCCGCTGATCGACGCGTTCACGAAACAGAGCGGCGTCAAGGTCAACACGGTGTTCGTGAAGGACGGCCTGCTCGAGCGCGTGAAGGCGGAAGGCGCGCAGTCGCCGGCGGACGTGCTGATGACGGTCGACATCGGCAATCTGCTCGATCTCGTCGACGGCGGGCTCGCGCAACCGGTGCGCTCGAAGGTGCTCGACGACGCGATCCCCGCGAACCTGCGCGGCGCGCAGGGCGACTGGTACGCGCTGTCGCTGCGCGATCGCGTGCTGTACGTGGAGAAGGACCTGAAGGTCGACGCGTTCCGCTACGAGGATCTCGCCGATCCGAAATGGAAGGGCAAGGTCTGCATCCGCTCGGGGCAGCATCCGTACAACACGGCACTCGTCGCGGCGATGATCGCGCACGACGGCGAAGCCGCGACCGAAAAGTGGCTGCGCGGCGTGAAGGCGAACCTCGCGCGCAAGGCGACGGGCGGCGACCGCGACGTCGCGCGCGACATTCTCGGCGGCATCTGCGACGTCGGCCTCGCGAACGCGTACTACGTCGGTCACATGAAGAACGCGGAAGCCGGCAGCGACGCGCGCAAGTGGGGCGACGCGATCAAGGTCGTGCGGCCGACGTTCGCGAACGCGAAGAGCGGCGGCACGCACGTCAACATCAGCGGCGCGACGGTCGCGAAGCACGCGCCGCACAAGGCCAACGCGGTGAAGCTGCTCGAGTACCTCGTATCGCCGGAAGCGCAGGCGCTGTATGCGCAGGCGAACTACGAATACCCGGTGCGCGCGAACGTGAAGCTCGATCCGGTGATCGCGAGCTTCGGCACGCTGAAGGTCGACCCGCTGCCGCTGGCCGACATCGCGAAGCACCGCAAGGCGGCCAGCCAGCTCGTCGACAAGGTCGGCTTTGACAACTGATGCAGCGTTCGTCCGCGCGCGCCGCCGGCCGCTGCGGTCGCGCGCGGGCAGCCTCTGGCTGGGCGCGGCCGTCGCGATCGCCGCGGCGGTCGCCGCGCCGCTCGCGGTGCTGGTCGCCGCCGCGCTCGGCGCCGATCTCGCGCACTGGAAGCACCTCGCCGAATTCGTGCTGCCGCAGGCGCTCGCCAATACGCTGCTGCTGCTCGCGGGCGTTGGCGCGATCGTCACGGTAGTCGGTACCGGCTGCGCATGGCTCGTCACCGCATACGATTTTCCGGGCCGCCGGATGCTGACCTGGGCGCTGCTGCTGCCGCTCGCGGTGCCCACCTACATCGTCGCGTTCGCGTATCTCGACCTGCTCCACCCGATCGGCCCCGTGCAGGGCGCGATCCGCTGGCTGCTCGGCTTCGACAACCCGCGCCAGTTCCGCCTGCCCGACCTGCGCTCGCTGCCCGGCGCGATCTTCGTGCTCGGCTTCGTGCTGTATCCGTATGTGTACCTGAGCACGCGCGCGATGTTCGTCACGCAGTCCGCGAGCCTGCTCGAAGCCGCGCGCACGCTCGGCGCCGGACGCATCGCGACGTTCTGGCGCGTCGTCGTCCCGCTCGCGCGGCCCGCGATCGCGGTCGGCGTGAGCCTCGCGCTGCTCGAAACGCTGAACGACATCGGCGCGTCGGAATTCCTCGGCGTGCAGACGCTGACCGTATCGGTCTACACCACGTGGATCACGCGCTCCGATCTCGCGGGCGCCGCGCAGATCGCGCTCGCGATGCTCGCGATCGTGGTCGGCATGATCGTGCTCGAACGCCACGGGCGCCGCCGCCAGCGCTACGCGCACGGCCGGCGCATGCGTCCGCTCGCACCGCGCAAGCTGACGGGCACGGCCGCATGGAGCGCCGCCGCGCTCGGCTGGCTGCCGGTGCTGCTCGGCTTCGGCGCGCCGGCCGCGTACCTCGCGGTCGAGACCGGCAAGCGGCTGCATCTCGTCGGCGGCGTATCCGCGCAGTTGCTGACCGGGCTTGCGAATACGCTGACGATCGCCGCCGCCGCAACGGTCGCGACGCTCGCGTGCGGGCTGGTCGTCGCATGGGCGGCGCGCGCGCAGCGCGACAGCGCGCGTGCGGGCCCGGCCCGCGTGTGTGCGCGAATCGCGAGCCTCGGCTACGCGGTGCCGGGCACCGTGCTCGCGATCGGCCTGCTGATCCCGTTCGCGGCAGCCGACCGGCTGCTGGGTGCCGCGCTCGGCCGCGACGGGCTGCTGCTGATGGGGTCGGCGGCCGCGCTCGTGATCGCGTACACCGTGCGCTTTCTCGCGATCTCGGCCGGCAGCATCGAAGCCGGCCTCGCGCGCATTCCGCCGTCGCTCGAACAGGCCGCGCGCTCGCTCGGCGAGACGGCCGGCGGCACGCTGCGCCGCGTGCACCTGCCGCTGCTGCGGCCCGCGCTCACGACGAGCGCGCTGCTCGTCTTCGTCGATGCGATGAAGGAGCTGCCGGCGACGCTGCTGCTGCGTCCGCTGAATTTCGACACGCTCGCGACCTGGCTGTATGCGGAAGCCGCGCGCGGCACCTACGAGGAAGGCGCGGTCGCCGCGCTCGCGATCGTGCTGGCCGGGCTCGTGCCCGTGATCCTGCTCGCACGCACCCGTCACAAGCTCGGAGCCTGACACCGTGAACCTGCTCGAACTCGACGACCTCTGCGTCGCCTACGATACGCCGCACGGCCGCCGCACGGTGGTCGAAGGGCTGAGCCTCGCGCTGCCGCGCGGCGACATCGGCTGCCTGCTCGGCGCATCGGGCTGCGGCAAGACCACCGTGCTGCGCGCGATCGCGGGCTTCGAGCCCGTGCGCATGGGGCGCATCGTGCTGGACGGCACGCCCGTCTCGGCACCATCGCTCGACGTGCCGCCCGAGCGGCGGCGCATCGGCATGATGTTCCAGGACTATGCGCTGTTCCCGCACCTGAGCGCGGCCGACAACGTCGCGTTCGGCCTGCGGCGCATGCCGAAGGCCGAGCGGCGCGCCCGCGTCGCGGACATGCTCGAACTCGTCGGCCTCGCCGCGTCAGGCAGCGCGTATCCGCACGAACTGTCGGGCGGCCAGCAGCAGCGCGTCGCCCTCGCCCGCGCGCTCGCGCCGTCGCCGGAGCTGCTGCTGCTCGACGAGCCGTTCTCGAATCTCGACGTCGATACGCGCGAGCGGCTCGCGTTCGAGCTGCGCGACATCCTCAAGCGCACGGGTCACACCGCGATCCTCGTCACGCACAACCAGGCTGAAGCGTTCGCGATCGCCGACCGGATCGGCGTGATGAAGGACGGCCGGCTCGCGCAATGGGACACGCCCTACGCCCTCCATCACCAGCCGGCCAGCCCGTTCGTCGCGGAGTTCGTGCGCCGCGACGCGCTGGCGGACGAACGCGCACGCGCGATGGCGCGCGGCCGCTGAGCGGGCCATCACGACGACGGCGGGCCTCGGCGGCGGGGGCACGCAACCCACCCACCCACACGCACCGACGAGACGAGACGAGACGCGACGCGACTCGACGCCGTCCCGCGCGCTACGCCGGCTCGGCCAGATCGCGCACCGGCAGCGCGGTCGAATACTTGATCTGCTCCATCGCGAACGACGAACTCACGTCGAACAGCGGCACCGCGCGGATCAGTTGCTTGTACACGCGATCGTAATCGTCGATGCCGGCCACCACGACCCGCAGCAGATAGTCGGTCTCGCCGCTCATCCGGTAGACCTCGACAACTTCCGGCATGTCGCGCACGGCCTGCGTGAAACGCTGCGCCCACTCCTCGGTGTGCTGATTCGTGCGGATCGCGACAAACACGGTCGTGCCGACCCCGAGCTTGCGCGGATCGCACAGCGCGACCTGCGCGCGGATCGCGCCGGTTTCCTTGAGCCGCTGCACGCGCTTCCAGCAGGGCGTCTGCGACAGGTTCACGCGCTGTGCGAGTTCCGCGATCGGCAATGTGGCATCTGCCTGCAACAGCTCCAGCAGCTTGCGATCGATGGCATCCATTTACCCAGTCCCTCGTAGATAGAAATTTTTTCTATGCATCCTGCATGACGGGGAACAATATGGAAACCGCTGCGCGGCGTCGACCGGGATAAATACCAATCAGGCAGGGAAGGATCCGCGTCGCGCACGATCGCGTACGCATCGGTCCATGAATCATCGGCACCCGGACGAAACGGGCGATTCCACCCGTCGGGATGGAATCGCCCGTAGTCACTGCGGCTGCGCTGCGTGCCGCGCGCCGCTCACGGCGAATGCGGCACTTACGCGCCGCCTCGCCACGATGCCGCTCAATACGCGACGGTCGCGATCTCGCGCACGAAGCTGTCTTGCTCGAGCGCATCGACGAACGCGACCGCGTAGTCTTCCGCCGAGATCTTGCTATTGCCCTGTGCGTCCACGATCAGCTTGCCGACGCCCGTGCGGAACGTGCCCGTGCGCTCGCCCGGCGCGATCAGGGCGGCCGGCGCGAAGAACGTCCAGTCGAGATCGCCGACCGTCTTCAGATAGTCGAGCGCATCGCGGTGCGCGAGCGCGACCGCCTTGTACGCGTCCGGGAAACCTTCGGTGTCGACCAGTTGCTTGCCCGGCGCGACCTCGAGCGACCCGGCGCCACCCACCACCACGAGCCGCTTCAGGCCCGCCTGGCGCGTGCTTTCCACCAGCGCCTTCGCTGCGGCGACGACCTTGGCGGGATCGTCCTGTTTCGGGCTGTACGCGCTGGCGACGACGTCGTGGCCCGGCAGCGCGGCCGCGATGCTGGCCGCATCGAACAGGTCGACCGCCTTCGCGGTGATGCCGTCGCCGGCCGCCCCCGCATGGCGCGACAGCGCGGTCACGCGATGGCCGCGGCGCGCGGCTTCCGCGGCAATGCGCGAGCCGATCATCCCGGTGGCGCCAAACAGTGCGATGTTCAAGGAACGTTGCGTCATGTCGATTCTCCAGAAATAAATAAGTAACTACAGCAATTACATATAAGACCGAAAAAAAACGGAGCCGCACTCCGTCGCGCCGGGCGCCGCGCATATGCGCCACCCGGCCTCCTGCCCTGCCTCATCCGTTGCCTGCGCTCAGCCGCTCGCGCTCCCCGCCGGCCGGCCGCGCTGCTCCGATTCGAGCACGTCGGCCGTGACGTCCGCGAGCGTGCGCGTGGCAAGCGATGCTTCCATCGCGCGCTGCGCGTCGCCGATATAGTCGATCAGCACGCCCTGGATGTGCCGCCCGACGAGACACGCAGGATTCGGCGCCTCGCGGTGCAGCGCGAACAGCTGCGCATCGTCGACCGCGCGATACACGTCGAGCAGCGTGATCTCGCCCGGCTCGCGCGCCAGCAGCGCCCCGCCGCCCGCGCCGAGCTGCGACGTGGTCAGCCCCGCGGCCGCCAGCATCGACAACAGACGCCGAATCAGCGCCGGATTCGTGTTCACGCTGCCCGCGATGATGTCGGACGACAGCGGCGCGCCTTCCTGCATCGACAGCAAGGCGAGCACGTGAACGGCAAACGCGAACCGGCTGCTGGTATTCATTCCTCACTCACTCGGCGACGCCGGCCCGAACGGCAGCCGGCGACAATGTGTAACCACTATAATTACATTTCACGGATTGCGCAAGGCCCGCTACTCGCCGCTGGCCGGCTTCGCACCCGACGCGTTCTGCTGACTCCACTGCTGGAGCTTCTTGCCGGCCTCCGCGATCTTCGCGCCGGCTTCCGATGCCGCGTGCGCGACGACCGCGGAAGCGGCCGCATCGATCTGCGCCTGCGCGGCGGACGCGAGGCCGCTCGCGGACAGCGGCGGCACGGCCGATGCCGCGCTCGCGATGCCGGCCTTCGCGGCATTGATCTGCTGGTTGACGGTGCTCGCCACCTGGTCGAGCGCCTTGGCCGCGTTGTTCGCGGCATCGGCGGCCGCGCTCGCGGCCGTATCGGGGTGCGTGGCCGGCGTGCCGGACTTCTCGCAGCCTGCGAGCAACAACGCCGCGCCGACGGCCGCGGCCGCCAGCATGGACCCGGGCATGCGACGCGCCCGCGAAGTCTTCATCTTCATCAGCAATCTCCGGCCGTGCGCCGCACGGCCTGCATGGTTGGACCGGTGTCGATGATACCGCCTCCGCAACAGGGCCAATGCCGACTCCCGATTAAAAATGCCTTTCAATTTCGGACTTGTCTGATTCAATCGCACGCGCGCCGACACTAAATTGGGCAGACTCCAATCCGCTCCACCCGCGTTCCGCTTCCTTCATGGCTTTCCTCATCGACTGGTTCATCACGCTGGCTGCCGTGCTTGCCGCCACCCTGTTCCTGTGTCTTCGCGCCCCCTCCGCGACACGCCTGCGTGACGCCGGGCGCCCGCGCCGCGTCGCGTGCGCCCGGCTGCTCGCGCAGGCGGTGATCGGCTTCTGGACGGCCGCGCTGATCGTCCAGCAAGGCATCCTCGGCCCCGACGGCGACGACCCGTCGCGCGCGGGCCTCGCCGCGCTGTCGTTCGCGGCGCTCGGGCTCTCGACCGTCGCCGCCTACTGGTCCGCCAGCGCGTGGCGGCTGCGGCGCCCGCGCGCGCTGTTCGCGCGCCGCTGACGCGCCAGACCGGTGCATCGCGGCGCACCACGCCGCACCGCGGCGCGCATCGCACGCACCAGTTGCGCACGCATCGCACCACGTGCGTGCATCCGTCATGACATCCGCGCCACACGCGGCCTGCCCCGTCATCGTGCAGGCATCACCGGAATGCCGCACCAAACGGCGCTTCGCACCAATTGCACGCAGCCGTTCACCAAGTTGGCTCGATACTTGCGTTCCTCGCCCGTTTTTTGCGCAAGGAAGCCACGGCATGGATGGTCTGAAATCCGGCGTCGATACACTGTTCCTGTTGATCGGCGCCGTCATGGTGCTCGCGATGCACGCGGGCTTCGCATTTCTCGAGCTCGGCACGGTCCGCAAGAAGAACCAGGTCAACGCGCTCGTGAAGATCCTGGTCGACTTCTCGGTGTCGACGCTCGCGTACTTCCTCATCGGCTATACGATCGCGTATGGCGTCGAGTTCTTCGACGACATCGGCACGCTGTCGCAGCACAACGGCTACGCGCTCGTGCGCTTCTTCTTCCTGCTGACGTTCGCGGCGGCCATCCCCGCGATCGTGTCCGGCGGCATCGCGGAGCGCGCGAAATTCAATCCGCAGCTCGTCGCGACGCTGATCATCGTCGGCTTCATCTATCCGTTCTTCGAAGGGATCGCATGGAACGAGCGCTTCGGCGTGCAAGCCTGGCTCACGCATGCATTCGGCGCGCCGTTCCACGATTTCGCGGGCTCGGTCGTCGTGCACGCATTCGGCGGCTGGGTCGCGCTGCCGGCCGTGCTGCTGCTCGGCGCCCGCCACGGCCGCTATGCGAAGGACGGCCGGATCGCCGCGCATCCGCCGTCGAACATCCCGTTCCTCGCGCTCGGCGCGTGGGTGCTCGCGGTCGGCTGGTTCGGCTTCAACGTGATGAGCGCGCAGACGCTCGACAAGATCAGCGGCCTCGTCGCCGTGAACTCGCTGATGGCGATGGTCGGCGGCACGCTCGCCGCGTGGATGGCCGGCCGCAACGATCCGGGCTTCACGTACAACGGCCCGCTCGCGGGCCTCGTCGCCGTCTGCGCGGGCTCCGACGTGATGCACCCGATCGGCGCGCTCGTCACGGGTGCCGCGGCCGGCGCACTGTTCGTCGCGATGTTCACCTGCGTGCAGAACAAGTGGCGCATCGACGACGTGCTCGGCGTGTGGCCGCTGCACGGGATGTGCGGCGCGCTCGGCGGCCTCGCGGCCGGCGTGTTCGGGCAACCCGCGTTCGGCGGCCTCGGCGGCGTGTCGTTCGTGTCGCAGCTGATCGGCACGCTCGGCGGCATCGCGATCGCCACCGCGGGCGGCACGCTCGTGTACGGCGCGCTGAAGGCGACCGTCGGGCTGCGCCTCGATCGCGAAGCCGAATTCGACGGTGCCGACCTGTCGATCCACCGCATCTCGGCGACGCCCGAGCGCGACTGAGCGCAAACGCTTGCGACCGGCGTCCGGCAGCCCGCCTGACGGACGCCCGACACATCATTACGTTTTCGATTCAAAAAACTTTCATCTAGCGTCCCTACACTTCGGTCCAGTTTTCAACTTGCCTTCGCCTTGCTTGCTGATCGCCTGCTGCGCGAAGGCCATTCTTCCAATATCTGAAACTGGACTCCACATGCCCGCGTTGCCCAATGCTTCCCGTCGTCAGGCCCTGAAGATCCTCGCCGGCGCGCCCATGCTGCCCCTCTCCGGCCTCGCGCTGCCGGCCCTGCTGACCGGCTGCGGCGGCGACGACAATCCGGTGGCGGCGACGCCGGCCGCCGCGTACACGTCGGCGGCATTCTCGGCGATGGCCGCGCCCACGCTCGACAACGCGGCCGCGATGGCCACGACGACGGTCGGCTCGACGCTGTCGGTGTCGTTCTCGGACGGCTCGTCGCGCAACTTCAAGCTCGCGTACCGGCCGTTCTTCGTGACGGGCGACATGGTGCCGGACGGCAAGGGTGGCACGACGCTCGCGGGCGGCTATTACGACATCAACAACCAGCCGATCATCGACCGCTCGGTGGCGGGCAAGGAGCGCCAGTTCTACTCGGACTGCCCGGACGGCAGCTCGCTGCTGACGCTGAAGAACGCCAGCGTCGCCGGCGTGAAGGGCAACACGGTCTTCGCGGTCGTGCAGTTCGAATACACGACGCGCGACCAGGCAAGCGCGTCGCAGTACGGCCAGCTGCCGTCGCCGATCGCGGTGATCACGCTCGACCAGGATCCGTCCAACGGCGCGCTGAAGGTCGTCAAGTATCACAACGTCGACACGTCGAAGGCGCACGGCCTGTGGATCACGTGCGGCGCGAGCCTGTCGCCGTGGGGCACGCACCTGTCGAGCGAGGAATACGAGCCGGACGCGACGAAGGCCGCGACCGACGCGCAGTTCAAGGCATTCAGCCGGAACACGTTCGGCGACGAAACGAAGGCGAACCCCTACCACTACGGCCACCTGCCCGAGATCACGGTGAACCCGGACGGCACCGGCACGGTGAAGAAGCACTACTGCCTCGGCCGCATCTCGCACGAGCTGATCCAGGTGATGCCGGACCAGCGCACCGTGATGATGGGTGACGACGCCACCAACGGCGGCCTGTTCATGTTCGTCGCCGACAAGGCGGCCGACCTGTCGGCCGGCACGCTGTACGTCGCGAAGTGGACGCAGACGTCGTCCGCCGGCGCGGGCAGCGCGACGCTCACGTGGATCAGGATCGGCCACGCGACGAGCAGCGAGATCGAGACGCTCGCGAACACGCTGAAGGCGTCGGACATCATGGACCTGACGACGACCGACCCGAACGACGCGAGCTACACGAAGATCCACTTCGGCGGCAAGTTCAACTGGATGCGCGTGAAACCCGGGATGGAAAAAGCGGCCGCGTTCCTCGAGACGCACCGCTACGCGGCGCTGATCGGCGGCAGCATGGCGTTCACGAAGCTCGAAGGCACGACGGTCAACGCGAAGGACAAGATCGTCTACACGGCGATGTCGCGGATCGAGACGTCGATGGTCAACGGCAATGCGGTGTCGCGCGACGTCGCGGTGGACAAGAAGATCTCCGCGGGCGCCGTCTACGCGCTGAACCTGAAGGCCGGCCAGCGCGACAAGTCGGGCAGCGCGATCGACAGCGAGTGGGTGCCGGTCGACATGGGCGCGCCGGCCGCGCTCGTCGGCGAGGACCTCGCCGCGGCCGATGCGCTCGGCAACCTCGCGAACCCGGACAAGATCGCGAACCCCGACAACCTGAAGTTCTCCGAGAAGCTGCGCACGCTCTTCATCGGCGAAGACTCGGGCATGCACGTGAACAACTTCCTGTGGGCGTACAACGTCGACACGAAATCGCTCGCGCGCGTGCTGTCGTGCCCGGCCGGCGCCGAATCGACCGGCCTGCACGCGGTCGACGAGATCAACGGCTGGACCTACGTGATGAGCAACTTCCAGCACGTGGGCGACTGGGAGACGCCGCTGCACGACAAGGTCAAGGCGACGCTCGACCCGCTGGTGCGCGCGAACTACAAGGACCGCTTCGGCGCGAGCGTCGGCTACCTGACGGCCGAGCCGACCAGCATCAAGCTCGCGAAGGCCTGAGCCTCCGGCCGGGCGTCCTTGGCCGGGCGCCCCTAACCGGGCGCCCCTAACCGGGCGTCCCTGGCCGGGCGTCCCTTTCTTCATCACGTTTCATTCGTCGGCGCTCCACGCCGTTTTACGCGCGATGCCCGTTGCGGGCATCGCGCTTTTTTGCGTGCGGCCTGTATCGCGTGGCGCCGAACCCGCGTCAACGCAGGCCGGCCGGCATCTTTCCGGGCAGCGAGCCGCCCGGAAAACCGGACAGGCTCGGCACACTGGCCGGCCGCGCCGGCGCCGCCGGCGACGCTTCGTCAGCCGATGCGGCCATACCCGGTGCGAGGTAAAGAAACTTCCATTGCCGATAGGTTTCGACGCCCTCGAACTCCCTGTATCGATCCGGAAATCCCGCGCGCTTGATCGGCGCGCCATCCGAGCTGCTGGATACGCCGTAGAATCGGTCGGCCCGCCACAGGAACGACCAGTCGTTCTTGCCGCTGACCGGATCCGGATACGCGCGGCGCAGATGATGCATGGGCGTGGCAAAGCGCGTATCGTCCAGCAGGTCGTCGACCGTTTGCGGATATACGCGCCCGACACGGTAGTACGCGACGATGGCCCTGCGGTACTGATCGCCGACGAACAGCAGTTGCCGCTCCTGTTCGCGGCGCCGCTGCAGCGACCAGACATCCAGCGCGCCGGCCAGCGCGATCGACATCAGCATCAGCGCGATCAGCAGCGCGAGCAGCACGAGCCCGCGCTGCCGCCCGCCGCGCAGGCGGGCATGCATCGCACGCGCGCGCGCGGCCCGCCCGGACCGGCTCATTTCACCGCTCCGGCCACGCCCGCCGTTCCCGCCGTTCCCGCCGTTCCCGCCGTTCCCGCCGTTCCCGCCGTTCCCGCCGCTCCCACCGTTCCCGCCACGCCCGGCGGCACGCCTTGCACACTGCTCGCGGGCCCCACATCGTAGACGCCCGGCCTGGTCTCGTCCGGCGATGCGATCGTCGCCCATTTGTCGTCGCCATTCACCGGATCGACCGGAACCGCACGCAAATAGTGCTTCGCGACCAGTTCGTCGAGCGTGTCGGGGTATTGCCCGTTGTCACCGTAATACTGGTCGATCGCATTGCGCATCACCGCGAGGTTCTGCCGCCGCACCTGTTCCTTCCCGCGCTCGATGCTGTGCATGTAGCGCGGCACGGCCAAGGTCAGAAGCAGCCCGATGATGGCCATCACGACCACGATTTCGATCAGCGTAAAGCCGCGGATCCTGCGCATGCGAGCGGGTTTCATGATGAACCGTCACCATTGTTTGTACGGAATGCCGTTGATGCCGACACGAGCGGATTTCGAGGTCACGTCGAACACGTCCTTGCCGGGCTCCATGCCGGCAGGGGCCGCGTCGGCCGCCGGGTCCGGCGGCGTGCCGTACGCGCGCACATCCCAGGTGTCCTCGGCCGGCGTATCGGGATCGCCGGCGAAGAACGGATCGCGCGGCACCCGGCGCAGGAACATCATCATGCCGCCCTTCGGGTCGCGGACGTTCTTCACGCCCGTCACGAGCACGGCCAGCGACGGCGGATAGCCGGACGCTTCCGCCTCCTTTTCGATCTGCCCCGCATCGCTCGCATCCTTGAACGCATCGAGCGCCGTGCGAATCTCGCGCAACGCGGCACTCAGCTCCTGCTCCTTCTGACGCTGCACGATCAGTTCGGAGAACGGCATGATCGCGAGCGCGAGGATCGACACGAGCGCGAGCGTGATGACCATCTCGATCAACGTGAAGCCGCGCCGGCCGATGCGACCGACGCGGCCGACTCGGCCAATGCGAGGCGCTGCGTGGCGGGCGGTCACGGCTCACTTCCCGATCGGGCGAAGCGGGTTTTCGTTCGGGATATCGCCCGCCGGCATCTGCAGCGTCGGAGCGGGCGCCGCCGGCGCGGCGGCCGGCGCATTGGCCGCCGCGGCCGCCTGCTCGGCCGGTGCCGGCGACGCAACCGGCGTCACGGTGGTGCCCGGCGCGGGCGCCACTTCATTGCCCGCCGGCGCGGCCGCCTGCGCCGCGCCGCCAGCCGGCTGCTCCGCCGCGGCGGCCCCGGGGGCCGGCGCGGGCAATCCCGGCTGGGACCTCGAGAACCGCCCGCCGTACGGGTCGGGCGGCGGCGTCGTGCGCGGTGCGGCCGGCATCCGTCCGAACGCGCCGCTCGCCGGCGACGGCTGCTCACGGTTCGCCGCGGCCTCCAGCGGTGACGGCGCCGCGCCGCCCGACGTCCCGCCGCCCACGCTGCCCGGAACGACCTTCGCCTCCGGCGCCGCGGGGGCCTTCGCCTCCGGCGCCGCGAGTGCCTTCGCTTCCGGCGCCGCGGGCGCCTCCGCGTTCAGCGCCACCGGGTCGAGTCGCAGCTGGTCGGCGTGCACGTTGACGTCGGTGCCCGACCACACTTCCTGCGTGTCCGCATCCGCCGCAACCTGCGGCCGGACGATATGCGGCGTGATCTGCAGCACGATCTCGGTCTTCTTGTGATCGCCGCCGTGATCCGAGAACAGGCGGCCGAGCACCGGCAACTGGCCAAGACCCGGCACCTTGTTCGCGTTGCGGCGGTCCTCGTCCGAAATCAGGCCGCCCATGATCTGCGTTTCGCCGTCCCGAAGCCGCAGGCTGGTCGACGCACTGCGCGTGCCGATCTGATACGCGAGCGAACTCAGCCCCTGCGAGTTGCCGCTCGAGATCGTGTTGGTGATGTTGCTGACTTCGAGATTCAGCTTGATGCCGACGTCGCCGTCGCGATAAACCTGCGGCTCGACCTCGAGCTTGATGCCCACGTCGAGGTACTGGATCATCTGCGTAAATGACGGGCCGCTGGTGCTCGGCGTGCTCGAGCTCGAAATCACCGGCACCTTGTCGCCGATCATGATGCGCGCCTTCTCCTTGTTGCGCGCGCGGATGCGCGGGCTCGCGAGCAGGTTCGCGTCGGTATCGGTCAGCTTGAAGTCCGCGGTGGCCGACAGGCCGCTGACGGTCAGCGCATTGGCCGGCAGATGGTGCAGCACCCCCCAGGTATTGGCCGAGCTCGGCGTCGACACCGTAAACGAGTTGGGCCAGTTGATGCCCAGTTGCGACATCCGGTCGTGCGATACCTCCAGCACCTCGACCTCGAGCATCACCTCCGGCTCCGGCAAGTCCTGGGCGGTGATCATTTCCTCGGCGACCTTGATCGTGTCTGGCGTGCCGCGGATCGTCACCGTGTTCGCGCGCTCGTCGATCACGGCCTCCTTCACCTTCAGCAGGCTCTTCAGCAGCGACTGGATCTGCTTCGCATCGACGTTCGACAGCTGGAACGTGCGCACCTTGAGCTCCTGGTATTCGAGCTCCTTGGCCGGCGTCGCCGGGTAGATGAACAGCGTGTTCGCATTCATCTGCTTCTTGTCGAGCTGGTTCTGCAACAGGATCATGTCGACCGTGTCCTGCAGCGACGCGTTCTGCACGAAGATCGTCGTCTTCAGGTCGGCGCGCACGTCGCGATCGAAAATGACGTTCAGCCCGGACGTCCTCGACAAGGCCTCGAACACCATCCGCACGTTCGCGTCGCGGAACTGCAGCGACACCGGCGTGCGCATGATCGACGACGCCGCGAGCTTGTCGTCGCGCTCCGCGTGTTGCTGGCGGCGCTTTTCATCGAGTTCCGCCTGCATCCGCATCGCCATCGCATTGGCCGGATCCTCGACCAGCACGCGATGCACGCGTTCGGCGGCCTGCGCGTACGAACCGCGCTTCATCATGCGGTCCGCTTCCTGCAGGATCGCGAGATGCTTGCGGTCCTGGTCGATCATCGTGCCGATCCGGCGCGCGCGCTCGCTGGTCGGATCGAGCTGCTTCGCCATGTTGACGGAGCGCGCCGCGTCGTCGAATTCGTTCTGCTGGCGAAACGTGTCCGCGTTGTCGAGCAGCTGGTCGACCGCGTCGTTGCGCTCGTGCACGGCGTCGATCTTCACCTGCGCGTTGGTCGGATCGTCCTGAAGGTTCGGCACATGCGCGCAGCCGCCGCACGCGAGCAGCGCCACGGCGATCGCCAGCGCGCGTTTCGTCGCGCAGCGGGCCGCCGGTGCGGGTCGCGCATCGGCCGGGGTGACGGAGCAAAGGCGTGTCGACGGGCCGCCGTCCCCGTTGCGGCGCGCATCCCGTGTCAGTACGGTTTCCATTTACTTTCCTTCCACTGAAATGGGCACCATCTGGATCTGGTTCAGCGGCAGATAGGTGAGCACCACGTTCGCCTCGGACACCGACTCGACGCGATACTGGCTGTCGATCACATCGCCCGGCGAAACGATCAGCAACTGGTCTCCGTTGCCGAGAAACACTTGCGGCTTCGCCGACTTGGCATCCTGCTGGCCGAGATAAACGAACGGCACCGGCGGCGCGGTCGGCGGCGCCGGACGCGCTTCGGGCGGCGGCGGCTCGACGGGCGGCGGCGGCAGCCATGACGACGCCGTGAAGGGATCGTGTGCAGCTTCGACGGACACGGGCGCACGCAATGCGGCGAGCTGTTCCCGCGCGGTCGCCGCCGCGTCATGCGGCGCGGGTACGTCATGCGACGCGGGCAACGACGCGGGCGCAGGCGCCGCGGCATGCGAGGCCGCCGCAAGGCCTGCGCGTGCGCGTGCCGGCGCGGGCGCCGCGCGCGCACCGTCGCGATGGACGATGCCGCTTGCAGCAGCCGGTGCCGGCTGCTGCATCGCCGCCACCAGCACGCGATATCCGGTACCGGCGACGACGAGGCAGCCCAGCACGAGCACGAGTCGATTGCGCGAAGCGGGTTTCATGACGGCGGAGATCATGGCTGGGCGCTCCGATAGACGAGTTCGAAACGAACCCGCGCGTCGAGAATGCTGCTGCCCACCGCCGGACGCTCGACGTGGATTTCCTGCAGCGCCGCGTTCGGCACGTGGTTCAGCACCGATGCGAGAAAATGCCGGATCGCGCCGTACTGATCCTTCACGGGCAGCAGCACCTGGTAGCGCGTGAAGCGCGCCCCCGACTCGGTCGTCATCTGGTACTCGGCGGACCCGAGCGCCAGATGGCTGTCGCGCGCCTGCTCGAAGATCGACGCGATGTCGTCCGCGCTTTGCGAAAAGCGCGGAAAGAGCGCCGGCAACGTGTCGAGCGTCGTCGCGTCCGCCGCCGTGCCGCGCACGTCGGCCGGACGCTGGCCGCGTGCGGCGCGCACCACGCCGGCCGGCGCCTGCATCGCGCGCGTGTCGGCCTCCACGCCGGCGATCGCCGCATACGTGATGCCCGCGGCACCGAGCATCAGGATCCCGGCGAGCCCCGGCAGACCGAATGCACGCCGCCACGCGAACCGAAGCGTGAGCAGGCGGTCCGCGAAACGATCGGCTTTCATGATTTCCTCCAGACGGCCGTGATCTGGAAACGCACCGGCTTTCCCGCCACGTTCTCCTCGACGAGGTGGCCGTTGAGCGTCGCCTCGCGCAGCACGTCGCTCGTCTGCAAGTACTTCAGGTACGCGATCATCGCGTCCGGGTCCTTCGCTTCGGCCGTGATGCGAATCTGGCCCTGTGCCGGGTTCTGGTCGATGCCGATCAGTGCGACGTCATGGCCCGGATAGTCTTCGACGATCGAGAAGAGCGTCTGCCATGGCACGGTCAGTTCGCGCAGCACGGCCTGGCTCTGCTTTTCCGCGAGCCGCGCGGCCGCGGTCGGCGGCGGCTTCACGACGTGTTGCTGCGCGAACGTGCGATGCTGGACGAGCGCCAGCGCGTCCCGGATGCGATCGTTCTCCGCATACGCGTGCCAGAGCCGGACGGCGCACGCGCCCCACAGCAGCGCGGCGACGCCGAGCAGGATCGCGCCACTCACGCCGATGCGGGCGCGGCGCCGGCAAAAATCGATGTCGAGCGTGCGGCTCATGATGCGTACTCCAGCAACCGGCGCGCAGGCGAACCGTCGAGCGCCGCGCGGCTCGGCAGCACGGCCGCGGCAAAACGCGCCTCGAACGGCGCGGCATCCGTGTCGACGCCGGACAGATAGACCTTGCAGTCGTCGCGCGTCAGGCCCGTGCGCGTCGCCGAGCGCTCGAACAGCTGCTCGGCGAGTTCGGCAAGCCTCGACGCATCGCCGGACTCGCCCGGAAAGAGGCGCTGCGCGTCGTACGCGGTCCACTCGCCGCGCTCGATCATGACCGCCTGCAGCAACGCCTCGCCGACGACGAGCAGCATCGCGTCGCCGTCCGGCTTCACCGCGACCCGATCGAGCGTCTCCGGAAGCCCCGCGCGAAGGCAGCGAATGCGGACGTCGCCGGCTGCGCCCGTCCCGAGAATGCCGTCGTACAGCGTGCGCGGCAGCGCGCTGGCAAAGAGCACACGGCCGCCACGCCGCACGTCGAAGCGCGTGACCAGCGACTCGGCGGCGACCCCGTAGGTGTCGGAGAAATGCGCGAGCGCGATGTCCTCGAGCGCGCGCGCGTGCAGCGCGCGGAAGTCGCCGCGCAGGATCGCATGGCAACACCAGAAATCGTCGAGCACGATGTGCGCGCCGCGCGCGGGCGGCCGCTTCGCGTTGCCGTCGCTGCCGGCCGTCGCGGCCAGCGCGGCACCCAGCGCGTCGAGCACCCCCGTCTCGCTTCCGAACTGTTCGTCGGGGATGACGACGCTGAGCGGATCGGCGGCGAACCCGCGCCGGCCCGGCCGCCACAGTGCGCGCGGGCGGATGCCGACGACGATCTCGCGCGTGCCGACGCCGACCGCAAGCCGATCATTCGACCATGGTGACACGATTGATCTCCTCGAGCGTCGTTTCGCCGCGCCTCACCAGGTCGATGGCCGATGCGCGCAACGTCGTCATGCCGTAGCGCAGCGCCGCCGCCTTGATGTGCCCGAGCGGCGCGCGCTCCGACAGCAGTTGCCGCAGTTCGTCGTTCATGCGCAGCGCCTCCGCGATCGCGCGCCGGCCGCGATAGCCGCTGCCGCGGCACATCGCGCACCCGGTACCGCGGCGAAACAGGTAGCTGCCGGCCGTGTCCGGGTCGATGCCCGAGCGGGCGAGCGCATCCGCGTCGACCGTGTCCTCGTCCAGGCAGTCCGGACAGCACTGGCGCAGCAGCCGCTGCGCGATCACGCCGTTCAGCGCCGATACGAAGCTGTACGGATCGACCTCCATGTTCGTGAACCGGCCGATCACGTCGAACACGTTGTTCGCATGCACGGTGGTGAACACCTGGTGGCCGGTCAGCGCGGCCTGCACGGCGATCTGCGCGGTTTCGGGATCGCGGATTTCGCCGACCATGATCTTGTCCGGATCGTGCCGCAGGATCGACCGCAAGCCGCGCGCGAACGTCAGGCCCTTCGCCTCGTTGACCGGAATCTGCAGGATCTCGCCCAGCTGGTATTCGACCGGATCCTCGATCGTCACGATCTTCTCGAGCCCGTTGTTGATTTCGGTGAGGATTGCGTAAAGCGTCGTGGTCTTGCCGCTGCCGGTGGGGCCCGTGACGAGCAGCATGCCGTACGGCATCGACGCGACCGACCGCATGAAGCGCGTGTCGGCGGGCTGGAACCCCAGCGCCTCGAGCGTCAGGCCGCCCGACGCCTGGGACAGCTGGTAGCGGTCGAGAATCCGCAACACCGCGTCCTCGCCGAACTGGTTCGGCATGATCGATACGCGAAAATCGATCTCGCGTCCGGCGTACATCGCCTTGAAGCGCCCGTCCTGCGGAATGCGGCGCTCCGCGATATCGAGCTCGGAGATCACCTTCACGCGCGACAGCACCTGGTCCGCGACGTCGCGGCCCTCGACGCGCCCCACCACCGTCAGCACGCCATCGACCCGGCACTTGATCATCAAGCCGTTCGCCCGGCATTCGAGGTGGATGTCGCTCGCCAGCATCTTGAGCGCGTCGTAGATCGTCGAATTGAGCAGACGCACCACCGGGCTGTCGTCGCTGCTGATGCCCTGCAGCGTCAAGGCGAGCGACGCCGGATCGGGCGCACTCTGGATCGGATCGTCGAACGCGAGCGAATCCATCGCGCGGATGTCCTTCTCGCGCACGGCGAGATAGGCGCCCAGGTCGCCCGCGCTCGCGAGCGCCCATCCGTATGCCAGCGCCGGGTGCGCACGCATCCGGTGCTCGATCCAGCCGCGCGTGCGGGCATCGAGCGGATCGGCGATCGCGAACAGCAGCGCGCCGCAATCGGGATCGCGCAGGCACACGCAAAGGCGCGCCGTTGCCTCGACGAACGGCACCAGCTCGAAATCCGGCGTCAGGCGGTTCAGTTCGCGCATGCCGATCGGCTTCATCCGGAATTGCGACGCGAGCCGCTCGCGCATCGCGTCCGCGCCCAGCGCCGTCTGCGCCGTCAATGCCTCGAGCGCGCGCAGGCCCGAACCGTGCCGTTCGCCGAGCGTGCGCAGCAGGTCGCGCAGATCGGCGTCCGCGTCGGGCGGGTTGTCGGGGGAGGATGTGAGGGTGTCCACGCGCGTCTCCAGGACTGCCTACTGAATGCTCGACGCGATCTCGAAGATCGGCATGTACATCAACACGACGATGCCGCCGATCACCACGCCGATCACGATCATCATCGCGGGTTCGATCAGGCGTGAAATCAGGTCGATCGTGCGCGACACCTGCGCTTCCTGAAACGCGGCGATCCGGTCGAGGACGGGCCCGAGCCCGCCGGTCTTCTCGGCCACCGTCAGCAGGCGGTAGCCGATCGCATTGGCGAGACCGGCCTGCTGGAACGCCTCGGACATCTTCGCGCCGTTGCGGACCTGCTGCAGCGCGCGCGCAAGCGCAGCCTGGTCCGCGCGGCCGACCAGGCCGCGGGCGAGATCGAACGCGCGAATGGCGGGAATGCCGCCGTCGACCAGCATCGCCGTCGTGCGATAGAACTGCGACTGGCGAAACACGCGGAAGTGTTGCCCGATGCCGGGCAGCGCCAGCAGCCGATCCGCGAGCCAGATGCGCAGTGCCGGCCGCCGCAGCGCGACACTGGCGGCCACCGCCAGCACCGTGAGGCCGCCGGCCAGCTCGGTGCCGTGCGCGTGCACCATGCCGCCCCACGCCATCAGCAGCCGCGACATCAGCGGCAGCTCGCGCCCGCTGTGTTCGAGCAGCGTCGCGAAGCGCGGCACCACGAAGCCGAGCAGGAACAGCACGACGGCCGCACCGACGAACAGCAGCACCGTCGGGTAGATCGCCGCCGACACGACCCGCGCGCGCAACTCGCGCAGCGTCGCGCTGTTGAGCGAATAGCGCGTCAGGCTGTCGGCCAGGCCGCCGGTCTGCTCGCTCGCCTTCACGCACGCCACCAGCACCGGCGGAAAGATCGGGCTCGCGTGCTCGAGCGCCGCCGACAGCGACTGCCCTTCCTCGAGCTGCCGCAGCAGATCGCGGCACACCTGTGCGGACGCCTCGCGCCGCGCGTTGCCGCCGAGCGTGCGCAGCGCGTCGACGAGGCCGACACCCGCATCGAGCAGCGCCGCCAGCTCGCGAGCGAACATGTCGACGTCGAACCGCGCACGCGGCATGCCGAGCCGGTTCGCGCCGCGCCGCTGCCGCCCGGCGTCCGTGCTGACCGATACGACGCGAAGGCCCCGCGCACGCGCGAGCGAGGCCGCGCCCGCCGGCGAATCGCTGTCGATGCGAAGCGTCTGCACCGAGCCGCTCGTATCGAATACATGCAGCACGAATTTCACGTCGAATCTCCTTGCGAACTGCCCACGACGCGCGCCGCGGCCGTAGCCACGCGCCCCTACCACGACGAGATCGTCACGTTCTCGCCGGTACCGCCGCCGTGTCCGTCCTTGCCGAGCGAGAACAGGTCGTAGTCGCCGTGCTCGCCCGGTGAGCGATACTGATAGGGCCGGTCCCACGGATCCGCCGGGACGGCCTTCTGCAGATAGGGACCGCTCCACCGCGACGCGCTTTGCGGCTTGTTCACGAGCGCATCCAGCCCTTCCTCGGTCGTCGGATAGGTACCGACGTCGAGCCGGTATTGGTCCAGCGCCTGGCCGAGCGACACGATCTGCGCACGCGCGATCTTGACGTTGGACTTGCCGACCTGTTCGAAATACCGTGGCGCCACGAGCCCTGCCAGCAACCCGATGATGACCATCACGACCAGCAGCTCGAGCAGCGTGAAGCCGCGACTCGCACACGCGCGGCACACGCGTCGTTCGTCACGCTGCCGCCGGCCCGGCGCGCCGGCCGGGATCGAGAACGATTCGTGGCTCACGGCTGCCTCCCTGTATCGACCCGCGGCACCGGCGCCGCCGATGCCGTTGATTGCATTCTTGTTCACGCCGGTACGGGTCAGAAGTAGGGAGTGCCGTCCATCCCCATGGGTAAATCCCCCCCTGTTGGGCCCTGCCCCAATGGAGGGGGTTTACACACGGTCGTCGTCGTTCAGCGCGAGCACACCGACGTCGATCGCGAAGTGAACGAGGCCGGTCAGGTTCACGACGCCGAGCTTGCGCATGAGATTGGCGCGGTGCTTGTCCACCGTTTTCGGACTGACCTTCAGGCACTCGCCGACCTGCCGGCTCGTGTGCCCCTCGACGACGAGGCGCAACACCGTGCGCTCGCGATTCGTCAGCGCATTCCACAAGCGCGCCCTGTGCGCGTTCGCGTCGTGCAGCCCGTGCAGGCCGGCGCGGGCGCGATAGGCGTCGAGGCTGACCACGCACTTGCCCTGCATCACGAAGCGCATCTCGCGCACCAGGTCGGCGAACGGCGAATCCTTGACCACGTAGCCGTCCGCGCCGGCGGCAAACGCTTCCCTGACGTTGTCTTCGCTGCGATGGACCGTGAGGACGATGATCCGCGCATGCGGCACGTCGCGCTTGATCGTCGCGATCGCTTCGAATCCGCTGCCGCCCGGCATGGACAGATCCATCAGGATCAGGTCGGGCCGCGTCTTCTCGGCGAGACGGCAGGCCTCGACCCCGTCGCTCGCCGCGCCGACGATGCAGTAGTCGGCCAGCTCGGAAACCAGGTGACTCAGGCCGACTCGCAACAGATGCTGATCCTCGACGATCAGCACACGGTGCTTGTTGTCCAATTTCGACGCTCCTCTCAGAGACGCCTAGTTGGACGCGACGACGTCGCGATAGGCCGCGAGCAGCTCGGTCGGCGTCGCGAAGCCGTCGATACGCAGCCACGGCTGGCCCGGCGCGGCCCGCACGAACGTCACCGGCGTGTGGTTCATCTTGTCGCCGCGATACACGTTGAACGCGCGTTGCGCGGCGACGCTCGCATCGACGGTACCGGTGTAGTGCTGCCATTCAGGGCCGGCTTCGAAGCGTGCCGCGTAGGTCCTGAGCCGCTCGGGCGTGTCCGCCTCCGGATCGATCGAGATCGACATGATGTGCACCTTGTCGCGGTCGGCGCCAAGTTCGCCCTGCAGCTGCTCGAGCGTCTGGCTGATCATCGGGCAGATGGTCGTGCAACTGGTGTAGATGAATGTCAGGATCACCGGCCGGCCGTCGTCCAGTTCCTTGACCAGCGAGACGGTCCGGCCGTCGTCGCGCACGAGCTGGACCGACGGCTCGGCATACTGGACCATCGTGTGCACGGTGCCCGGCATCACGGCGTGATGATGCATGTGCATGCCGGCGGCTTCGGTCGCGCCGTCGGTCATCTTCGAGGCGGCCTTGTCCGCCGGTTTTGCGGCGGGTGCGGCCGGCGCGGGCGCGGCGGGGCTACCGTTGGCGGGCTCCGCGGCGGGCTGCGTCATGGGCTCGGTAGCGGGCTCCGTCGCCTGCTCCGCGGCAGGCTGCATCGCGGGCTCGGTGGCCGGCTCCATCGCCTGCTCCGCGGCGGGCTGCATCGCGGGTTCGGTAGCGGGCTCCATCGCCTGCTCCGCGGCGGGCTGCATCGCGGGCTCGGTGGCGGGTTCCATCGCGTGCTCCGCGGCGTGCGTCGCCGCGCTGTCGGCGGCGTTTCCGACGGAATCTTCGCCACCGTTCTGCATGGTCATTCCCGTCATACTCTCGACGGCATCCGGCGCGGCATTCTGCGTGACGCTCGTGTTCGCGGCGGCGTTTTCCGCGGCCGCGCCGCCGGCGTTCTCGATCGCGCTGCCATCGGGCGCACACCACGCGGGCGTCGCGGCAAGCGCAACGCCCGCGACCACGAGTGCGCCCATCGTCGATCTTCCGATCCTGTTCATACCAGCCTCCCTGAGACGCGCCCAGGCAGCGGACAATTCCGTGCCCCGCCACTGAAGTGTCATGAATCTGGTCGCGAGCGTCATGGGATGACGCCCCCCAAAGGCCGGTAGGACATGCCCGCTTGGCGGGATTTCCCGTTGCATACGGAAGGTATTTCCCTATGACGTACGCGCGAAATCCCCATGTTGCGGGCCGAGTCGGTCACGTCCTAGAATGATCGAAACCTTACGGTTTCCTGAAAACTGCGCTTCGGGAGCTACCATGACTGAACGCCAGCCCGAAGGGCCACGGATCAGGCTGCTCGATCTGATCGATGCGATGCGCAAGCTGCGCAGTGCGCTGCGTACCGATGATCGCCGCAGCGCTGTCGTCACCGATGCGCGTGGAGCGGCGCTCGCCATTCTCGCCGACGACGGCACCTTCGTATCGGTCAATCGCAGTGCCGCGGCGCTGTTCGGCTATACGGCCGCCGAACTCGTCAGCCGGCATCTGTCCGACCTGGCGCCCGACGACGCCCACGCCGAGCTGGCGAGCGAGCTGTCCACGAGCGCCGCCCTTCAGCATCATGCGTTCACTGCGATGCTCAGCGGGCGAAGCGGCCATCCCGCGCGATTCGTCGTACATCAGCAGGCACTTCCCGACACACACCTGTCGCTGACGCTGTTCGAGGAACCGTCGACGCCCGAGCCCGAACGGCGTGGCGCCGCGGCGAACGATGCGGGCGTGCATGCCTGCAACACCTATCTCCTGATGGGCCAGCAGAAGGAACGGCATCGGCTTGCCGCGGAATTGCACGACGGGCTCGGCCAGGCGCTGACGCTCATCAAGCTGATGAACGAGGACGCGCTCATGCGCATTCGCCGCGGCGAGATCGCCGACGCGACGACGCTGCTCGACGACGCCGTGTTGCGCATCCGCGAGACGATCGGCGAAGTCCGCCAGATCTGCGGCGAACTGAGGCCGCCGATACTCGACAAGCTCGGACTGCCGGCCGCGCTCGTTTCGCTGTGCCGGCGCATCGAGCGCGACGCGGACCCGCTGGCAGTGGAGTTCAATTGCGACGTCGACGACGACGACATACCGGATCATCTGAAGGCCGACATGTTCAGAGTCGCGCAGGAAGCACTCCACAACATCGTCAAGCATGCACAGGCCACCGAGATCGTGCTCAGCCTGCAACGCGATGCGGGCGGCCTGCTGCTGACGATCGACGACAACGGCGTCGGCTACGAGCGTCGCCCGCTTTCGACGGACGACGCGCGCGCGGCGGGACTCGGCCTGATCGGCATGCAGCACCGCATCGAGGCGCACGGCGGCACGTTTGCGATCCAGTCGTCCGCCACGACGGGTACGCGCGTCTCGGCAACCTGGCCGCTCTGATGCGCAGCCGCGCTCAGTGCTTCGCGCCGCCCGCCGGATAGTCGTCCAGCCGCGCGACAGCGCCTGCCGCCTGCACGCCGTCGGCGACTGCGTGCGTCGACACCTCGTCCACGTTCGGCTCCGCGCATTTCGCCGCGAGTGTCGTCAACAGACCCATGTTCATCGCGACGAGCACCAGCTCCGTCAGATTCGCGAGATGGAGCTTGTGCATCATGCTCGCCCGATACTTCTCGATCGTCTTCGGGCTCAGGTTCAGGTACTGACCGACCTGCCGGTTGGTGCGTCCTTCCGCGATCAGTTTCAGCACGCTGCGTTCGCGTGCGGTCAGGATGTCCCAGGCCTTTTTCGGCGCAGGCATTTCGCGACCGCTGACGAACGAGTCGACCATGTAGCCGTACACGTCGGCACTCAGGTGCTTCTTCCCCTGCATGACCATGCGCATCGCGAGCAGCAATTCGTCAAACGAAACGTCCTTGAGCACGTAGCCGTCGACACCCGCGCGCAGCGCCTCGCGCACGTATTCTTCGCTCTGGTGCACCGTGAGCGCGACGATCCGGACGGCCGGCGTTCGACGCTTGATCGTCGCGCTCGCATCGATGCCGTTCATCCCGCGCATCGATAGATCCATCAGAATCAGATCCGGCGCGAGCGTCATTGCCTGGTGGCATGCCTCCTTGCCGTCCCGCGCTTCGCCGACGACTTCGTAATCGCCTTGTGCGCAAAGCATCGACCGGAGCCCGTTTCTCAGCAGATCGTGATCTTCTGCAATTATCAATCGATATTTAGTATTCACGACTTCCCCCAAGTGTTCCCGCGCTTGCACCCCCGTTGGACATCGATGCCTCGGTTGCACGGTGCCGGACGCCCTTTCTGATGATTTTCTCGGTCCGGTCTGGTGGCCGCCTCGCGAGCGATTGGCCACGCTCCTCGTTCGAGCAAGGATCGCGCCACCGCGCCGCGCGCGAGCGCCCGCGCCAGGCATGCAGCTGCGGAAGCGTCGCGCAATGACGGGAATGTTTCAGGCGTGAATCGTTTCGGTGTTGTGCGTCGCATCCGTAAGACTACGGATGGCGGGACTATCCGATCGCTTTCGCCGCGCGGGAAATGATTTCTTCTGCAACCACGGTTGCATCGAGCAGAAAACAACTGTCCCGCGTAAGGATCGTCAACTTCATCGGATTACCGAATCCTACCGGTGATTACTTGTGTAACAGTTTTGCAGCGCCACCGCGGCGGCGTCTCTTCCGGCCTCGAATTGTAGGAGGATGCCCCATTGTCGATGCGAACACCCGGCCACGAAAATGCAGATGCAGGAGGCCAGAAAGATGCGCTGCCACCCTTCGTCCGGATTACGAAAGACCATCATCGTCGCCGCATGCGCGGGAATCGGCTCGGCATGGTCGTGCGCCGCTCACGCGCAGATATTCGGCATGGTGGCGAAGAATGGCGTCATCGTCCTGACCAACGTGCCCAGCACGGTCAATCTGAAAGTGATCGTCGCGGCCGCGAGGCCGGCCGCCCGGCCGGCCGCATTCACGACGAAGCGTGTCGCGCCGAAACACGTCGTCGCGTCGTCGTTCGAGGACGTGATCGCCGAAGCGAGCCGGTCGTTCAATGTTCCGCCCGAACTCCTTCGCGCCGTGATCGACGTCGAATCGGGATACAACCCGAAGGCGGTATCGGACAAAGGCGCGCTCGGGCTCATGCAACTGATGCCGGAAACGGCCCGGCGCTTCTCGGGCGGCGACATGTTCGATCCGCGCAACAACGTGCTGACCGGCGCACGGTATCTGCGCTTCCTGCTCAACCTGTTCAAGGAAAACGTCGAACTCACGCTCGCTGCGTACAACGCCGGAGAGAATGCCGTGATTCGGGCCGGGTATCGTATCCCGGCGATGCCGCAGACGCGCGAGTACGTGCCGCGCGTGCTCGCGCGCTACAAGCGGCTGCTCGCCGCGAATTGAAAAACGCTGAAAAACGCGCAACACGCGCGACCCGCGGCAGCCTGCGCGCGGCAACGCTGCCGGCATCGCGCGCACGGCGCGTTGCCCGGCGCCATGAAGCGATGGCGTCCGGCAACGTGTAGCGCTGTCGCGGCCGGCGTTCGGCCGGCCCCGCCGCTCATGGAAATGCCGGGATGGTCGGATCCTCTCCCTGCAGATGCGCATCCGTATGGTGAAGCCTGATCGCGTCTTCGATCTCGTGAACGCGGTCGGTCGGCACGTCGATCATCATCAGCAGCTCGCCATGCTCGATACCCTCCTCGAAACGCTTCAGGCGCGTGCTCGGCATGTCGATGCCGATCATCGTCGCCACCCATGCGCCGAAGGCCGCGCCGAACAGCGTGATCGCCACGACGATCCCGCCGCCGATCGGCAACCCCGCGGGCTGGACCACCAGCAGGATCAGCCCCATCAGCATGCCGGTCGCGAAGCCGACCGCGGTGCCGCGCGCGAGCGACGGCAGCAGGTCGCTGCGTTGCACCAGCGTGGCTTCCGGCAAGTCGTCGCGCCAGACATCGTGATTCGCGAGGCAATGGATATGTCGCCACTCGATTCGCAGCGACAGCAGCTCGCCGACGATCGACCGCGCGCATTGCGCCGTCGGCAACAGAAAATAGACGCGTCTCATGGCAGCTCCTCCTGCGTCGCATCCGGAATGCGGCGATGCTCGTTCGGACATTCTGGTCCGGCACGCCCGCGGCGGGTAGGGGTAATGCTCGCCGAAGTGCATGGGTAGAACACGGTAGGCAACGCCGCGCATGCCTCAGAGTTGCCCGTAGCTGTGCAGCCCGGACAGGAACATGTTGACGCCGAGGAACGCGAAC